>JBBSWA010000001.1:0-6928 GCA_038046485.1 Nanobdellota archaeon
TGCTTTGTTTCTAATCGTGTCAGCCTTATGGTTGCCATTAACCTTGCGTTTCCTGATGTGGTCTTTTGTTGTCTTGGGCTTAATCGGTTATTATTTAGTGTTGGCGATGAAAGTGCTTGAAAAAACCTGTCTAATTAAGGAGTTGCCTGTTTCCAAACTCACCGAAGGGGATTGGATTTTCAAGGATGTGCGGGTGCAAGGCAAAAGAATCTGCGGTCCTAAAGACCTAGGAATTAGCTTTAAGCAGATCGCGCAGTTGAAAAAGTGGAGAGTAAAACAAGTGTGGGTGAAAGAAGGCATTCCCTTTGTTCCCAGCTTCTTCTTCGCCTATATATTGACGCTTTGGAAGAGTGCCTGGTTCTTGAGTTGGTTTTTCTAAGGTATTCTCTCAAGTTGCTTCAGCATGTAATTCTCTTTTTCAGGAGTGTCTACAATCTTGTCTTTTACAGCTTCGAGTTGTTTTTCAATTTGAATAATCTTTTCTTGTGGAGCAGTTTCTTTTTTCTCAGGCCTTTTCTCAGCGTTAGGAAAGATTTGGTCTCGGATCTTCTGTGCTATTTCATCCATTTCAGCAGCAGGTATTGACTTAGGCTCCCATTGGAAGCTTAAGCCATCCTCCATCTTTCGGCTAAGCACGTTTAAAACAGCATGTTCTTCAATGCCTTCATGGACAAGGATATTGGTGCCTTGAGCTTGCAACACTTCAAACAGGCTTGCCGCAGTATAATTGGCCAGGTGAAAGAGATGTTGGGTTTGTTCAGCATTTAAATCCACAAGCTTGTTATGAGTTTTAGAAAGAACCTGTAAATGGCCAGGAATAGAAGGTGCAGAAGGAACAAGGATCAAGCTATCTTCATCTTGGTATAGAATCGTCCCTTTTGGGGTGCAGGCTGGGCAGTTCATGGAAAGAGTTCACCAATTTTATCTAAGTCTGCTTTATTCGCAGAGGGCGCAGGTTTGGCGGGAGGATGGTTTTCCGTTTTTTTCGAGTTATGTTGTTCGTATTCAGAGAGTTTTTGGCTAAGTCTATGCACATGAATGCCTTGGAAGAGTCGGGCAAGGTCCGGACTGTTTTTGATGAATTGAAGGAGTTGGTCGGGTTGGGAGATGATCATGCGTCGTAGCTCTTGGTTGGTTTCAAGAAGTTCAGGAAGACGTGTAGGATCAAAAGGGTCTTTTTGCTGCGTACTCGCTTCAATTTCTTGGATAATGGGTTCAGACAGGGAGATGGGTTGTAAGAAGAGTTGGGGTGGGGGGGCTTGTGCCAGAGAAGAGGATGTCGGAGAAGAGGATGTAGTAGGAAATAAACTTGGCGAAGCAGCAGAAGTTTGGGGGGGTTTAGGGGGAGTATAAGTTGGAGTGGGTTTAAGTCTTCCAGTCTTAGATAAATAAGGTCGAAGGAGAAGGAGAAGTTGTTTTTGCAGAATAGGAACAGTCTTTTCTTGTTCAGGCCATCCCTGGGTGGGTAAATTAAATATAGGTAGGTCAGTTGGGTTTTCTCGGGGGACCAGGTGGAATAAGAAGTGAGGGCTTTGCTGTCCAGCTGCAGCGCCATTGGCAATGAATAGGGTAACGCCCGGGTTTACCGTTGCTTTTTCAAGGGCGGCAATTAAGTTCCTCGTCTGAGTAAAGAGGTGGTTGAATAAGCTGAAAGGCAGTAAAGGGAGCAAGGGGTAATGTTCTTTAGGTAAAACGAGGGTGTGTCCTTTACTCGCTGGGTTAATGTCTAAAATAGCAAGCATCTCATCATCTTCATAGACTTTCTTGGCTGGAATGTCTCCTCGAACGATCTTGCAAAAGAGGCAGTTCTTTCGCTGTAGTTCCGCAATCTCTTCGGGGCTCATATTACGCAAGTCTTCTTCCGTGAGTTGTCCTTCTGGCATGGTGCGTTTTTATTTTCAAGGTATATAAATCTTTGTTCAAGTCGAATGGACTAATTTCCAAAGATACTAATTTCCAAAGATATATCTATTCGTAGGAAAACTTATATATATCAAGCACTTACAGTAAGTATGCATAAACCTATAAAAAAATTGGTTGAAAGATTAAGAACAGATGGAATAGGGACAAATTTACCGAATGAGTTTCATTATGATGCTGTAAAGGAAATTGAGCGGGGTATTGCTTTAATAGAGGAGCATAAACGTAAAAGTGATCTGAGAGTAGTTTTATTAGGGGAAGTTTTACAAAGTGTTTCTCGTTTTGAAACAAACTATGTGTTGTATGAGCAAAGACGAGCTAAAGAGTTACAAGACCAGGGCGGATTCGGAAGAATAATTTCAGAAGGTTATTTACGCCGACAAAAAAGAGATTTGCTCGTTGAAAGTTCGAGTCAGTTTTCTCCTGTAGCAGCTTACCATTAGAGAATATGGTTTTTAGGCAACTTCTAGGTAGTCTTCCACGAAGGTTCGTAGAACATAGATATCATCTATTCGGTGGTGAATGCTGTGAAAGAATAAGAATTCTTTCAGATATTGTTTCTTTGATTTTGTAAGAATCTCTATGAGGGTGCTGGAATCCTCTCCTAACGTTACGGAAAATCTACTGGCATGAAGAAGATCTCGGCAATTCTTGGGTTTAGGATAATCGGTAACTGTTAAAAGGGGGACTTCCCAGGAGCCTGGGATGTAGCGGTTCCTTTCTCTATTGTCTATATTCTTTTTAAAGCGATGAGAACGTGGATGCGTTGGGACACGTCTTCCTAGGCTATCTAGTCTAAAGACGGAAGTATACTTTTTAAACAGGTTGATGAGATATCGTAATTCGTCTTTCGTATAAATGGCCATTCGAAGTTTGTACTGTTTCTCCTCAACAATGCAGGGTTGATTAAGTTCAGCGGCATCTTCCAGGCTTAATTCTCTCCCTTTTAAAGTGAAGATTCTCATCTCAGTGCTTTTCTCCCAGGAAGGGAGATGCCGGTAAGTTGCATAGCGTTGTATAATCCGCTTAGGGACTTTACGAGCGTTTACAAATGGGGAGGGTTGGAAGCCTTCATTGCGCAATATCCAATCTAATTCTTTGTAGTGATCATCTTCTTTACCTAGATTGGAGTGGTAATAACCAAATTCAGGGAACCCTCCTAAATGAGTGGGGGGATTTTGCATAAACATTGTATCCGGTGATCAAACGATTTTGAATGGCGGGAAAGAAGGTAGAGCGAACTTGGGTCAAAGCGGTCTCGTTGCTTATTAAATGATCTAAGGTTTTTGCCTGCATTACTTAATAGAAAGAAAGAAGGTTATTAAAAAGTTTCTACTAATAAATGGGTTCATAAAACGCAATTGAATTGAAGTGTATCTGGAGTAATAGCACGCGACGGATAAGGCTTTCCGGCTCTTTTAAACCCATCCGTCAAAACCCTTATATACCAGTATCTCGAAGTTCATTTTAGGAATGGACGCGTATCGTCTAAGTGAAAAAGAGGTGCTAAGGGAGCTAGATTCTTCTCCCAAAGGGCTATCGAAAGATGCAGTTTCTAGGCGCCTGGAAGAGCACGGATTGAATGTCTTAAAGGAAGCGCCAAAAAAGCCCTGGTGGCGAATGCTGCTGGATGAGTTTAAGGATGTGATGGTGCTTTTGCTGCTTGCAGCATTGGTGATCTCATTATTACTCGGGGAGCATACCGATGCGGTTTTTATTTTTGTGGTCGTTGTTCTCAATGCCATCATTGGATTTATTCAGGAATACAAGGCAGAAGAGTCTTTGCAGGCGTTAAAGCGCATGATGAGCCCATCAGCCAAAGTAGTTCGTGATGGGGTGGTGCAAAACATTCTGGCCAAGGACTTGGTTCCAGGTGACATCTTGATCTTAGAAGAAGGAGATAAGATTCCAGCGGACGCGCGGCTCTTGGAAGTCATCTCGCTTGCAGTCGATGAGAGTGCGCTTACAGGAGAGAGTGTGCCTCGGGTAAAAACAGTGGAGCGAATGTTGAAGGAGGCCGGTGTGGCCGATCAGGATAACATGGTGTTTATGGGTACGATCATTTCCCGAGGCAAGGGTCGCGCCATTGTCACCGCAACGGGAATGACTACACAATTTGGAAAGATTGCCAGTCTTACTCAAGAGTTGAAGCAGGAAATCAGTCCTTTGCAACGTGAGCTTGATTTATCAGGTAAGTTGGTGGCTAAAGGTACGATTTTTGTTTGCTTGTTTATGTTCTTGTTTGGGATGGCGATGGGAAATCCCTGGATGATGATGTTCTTGTTTACGGTTTCGTTGGTAGTCGCTGCAGTTCCCGAGAGCTTGCCGGCCATTGTAACCATTACCTTGGCATTAGGGGTTCAGAAGATGGTGAAAAACAATGCCATTGTTCGCAGGTTAAGTTCAGTGGAAACCTTAGGCAGTACGACAGTGATTTGTTCGGATAAGACAGGCACGCTCACAAAGAATGAGATGACGGTAAAAAAAGTGTGGGTAAATCAAGATCTCATTGAAGTGGAAGGGGCAGGGTATAGGCCTCAAGGAAGGTTTTTGCTAAAAGGGAATATGTACAAGGAAGCCGAGTTGGAATTGCTCTTGAAAGGAGTGGTTTTATGCAGTGACGCCGTCCTAACAAAGGAGTTTAAGATTGTGGGTGATCCAACAGAAGGAGCGTTGGTGGTGGTCGCTCAAAAGTATGGAATTGAGGTAGAGGCCTTGCGTACCTCTTCAAAGAAAGTCTTTGAGCTGCCCTTTGATTCTTCAAGGAAGTTGATGTCCGTAGTTCAGGTATTGGATAAAAAACAGGTGGTGTTTACAAAAGGGGCTCCGGATCGAGTAGTTGAGTTGTGTAAGAAGGCAAAGATTCATGGGAAAGTAGTTCCTTTTTCAGATAAATTAAAGCAAGAAGTGCTTGAGCAGAACATGTTTATGGCAAAGAGTGCTTTGCGCGTGTTAGGAGTAGCCTATAAGGAGCTTCCTTCTAAAGGATTGGACCTTAAGAGATCGGACGTTAAGAAAATAGAGGGGGATTTAGTATTTTTGGGGCTTGTAGGGATGTTGGATCCTCCAAGAGAAGAAGTAAAAGAAGCGGTGTTAGAATGTAAAAAAGCAGGGATTCGCGTCTTTGTAATTACGGGGGATCATGGGATTACAGCAAAGGCCATTGCCATGGAGTTAGGAATTGCTGATGAATCCACTCGAATTGTTACCGGGCAAGAGCTTGCCCGGTTAAAGGAGTCAGACCTGAAAGAGATTCTAAAGAAGAAAGCCATTTTTGCAAGGGCAAGTCCGGAAGATAAGTTGCGTATTGTTTCTTGTTTGAAAGAGCTAGGAGAAATTGTGGCCGTAACTGGGGATGGAGTAAATGATGCGCCAGCCTTAAAGAAGGCAGATATTGGGGTTGCAATGGGTAGGGGAGGAACGGATGTGGCGAAGGAAGCAAGTGATATTGTTTTAGTGGATGATTCATTTGCCTCCATCATTGCAGCAGTAAGGGAGGGGCGTATCATTTATTCAAACATCAAAAAGTTTATTCGATACATCTTTTCATCCAACATGGGTGAGCTCTTTACCGTCTTCTTAGGTATGTTGCTGTATCCGACTTCTTTAGTCATTTCAGCAATCCAGATTTTGTGGACGAACTTAGCTACGGATGCCTTACCTGCCTTGGCTCTGGGTCTGGAACAAGGAGAAAAGGATATCATGGAAAGGGCTCCAAGAAATCCGCATAAGCGTTTAATTACAGCAAGACATTTTTATCGTTGGTCGGGTATGGGGATGGTAATAACAGTATGTACATTGGGTATCTTCTTTTTGCACGTAGAAGAGTTGGATAAGGCAAAAACTTTAGCCTTTTCAGTGCTCATCTTTTGCGAGCTCGTGAACGCCTTTAATTGTCGTAGCAATAAAAAGTCCTTGTTTTCCATCGGGATTTTAGAGAATAAATACTTGTTTATGGGAATTTTGATTTCAGCAGCCTTGCAAGTGGTGGTCGTGGAGTGGTCTTTCTTCCAAGAGGTATTTCATACGGTTTCACTCTCGCTCTTGGAGTGGGTAGAAGTGGTTGTTTTTTCATTGATGGTGTTCGTGTATGAGGAAGTTCGTAAGTATATAAGCAAGAAGCGTTGGGAAGCAGGGCTCGGGCAAAAACATGCCCTGCCCAACTGAACGTTTATAAACTGTTTTTCTCTTCTGGAATAAGATGGAACCCATACCCCATGTGAGAGCTGAAGTAAAGCCTCGTTTTGAAGAGCGTTATCGCGCCTTGTTAGGAAAAGACTATGATACCTTCATGGCGTATTCCTTCTCGTACATTCGAAAAGCAATTCGTGTAAATACCTTGAAGAGTACGGCAAAAGAAGTTCAACAGCGGTTAAGCGACTTGTGGCAGCTCGATCCGGTTCCTTGGTGCAAGGAAGGCTTTTGGATTACGTATAAGCAAGGTAAGCGTTTTGATATTGGAAATCTTCAAGAGCATCAGCTGGGTTATATTTATGTGCAGGAAGCAGCAAGCATGATCCCTCCAGTAGTGTTAGCTCCACAGCCAGGAGATCTTGTTTTAGATATATGCGCAGCTCCAGGAAGTAAAACCTCGCAGATGGCGCAGTACATGAAGAATGAAGGGGTCCTGGTGGCAAACGATATTCAATACGCTCGTTTGAAGGCCTTGGGGATGAACTTGCAGCGTTGTGGCGTTGCTAATTCCATCATCACGCACATGCAAGGATTTGCCTTCAAGAACAAAAAGGCTCGCTTTGATAAGATTTTAGTGGATGCACCCTGTTCAGGAACCGGTACGATTCGCAAGTCCCTTAAGACTTTAACCATGTGGAATCCAAACATGATTACGCGTCTAGCTGCTCAGCAATTGGCCTTATTGGATGTAGCCTTCAGTCTTTTGAAAGAAGGAGGCACCGTTGTTTACAGTACCTGTACCTTAGAACCTGAAGAAAATGAAGGCGTTGTTTCCAACTTCTTAAACCATCATCCTGACGCTCAATTAGAAGCC
>JBBSWA010000002.1:0-56661 GCA_038046485.1 Nanobdellota archaeon
TCAATGTTTTTTGAATTTGTTCTCGAATGCGTATAATTTCGAATCTGTGTTTTGAGCAGTTTTCATTTAATACGAAAGTGATATGAAATTGGTTTTCCACTGTTTGGCGTACGGCCTTTCCAGCTTGTTCTGCAATCTCTAGCAAAGCTGCATAAACATTTCCAGGTTCATCATAAGAAACATTGGGGAAATTCTGATTCAAGATGACTTGAAGGCGGTTTTTATTGCGTTCAAGATCCTGTGAGATTCGAAACAGCACTTGTTGATCGTATTGAGTAAGGGCTATAAAAAGTAGCTCTCGTTGAGCTTCTTCTTCTCGTTGCAAATCTCCCATTGCAAGTTTAAAAAGTTGAATCCAGCGTAGAAGTGCTTGAAGTAAAAACTGTCCCGACTCCAGTTCTGCAGGAGCTCTCTGGTAATCCACTAAATTCTTTTTCAGTTCATTCAGAAGTTGTTTACGATTTGCCAGGTTCTCTTCTTTTCTTGCATCCAATGATTTTCGTTCATCATTTAACCGTGTATCGACCCCATCTAGCGCAGTGTTTAATTCATCCCTTGCTGTTTGAGCTCGAGTGGCTAAGTCTGCTGCAAAGGATCCAAGTGCGGGGTGGTCTGCCATGGGATAACCTTAAGGAGTGGCTCGGATCTGGCCGATGAGGGTTTGAGCATTGATGATGGCTTCTGAGGCTTGATAGGACAGGTCTCGGATCCTACTTTCTCTTTGCATAAGCCTCGCTGCTTGTGTTTGAAGCGCACCGGCGAGTCTAGTGGCATTTTGCATGGAGCCTGTATTAATGGCGTCGTTCAGCGCCGTTACTTCTCGGCTGAATCCTTGTGCTTCAGCCATCATGGTAGCATTTTCTTGTTCAGCTTGGGTTCGTAGAGTAGTCGCTACAGTTTCCAATTGTTGTAATTCCTGCGCTTGCCGACCTCTGGGAGCCCTTCTGCCGAGAGTTCGAGCCAATTGGAGTCCTCTGATCTCAGAATCGTATTGCGTAAGCTCAGTCATAAGACTATTTACTGCGGCAGAAAACTGTTGTAAATTACTAATCTCTGTTGCTAGTGGAGAGATTAAATTCATCGCCGTTCGCGTGTCTGTCACTCCCCCGGCAATTCCAAGGGCGCGGTTGATCTGATTCACTTTATCTACAACAGTGCCAGCTGTGTTCAGTGAGGCATTGACATGAGTTACTAATTGATTAAAACTCCGGGTCTCTAAAAGAAGCAATCGCTGCTGTGCATCCAATTGTCGTTGAACTGTTGCTTGATCTTGTTGTTGCCGCAAAAGATTGGTTTGCGTGGTAGCTTGCATTTCGAGCATTCGTTGTCTTTGTTGTTCAATTTGGTCCGTAACACGTGCTTGTTCAAGGCGAACGCGTTCATTGTCCCAGTTTTGTGTGCGGGCTTCTTGTGCAATGGCTGCATTGGCTGTCCTAGTGGCCGTATCAATGCGTTCCTGAATAGTTTGATCGAACGTTTCTTGATTTTGGTTGATACGTGCTTGTCTTTCATCTCGAGTTAAGTGCTGATTGTCAGCGTCCGCATTGATCTGGTTGATTCTGCGTGTGTTTTCATGTTGGAGTTGAACAAGTCCTTGAGCGGATTGGTTTACAATAGCAGCTACTTGTGCATTTTGTTGTGTGGTTTCCGCAGCAAGACGATTGGTTTCTCGGCCTCGAATGGCTCCACCTGTGTTGTGGAAATCGGCTTGCATGCCTTCTCGTGCAACCACCGCAGCAGCTTCAGCCGTGGCGCGGTCTCCAGTTGCAGTCGCTTGAACGCTTCGTAGTCCGGCTTCGGCTCTGCGTGCCGTTTGTTCAGTTACGTTCGCATTGTGTTCAGCTTGACGCTGTCCTCGGTTGAGGATAAGCTCCCAAATGACGAAGACAATAAGTATGAGTAAGGCGACTACAGCAAGGATAGTAAGTGCGCCTTCACCAAGATCCGCAAGTAAATCTAGGTAACCTGGGGTGACTAAGCCTAGAATACCTAGGCCGATGCTAAATATGATACGTGCTGAACGGTTTCCTTCTTCTTTGAAAAAAGGAAGATAGTGGGATGCAGCGTAGACAATGCCGAATACGATACCAAAGGCACCGAAGACGGCAATCCACGCGCCTTTTCCATAGGTATTGGCAAACGTAGAGCTACTAAGGCCAAATATGCCCAAAAGGACTCTGTTCATCGTGTCAGGAAGATCAGCAGAAACAGGTTGAGCTAAAGCCATTAAGGATAAAATAGAAAATGGGAGGAAGCGTTCGATCTTTATTCTCATTAAGCCGCACCTTTTCATCTCAATCCCCGCTTGCCTACTATTTAAAGGTTTCTATGGGTGTCGAGGAGAAAATAAACTCTTAAGGCAGGTGGCTTTGGGAACAACAGGATATTTTACTACTATTAAGGGAAAAATTTATAAATTATATCGCATTCATGAGAATCATGGAACCTAAAACGGCAGAGAGGCTTGCAGCGGCGGTGCTCATTTCCGCTACATTAGGTGGGGCTGCATTAACCTATCACCAGTATCAGGCTAGGGCTTCTGCATCGGGTGCAGGGGAACCGTCAGGTCTTGAAGCTGCAGTGGGTCCTGTCACCTACCATGTCTATGATGCTCATAAGGATAGAACAATTTTTGGCTATCACATCACAAATGAACAAGAGGAAAGAGACGGGGGAACACTCTATGCAATTCTGGGAAATCAGCTGGGAGAGGTCAAGGCGGAGTGGTTGGTTCTCCCCAATGGGGAAATGCGATATATCGATAACGAACCATTGCCTGGACATAGAGGCGATAAAATTCCACCGATTCCAGATAATGCAGTAATCATCCCTGATTAAGGTTTCTATGGGTCTCGAGGAGAAAAGAATTAATTGAAGGATTGTATAATGTTTTGTACAACGGTACAAATTTAGTACGTCTTCACTTTAAGCCCGGGGATGCGTTGGAAGTGTTTAGCATTGCGGGTGACAAAGGTTGTGCAGCCCTTGGCAAGAAGGTTCACCTAGAGGGGTTGCATTTATAAATCCCCTTCTTCTCCCAGAAAGCATGGTAAAACCGCTTGATCCGGATTATAATCCATCTGATGAGGATATTTTGGGGGTCTATACCTCTCCAACGGAAGCATCACGGCCATTCGATGTCAATGACTTAACATTAACGCAGTCTCAGCTAACTGAAATCGCTGCAGAGGCAGCTGGATTAATCTTCCCAGATTATGAAGCGGGCATAGATGGGGTTAAGGCCAGGAGCGTAATTCCTATGCTTGCATCTGCAAATAAAAAATCCTCTCATGAGATAGAAAGAATCGTGCAAAGTGTGGTTGCAAAGGGTGTACGAAAGCAAGTCGATGTGGTAGAAGATGCGGCGGCAGGTTTGCTGAAGGCACTTAAGGAGTGTGAAGAGGGTCTTGCTCCAGGTTCTACGACGAATTCAGCGTATATTATATCCAAACCCCTTTCAACTCAGCCTGGGGGAGTAACACAGATATTGTATACGACTACTCACGAACTCGGAGTGGGATTATCTGTTTATGCAGTATTACAGATCCAGCAGGGAGGGGGGGGTGTTTTGGAAAGGGGAGTATTAAAAATCCAGCACCCGAGTGGGCAAATGAGCAAGAAAGCAGAACGAGCAGTGGGATTATCAAATACAGTTGCTTCTGCTTGGGCTGGATTAACAGGGCTTTTACGTTCGGATGCATCCATAGCTACTAAAGTGCGCGAAACGGAAAAAAGAGGAGTACGGGTCCGTGCAGCTGCAAGTGCATATGCTCAGGCTGAGTTGAGAGATCATGACATGGCTGTTGTCAAGAGTAAATTTGAAGCGATTGTATATGGTTTACTTCCTGGCGAACCAGATGAGCGTGCCGTGACCCTTCCTGATCTTTTCCTTCTGGCAACGAGTTGTGAAGGGATGTATAAGTCCCCAAGTTTTACAGTAACTGAACAACAGAGAGCAATGTGTTTTGTGCGCTATAAAGCAGTGCGTAATCTAGCTAGTAAAGTAGCCGAGCAACTTGAAGGGGCATTAAGACCAACAGGTTCAGATGAGATTTAGAAACCTTCTTTCTCACTTCGCCAAGAACGGTACGTACTGTTCAGCGAGGCTCTTCAAGAACCACTCCCATAGATAGGGAGAGACCATAACCAAAGCGCCAATAATTAAGACGTGGAATTTCTTTTCACCGACATTTCCGGCAATGGCAGCAGCGCCGGCAATCTTGGCCATGGCAATGAGTCCAATCACAACGCGTACGCCAATTTCAATCCATTGGTTGGTGTGCCATCCAACTAAACTTAAGGCATAGCCCACGTTCATGCTGATGAAGATGAAGATCAACATGGTGGGAATTGCATGGATGCCGTGACTTAACCAGCCCAGTCCACGTTCGTCGGCGTGTACAAAGATGAGTTCAACAATGCTTAAGACAATGCCCACCGCTAAGACAGGCATAAGAACAAATTGAGGTGCTGCGGCTGCAGCAGCAGAGACTGCCATATTATTTCTTTCGTGCTAGGCCAATATTTAAACGTTTCTATTTCAAGTATGTGCATAGCATCCTAAGGTTAAAATTCAATCAGTTCTATTTTATTGAAGAGCGTTGCGAGGGGTTGCTCCCTACGGGAACGCAGCTCCATCTAATATTCAGTCGAGAATTTTAAAGATGCTATGCACATTCTATTTCAATTGGTTTAGGCCCATCCAAATCGTACGGTTGGTTGCAATAGCCTTTTCAAGTTTCTTTTCCAGATCTTGTAGAAAATCCAGGACTTGTTGGTCGCTTCCTAAATTAGGTTGGGTCATTTCTTGGCTTACGTCAGCTAAGGCAGTTTTCTGAGTATCCAATAAATTCATCAACGTGTTCAGAGGAGCCATAATATTGTTTAATTGAGTGCGAATGCCTTCTTCTCGGGTTGCAAGACTCGCTACCATTCCTCCTTGCACAGGGAGTGCTTGGGTTATGTGCGCCTTAACAACGTTTTTTTCGTTATCATGTTGTTGTATAGCACCTTGAGGGGAACCAGGTGGAGGTGCTCTCCCTAGAACATTCGCAAATTGACTTCTTAAGCTGTTTACTTGGTTTTGGACACGAGTCATCTCTGTAATCAGTTTAGATTTCTCAACACTTAATTCTCCAATACGCATTTTTGTTTATTCACATCCCATTTATTTAAACTTGTCGTTTCACAGTATAGAATCAGGGTATAGAATAGAGTCTTACCGATAGAATAATTTAAATAGTGTGCATACAGGGGTGAAGGGTATGGCAAGTTGGTTGAGCACAGCAGGTACCTTTGATGCTTCAGGTCCTCTAGTGACTCTAATTCCAGCTGCATACCGTGCGGATGTAACGCTTTTCTTATGGGGTGGTTTGATTTTAGTCTTGCTCTCGGCTTATTTCAGTGTGCGTAAGATTGAGGAGAATTTAACCCGAGTAATGGGGTTGTACCTCTTCATAGGTTTGTTCTCGTATGCTCTAACTGGGCATCTATCGACAACAATCTTTTTTGGAGGGATCATCGTAGTGATGCACTTCTTGAGTCGCTTGCGTGCTCGTCGTCAAGAGTTCGGCTCTGGCGAAGAGCAAGCACTGGCAGATCGAGGAGCGGGAAGTCCGAAGGCAAGACAAAATATAGAAAGAGTAGTTCGGGTGGAGGAAGGGCTAGCTCAAGATCCAATTCCAGAAGTGGCTGCAATGGGTTTGGAAGGAGCGCGTGAAGCTGAGGAGGCGGAGGCAGAGTTATCAGTTGAGGGAGGCGCTGTTGTTCTTCCGGAAGCAGAGTTGGAATTGCTCGATCTGGGTCTAAAGGATGAGGTAAAAGTCATAGCGCATGAAGAACGTTTGAAGCAAATCGCCTCCGCAATAGCTGGGCTGCAGGAGCTTCCACAGACCGTGCAGGCTTCTATGGATCTTACGTTGGAGTTTCTTCATGAATTAGTCTTGGCGAGTGAAGGGGTTGTTGAATCTGAAAAAAGTGCAGATCAGGATCGATTAAGGGTAATATCAAAGATGGAAAAAGTGTTAGGGGCGCTGAAAAAAGCAGCTAGGCGAGCGCAAGCGTTCAAGAAGGAAGAGCAAGCCATTGAAGGTAAATTGGGGAAGTTGGGAAGTAAGAAGATTAGGGAGGTTTCTGAAGAGATAACAAAGAAAGAAAAGCGCTTGGATGCGTTAAAAGAAGATAAATCAGCCGGGCAAGAGTTGATCATCTCGTTGAGGCAAGAAATCAAAAGCTTTGGGGAGGGTTACGAGTCTCTTCAGAGAGCAGAAAGGGTTTTGTCTGGATTAAGGACGCAGTTGGGAAATTACTTGACCCAGACGAAAGAGCAGTTGGGTAAGATTGCGTCAACAGTAAATAACATAGGTTCAGTAGAAAAAACCCTGGGAGGGTTTGAAGCGCGGCAAGGTACGTTAAAGGAAAAATTAGCTAAGGAGCAGGGTAAGTTTGCAAGTGTAGTAGTGGACTTGGGCCATGATAAGTTGGAGGGCTTTTTGCAGCAAGTGGATGAGTTGGTTGTGCGCTCTAAAGAAGGCATGTCTAGCTTCTTTGATGCTTGGGTAGAATCCAAGAAGGCGTTGTTTACGCTCTGCATAAACCTGAAAAGTTTTTTGGAGCAGGTAACGGCTTTAGCGGCAGAAACGCATGGTTTAGAGTCGCTTTCTGCAGCGAGCGCAAAATTGCAGGATCAAGTGACAGAAGGCTTTGCTCAATTAGAGGGTTTAGCAGAGAAGCTGTTGGGTAATAATCCTGTGGTTGAAGCGGAGTTAGAGCAGATTACTCGCTTGTCCAAGCAAACAGAAGCACAGCTTTTGCAAGGGGTGGAAGTGGAAAACAACATGTTCGAGCGTACAATGAGCGAAGTGGAGCTAACACAAAAGCAGATCAACGCATTTCAAAAAGGGGTAGAAGAAGAGCTGCAAAGTTTGGAGCAAACAAAAAATCTGACGTTTAGCAGTTTGGACAAAATCATAAAGTTGGTCGCTGTAAAAACAGAGGAACTCAGCAGCGAGGTAACGCGCAGTGCAGCAGAATTATCAAGCGAAATGGCTTCTACTGCAGCAGAAGTGGGCGAAGCAAAAAAGGTGGCGTGATTCTATGAAGTCAAAGCATCATAGTAAGGGTGTGATTTATGTCATAATTTCAACGCTTATGTTTGCGAGTTATGGTGTCTGGTCAAGATTTTTGGGGGATCTGGGGTTTGGAATCTTTTTTCAGGGATGGACGAGAGCTCTTCTTATGATTGCCATATTACTGCCTGTTCTGATCAAGCGCAAAGAACTGATTGTGATTGCAAAAAGGGATTGGAAGTGGTTAGTTGTTTTCTTGGTGTTTACTTCCGGTACTCAAGTTCCTCTTTACTATGCATTCAACCATATGGATATTGGGACGACGTCATTGTTGTTTTTCGTCACGATGTTAATTACGATGTATGTGGTGGGTGTTATTTTCCTTAATGAAAAAATGAGCTGGGTCAAAGGAATTGCGTTTCTCTTGGCGTGTTTCGGCCTCTATTTTGTATTTTCCTTCTCTATGACGAAGTTCGCGTTGCTTGCTGCTCTAGCAGCAGTGCTCAACGGCGTTGCTAGTGGTGGAGAAGTGTCGTTTTCTAAAAAACTATCAGGAAGTTATTCTCCGTTGTATCTGGTTATATTAAGCCAAGCCATAATTGCCATCACGCATTTTCCATTTTCTCATTTATTCCAAGAGGTTCAATATGTGCCTGAGTTCAACATGACGTGGCTGTACATGGTTGCCTATGCCATTGCCGGCGTTCTTGGTTTTGGTTTGCTCATTGCTGGGCTGAAGTATCTGGAATCAAGTGTCGGCGGTTTGCTAGGATTGCTGGAGATCGTGTTCAGTGTCAGTTTCGGGATTCTGTTTTTCAGTGAGTTGCTCACGCTTCGCATAATCATCGGTGGTCTGATTATTATGTTAGCTGCTGCTTTACCACATATAGTTGAATTCCGTTTTGTAGAAAAATGGTTAAAAACACTAACCTAGAATCACTCAATCTTTACTTTCTTTCCAAAGGCTTGTCCGGGCATGCCGGTTTCGAAGATGACACGTAAGGCGCCTTTGTTGCCGTGAGCGGAGGCAATCTTTCCAATCATGTCCTTTTTGCCTGTGTTATAGACCACTTTCTTACCCACGAGTTTCATGGCGTCCGCCCGCTTGGTCAAGCTATCGACTAGAACGATCATTTGGTTCTCCGAACAGGTATGTCGGTTTCGGCAAAAGTTGTTGATGACGCCTTCCATAGAGAGTTCAGAGCTCTGGTTTATTTATAAAGCTTACGTCCTTCATTCGAAAAGTTTATATACATATACATATATACTAACAAAATGGCTAAGCTCATCAATGTTTCCGACGATGTGTACAACACGTTGAAGGGTCTTAAAGGTAAGGAGAGTTATTCGGTAGTAATTAGACAACTTTTGCAGGGCCATTCAAACAAAGAAAAAGTATTGTCTTTTTTCGGCCGGGGTGGAGTGGATGCCAAAGCAGTAGCTGAACTTAAAGAAGGCTGGAAGAAATGGTCCGAAAAATATGTTTAGATTCGGATGTCATCATTGCCTTATTGAATAAGGAGGCTACTCCACAACAAGCCTTAGAGTCTTCTGATGCAATTTTATGCATAACAGCCATCAATGCATTTGAGATCTGGTATGGTAGAAAAAATGAAGAGACGGTGCATGAGCTTTTGGCATGGTTGGAGATCATTCCGATAAATGATACTGTTGTGCGTTTAGCAGCAGATATATTACGGGATTTAAAAAAACAAGGAGCGATTCTTGATTTTAAGGATCTATTTATTGCGGCAGCATGCATTGTGAATGACCTCGAGTTATTAACCTACAATCAGAAGCATTTTGTCCGTTTAAAGAAATATGGGTTGAAGTTAGTTGAGTAGTGAGTCAGAGGCTATCGTTCCCATTCATTAATATCTGGGTGGAAGTCGACTTGGTATTCAGGAATTCCAATAGAAATGCCATATTCCTTCGCCCGATCGTATTGCTCTTTGCTTGTTCGATCGATTTTAAAGACTTTATGGTGAAAGATAATATAATGGGTAGAGTCGTTTTTGTAGTCAGCATACCAATCGCGTTTAGAATCTAAAGCCTCGCTCAATTCATGAGCAATACCATCAGCTTGTTCTTGAGGGATCTCGACCGTGTGCAGCGTCCACTGCTTCACCCATGGGGTTTTATGTCGTTCGGTTACAGCTTCAACCTTTGTCGAAACAATCTTGACCTTTTTAAGAACTTCACCGTGTTCCAGGCTTTCTTCAATGATAACTCCGGTGAAAGGTGGGGGTGTCATGGTGAATGCATCCGCTCTCGGTTTTATTTAATCTTTCCCGTCTGCCAGTCTTTAAGGATCATCTTGGAAGTTCGTTCAATGTCCAGTTCAGCACCTTTCTTGAGCAGGTTCTTCTTTTTAGCAATAGCAAATAAAGTGTCTTCAAATTCAGAGCTTACTTCAACGCCATAGTGAGCTTCGATCTTGCCAGGGTACGTTTCCATGAATTCCATAATAACCACATCAGGGTTCGCGACTTGATTGAATTCCAGGGTGCCAATCAGGGCGTGTTTGTTGTCATTCTTTTCTCGGTAAGGAACCACTCCTGGAGTGTCCAAAAACATGATACGGTTGTCCATTTTGACTCGTTGAACTCCCGTGGTAAATCCACTCACCGAACTAGTGGGTGCAGCCTTTTTTCCTTTCAAGGCATTGATTAAGGAGGATTTGCCTACATTGGGATATCCAAGAACTCCCACAGTAAAGACTTCTTGATTTTTGTAGGCTCTTTGTCCTTCGATCAGGATGCGTTCTCGCAGTAACGTCGTACCGTGATGATCCTTAGCAGATACAAACACAGAAGGGTGTAAGGTGATTTGATCCATGAGTTTCTTGTCCACCAAGTCGCATTTGGTGATCACATAAATCAAGGGTTTCTTGGCTTCGCGCACTTTATCTTCTACTTCAGCGTTTCGGGTTTCATCCATGAGCCGTGCATCCAGTAAAAGAAGCAGGATATCGGCTTGTTCAATCACGTTGTTGACAATCTTCCAGTAGCTACGTACCATGTTCTGAAGTAAGGGGGAGGGTATTATAAACTTGGTGTAGAATAAAGCGTCTAACCCTTGAGTAGTTTTTGGATTTCTAGACCCTTTCCTTTTTCGATTTCTTCAAGGCTGAGGCCGCAAAGTTCATGGGGAAATACGATCCATTGGTCGGTTGTATGGATAAAAAAATCAGGTTTTTGATCGGTCTGATTTCGGTGGGGTTTGAAGTATACTGTGGCAATTCGAATTTCTTGAGGCATATGATTCTGCAAGCCTTTTTTTAGTGCATCCATCACTGCTTTCAAACTGAGGCCCGTCTCATAGACGTCGTCAATCAATAAAACCCGATCATTGGAAGAGACTTTCTCGGTGATATAGCTTAGATTATGCACAGCAATTGTACGTTTCATCTCATCGATACCAGAATAGGCACTGGTTCGAATGGCAATATGATCGGTTTTCACACCATGGTATTCTAGAAATTCTTGTACAGCGATTCCCACAGGGCTTCCACCTCTCCAGATTCCAACTAAGAAACTAGGCTTGAAGCCAGAATCCAGTATCTTTTTCCCGAGTAAGAATGAGTCTTTTAGCAGGCTATCTGCAGAAATATAGAGCTTGTCGCCCTTCTCTTTATTCTCCATAAAATGTGTAAGTTTACTAAGGCTTTTATTCTTTTCTGTATATTCGAGATAAATAATGCACTTGGGGTGAGAAGGCATTTCCGTAGTAATAAATCTTCATTAGAGCAACCTTTAAATATTAGTTAGTATTAGACTAACTAAAATGAAAAAGGAAGAATCGGTGCTGGAGTTGTTCTTTAATGAGCCAACAAAGCACTGGCATTTTGAAGGCATCCTGAAATCAGCCAAAATCAGCCGCCCTCAAGCCGTGCAATGGATCAAAAAATTCATGCAAGAAGGGCTTGTTCAACGCCTCAAACCTAGAGGAAAAATGCCCTATTACACAGGCAACTATGAACACCCATCTTATCGAACAAAAAAAAGGATTTACACTCTAAACCAGCTTTACAAGATAGGTTTCATCACTCATTTAATGACACTTCCTAAGGCCAAAAGCGTCATCCTCTTTGGTAGTTTCGCCCGGGCGGACTGGCACAGCGAAAGTGATATTGATTTATTTGTATACGGCAATCCAGAAGGTCTAAATCAGTCTAAATACGAACGATTGCTCCACAGAGAAATCCAGCTTTTCAATGCACAAAGTCCAGAAGATCTTAAAAAAATGGGAATTCCACTGCTCTTAAACATTCTTAAAGGCCAAACCATAAAAGGAACTCCTGATTTCCTTGCGGTAAAGATCCATGCCTAGATATCAGAGTCTCCAAGAAGCCTATGAAAAATGCCAAAAAGAAGGCCTGCTGCGCTTCCAAGAAGAAATAGATACAGCTAAAATAAAGCACATGATAACGCTCTCCCAAGCAGATGTAGATGCTGCGAAGCAACTTTCTAAGAGCCTTCCCAAAGAAAGCATAGGGTGGAACACGATCTACAAGCTCCACTATGACGCTCTCCACAGTCTAACTGAGGCTTTCTTACGCTTCAATCGCATCAAGTCTAGCAATCATCAATGCCTTTTCGCCCATTTATGTCATGAACATCTTGAACTAGAGTTCAACTGGAATTTATTCGAAAAGATACGTACCCAACGCAATGGTATCCTCTATTACGGTACTCCCATCGCTTATGAAGACTGGAAAGCGATCGAACTTCAAGTGCAGCTCTACATCAAAACGTTAAGAGAGGCGATTGAGAAAAAGCTCGAGAAACTTGTTCTATAATAAATAAAGCGCCCGGGATGAGATTTGAACTCATGCTCCCAGAGGGACGGGATTAGCAATCCCGCGCAATCTCCTGCTTTGGCAGATCCTTCGCACGATGCGCGCAAAGTACCAGGCTATGCGACCCGGGCATAGGAGCGTAAAAACCGGTACAATTTATAAACATTTAGTGCCAAAGAGACCAGATGAAGTTATTATTGGTGGATAATGGCTCACGCCTCTTAGAAGAATTGGAAGAATCTTTGCAGGAGCATGAGGTAAGCAAAGTAGCCTTTCAAGAGCTTACGAATGCAGCCGGGTTTGATGCGGTAATCTTGTCAGGAGGTAGCAGTCTTTCGGTGATGAAACATGAGGATGAGTATAAGCAAGAATTATCTTTGATTCGCCGTTCTTTAGTTCCGATGTTTGGGATTTGCTTGGGGTTTGAGCTGATCAGTTACGCCTTTGGAGAGAAGCTATCCTGGCTAGAAGCTAAGCGTACAGGTGTAATGCGCGTAAAGAAATTGCTCAATGACCCGATCTTTAAAGGAGTAAGGAATTTAGATGGTTTTGAAGCCCATCGCTGGGGTGTTAAGAATGTAAGTAAGCTTATCCCGCTCGGAGTCTCAAAGGATGGCATTGAAATGGTCAGGCATCCAGAACGCCTAATATATGGGGTTCAGTTTCACCCAGAAATGTGGGGAGATCGCATCTCAGGCTACAAAGTACTCAATAACTTTTTAGACATCGTTAAGAAGAATGGGTAGGGTTTCTATCGGTAACCACCATCAGCTACAATGGTTTGACTATTAACAAAGCTAGAGTCTGGTGTGGATAAAAATAAAGCAATGGTGGCGATTTCTTCAGGTTTTGCAAATTGGTGACTTGGAATTCTCTTTTTTTCTTGTTCAACATAATCTTTAGGCAGGTCTTTGTTCATGTCGGTATCAATCCACCCAGGTGCGATGTTGTTGACACGGATGTTTGGGGCAAGTTCTGAAGCAAGATTTCGAGTAAGGTTAATGACACCGGCTTTGCTTGCGTCATAGTCGGCTGAAGTAGGAGCAGTTGAGTTAATACCACAAGTAGAAGATATATTAACCATAGCAGATCCTTTAGGCATATGAGGAGCAGCATATTTAGCGCATAGAAACATACCAATTAAATTCACATCCAAGGTTCGTCTCCATTCTTCCACCGTTTTTTCAAAGAGGGGCTTATCATAGACAAGGCCAGCATTATTGACTAGGACATCAATTTTTCCAAATTCTTTCACGGTTTTTTCAACCATGGCTTTAACTTGTTTTTCATCTGCTACATCGGCTTGAACGAGCAATGTTTTACCGCCTTTTTTCTGAATTTCGTCCACGTCTTGCTTAGCGCCTTTCTCATCTTTTGCGTAATTAACCACAACGGAAGCACCTTCCTGAGAAAAGAGCAAAGCAATCGCTTTTCCAATGCCTCGAGAGCTACCGGTCACAAGGGCCACTTTGCCTTTTAATCTCATGAATAAAAGAGATTTTCTTATATTATATAAAGGTTAACTATTTATAGGAGTAAGTGATCCCACAAATCATGTGTCTAGCTAAATTCAAAAAATACGAATCATACGCACCGTTGGTTCTACGTCTCTTCGCAGGTATTATATTTGTCTATGGTGGCTGGATGAAGCTTTTCATGATGGGACCTTCAGCTTTCGCAGGGATGCTTGCAGGTTGGCCTGTTCCTTTGTTCTGGGCTTGGCTTGTAAGCCTTGTTGAATTCCTAGGTGGTATCGCTTTGGTTGTAGGATTATTCGTTCGCTACGCAGCCTTCTTGTTGACCATCACTATGATTGTGGCAAGCATCATGATGTTCATGATGCAGGGAATGATGGGTGTTACAGCACCTTTCTGGGGTATCGGGCTTTCCTTGGCTTTACTCTTTACAGGTGTTGGTAAATATTGGAATCTAGAAAGAAAGTGGTTTAAGAAAGAGTTCTAGGTCGATAATTATTTAAATATCTCTTGCTTAACGGTCTATATGAAACAAGAAACAGTTACAATTTCAAAGGAAAAGTATGGAAAGTTAAAGAAAAAGGCAGAGCTTGCAGATGATGCATTATCACAGATAAAAGCGAGTTTTGAGGATCTTAAGCATGGGCGTGTTCATCGAAGACTCCTCAAATAGTTAAGTAATTCTTTCATATTTTTTAGGACAAATTTTATGATCTCTTTTTGCTCTTTTTTAGGTGCATAAGTTAGGAAGAGGATCTTTTTTGGCTCTTCATCGATCAGATAATAGAGTCGTTTGTTGAGGTATTTCTTTTCTCGAAACCAGGAGAAATGCAGTATTTTTCCAGAAGGGGTTTCTTCTACATTTCTATGGGTCTGGTCAATCCAGTCTTTCTCATTTTGATCGGCTTTATCGTAGTGTTTCTTAAATGAGTCGGTTTCATAGATTTTGTAAGTCGGCATTTAAGTGGGGGTAATATTTTGTTTTAAAACTTAGCTAACGGTTCCGTAACTATTCCGTAAAGTTCGCAAAAGTTACGCCCAATAAACACCCTCGGTACTTTAAGCTGCTAATTGTCCAGTTAATTTAGCAAGAGCTTCTTCATCAGTCATGGGTGCCCATTGAAGATAGGTCGTGCCAGTTTCTCTTCTTATTATCATTTTAGTAAGAAGTAGAGGATTTCCTTTGCGCTCATTAGGTAGATTTGTTTTAGCTTCTTCTAAGCTTGTAGATTTAGGATGGTCAGCGTTGAAAGCTCGTTGAGTTACAGAAATAGCCTCCTGTAAAGTTTGCAGGGCTTGTAGTACATTCCCTCCTCTAGGATAATCTGCAGGTCTGTCTCGATAAAGCCCGATAGCTGCGGGTAAACTTACCCCCAATAATCTTATGAATGATTCTACGGAAACTTCCACATTTTGAGTCATGATATCACCTGTATAACCACTTCAAAGTAGAATTAATAAAGTTTTCGTTAGTTCAAGAACTCAACTTGTACTTCTAAATGATCCCACGTCGGATATTCGGTAACAAGAGCGCACTTATTCTTCAATTCAGATCCAATCTCTTGCAAGATCCAACCACCTGTCAACAACCGTAGTTTCTGGGGATCAATTTCAATTAATTCATCAGGAATGTCATACTTCTTTTGCAGTTGTTGTTTAAGCTTGCTTAATTTCAAGAGCATCGCTTGCTTTTCTTCAGAAGGAAGTGCTTTGATTTTGCTATAATAGCCCATGCACGGCTGTAAATCAAGGTAAATTGCTCCTCGGGTGAGCATACCTTCATCATCCATCAAGTCATACTCTTTTTTCATGCGCTCTCCGCGTCGTTTTACGCGATTCGCATGCTGGATGGCATCTTTGGATTTGGCCGTGCAAAAGTGTGTCTTCAATCCAAGTTTAGCACTCAACTTGATCAAGTTCATGGCCGTTTCTTGGCTGCCAGTTACACCATAACTTTGCGAATCTTTACACTTAATCTTTCGTGTCAAAAAAGCTTCTTGCCAGGCCTTGTTGTCAGAGACTTCCAGTTCATTCAAGTTCAAGAAGTCTACTTTATCTTTAATGTAATGGATCAGTTTTGTAATGTTCTTTTCTTCACCAGGTAGTGCAGGGATTTCAACGCCCACTTTCCAGGGAAACTTGCGCGCTAACTTAATACGGGGCCACCATTCATCATTGTCCAGGTAGGGGTGGAATCGGATCTCATCAAGTCCGCTTTCATATAAAATACGTAAGCGTTCCTCAGTCACAAGTTGCAGAGGAGTATACAAATGTACATGAAACTTCTTTCCAAAGTGTTCTTTCAGTAGGTACGTGTATTCAGCACATCTCTCGACCTTCGTAAGGGGGTCGCCCCCTGTTATTCCCGCGCCCATCGCCCCACTTTCCTCGGCCTCCTGAATCAATTCAGACTCAGAAAAAATGGGTCGTTCATTGGCATAGATCTTATCCATACGCATCTTCTGATCTGAGACAGGGCAATACCAGCAATGCTGTCCACATAAACCCGTCACAAAAACAACGAGTTTCTGTCCTTTGACGCAGGACTGGCAGCCCTTGGCAATCTGTCCAGCACAGACATTGTGCCAGGCGGTCTTCTGAACAAGGAGTTGTTTCATAGGATAAGGTATTAAAACTGGGTTTAAAAAGTCTATGCAGTAGGTTCAGGGAAGTCGTCTTTGTGAAGGACGAGGCCTCCAAAGTAGTGTTGCCGGAAAACAGGTTTTCCTTGATACAGAATGTGTTCAGTTCCTCTAAATTCTCCAACCATTCCATGAATATCATTGAGGTATTCCCAATTGCCTTGTTTAAAATTCTTGGGACCTCAGAAGGGGTTGGATCGTTCAACTTGTTTTAAGGCTTCTTTGAGAAAGGTGAAGGTTTGTTTGGCAAAGGATCTGTTTCCATGGTATTCAGTTGACATGCCGCCATCGTAAGACATGGTCCATACGGGTTTTCCTTGAAAGCGCACAACTTCCTGGCCTGGAGCACGGTAATATCCAGCATAGCTATCATGATAATCCCAGTCGCCTTCTGCGTAGTGGAGTTCTCGAAAGCTGGGTCGTTCTGGTTCTACTTCAGCTCCTTCCGCAGCATAGGTACTTATTTTAGCTTTTAGAATAAAGTCAGTAAGTGCTTCGAGGTCGATCATGAGAAGAGTACCTTTGTCTTATTTATAAATCTGATAGGGTTTCACAAGAACAGTCGTTGATAGAACAAAATTCTAAAGAATTTTGGACTACAGAGATTATTCAAAGGAATAATCTCTGATAGGAGCAAAATGGCAGATTTTGCTACTTCAGAAACTATTGCAAAAATAGTTTCTGGTAGGACGAAGTTCTCAAAAGAACTTCGGACTTCAGAGATTATTCAAAGGAATAATCTCTGGTAGTTCATCCACACATTATTCGCCACTTCTTCAGGATCCATCTTCTTGATCTCGGCAATCTTCTGAATCGTTCCTAGAATGTTGGCCGATTCATTTCGCTCACCAGGATTGGGTGCTAAGTGCGGTGCATCGGTTTCTGTCAAGATCTGTCCCAAAGGAATAATCTCAGCCATGAACTGAAATTGGCTAGAACGAGTAATATTTGTAGGCAGGCTAAAGTACCATCCATTCTTGATCGCCCGCTGCACGAGTGCTTTCTTCCCAGAAAAGCAATGCAGGTCGACTTTCTTTGCTCCCAACTGTTCCAACAATTCAATCGTCTCCAACTCAGCTTTGCGGGTGTGCACAATCACTGGCTTATCTAATTTCTTGGCTAATTCAACAATCTTCGTCAAAGCCTTTTTCATGTCTTCCATTCGTTCGGGTTTCTCAAACGCGTCCAGCCCCACTTCGCCAAACGCAATAAACTCTTGCTTCGCAATCCACTCAAGTTCTTGGTCAAACTCAGCTTCCGTAACTTCTACGGTGTGGGTTGGATAATATCCAAGTACAGGTTTAAAGATCGGATACTTCTTGCACAGTTCGAGCACGCGCCGGTTACTCTCAGGGTTTACTCCATTGAGTAAAATCGCCTTCACACCGGCGTCTTCTGCTCTCTTCAACACTTCTTCCCGGTCCTTATCAAACTCAGGAAAGTCCATATGGCAGTGCACGTCTACGAGGATCATCATATTCACCGCTTATTTAGTACATGGTCTCGTACGAGTTTGACCAGTTTTTGATGTAAAAATCCATTGCTCACAATGTGACCTCGGATGTCTCGGTCATAGCGTTGTTCTTTTCCGAACAAGTCCGTTACTTTTCCGCCGGCTTCTTCCACAATGACCTTGACAGCGGCAGTGTCGTGCGCTTCATAGTGGGGGAAAACTGTGGCCTCAAATTGCCCTGTCGCGACAAGCGCAGCCATATGGGTGATGGATCCTAAATTGAGGAGGTGAACATTCTTGTTTTCTAGAGCATGATAAAGGGGGGGGGAGGTTGTACCTTGCGAGTCCCCACCCATCCATTCCGATAAGAGCATGTTCCAGTTCTTTTTTAGGTGAAACCCTTATTTTCTTTCCATTTAGGGTAGCTCCTTTTCCTTGTTCGGCAAAGAAGGTTTTCCTGTGGAAGGGATCATAGACAACCCCCACGATAGGTTTCCCATGATGGGTTAAGGCAAGGGAAAAGACAGAAACAGGAATTCCGTGGGAGTAAGGAATAGTGCCATCAATGGGGTCGCATACCCAGACATAGTCAGAGGAGTTGGATAAATGGCTTTCTTCCTCTCCAAGTACATCATGCATAGGAAAACGCCTTTTGACATTTTCGATAACTAATCTGTTTATGTCTAAATCAGCTTTTGTAACTGGGCTATGATCTTGTTTGTAGCTGTTCTTTACTCGGGAAGAAAAATACCTAAGCATGATGCGGCCTACTTTTTTGGCCAGGTTAATTGCAAAGGGTTTATAGTTAGGCATGGCATTGTAGAACGAATAATCTTCTTAAAGCTATCGTCAGAAACTCAATAACAGCAATACTTATAAGTACTTATAGCTTCCTATAGCTAATTATAGCCATGAACCTCACGACCATCCAGCTCAGGCAGGATACCAAGAAGAAGTTAGAGCAGAAAAAGCTCCATCCAAGGGAGAGCTATGACGCAGTTATCCAGAGAGCGTTAGATACGGATAATATTCTTAGTTTAGAGGAAGCTTTTCGTCAGAGTGACCAAGTAAAATTGAAAAGGAAATACTCAACAGAAGAAGTGATCGCATTGACGCATGCGCATAGAAAGAGACCATGAAGCCTTTTTTAGATGCAAATGTGTTGGTTAAGGCTTTTTTTGACAATAACGAACAAGATAGTTGTAAAAAAGTATTATGTGAAGAGTTTATTACGAATATGGTTTGTTTGGCAGAAGCACAAGAAGCTCTGGCAACCATTCTAAAGAATCAGGAGCAAGCTGCTTCTTGGATGAAGTCGGTTTTTAAAGCAAATGGGGTTATTGTGGATGTGGATAAAAATACCTTATTTGAGTCGTTTAAGTACTTGGACCATCTCACAATATGGGATGCAATTCATTATGCAACGGCATTATTAAATAATTGTTCTGAAATAGTTTCTTACGATAAAGATTTTGATGGTCTTAAGATCAAGCGGATGGAGCCTTAGCGTAAAAAGAAGTAATAAGCCCCTACAATTACAGCCAAAGAAACCACATTAATCAAAAACCCTTTCTTCAGTTGTTCTTTGTTATCAATGCCCATGAAATAAGCAATGACTGCAATGGATAAAAATCCTCCGAGGTGTGCAAAGTGTCCGATGCCATCTTCAGCAGGGTTCAAGACCCCAATAACATCTAAGTAAATGGTGAGCCACCCGACGATCATCACAGGCAAAGGAATGAGCAGTTCATACGTCAGGTAAAACGGATTCAAAAGAACCGCGCTCGCAACAAGTCCCATGATCGCTCCAGAAGCGCCAAGTCCTCCTGTATTGTCCACAATAAGAAAGAGGTGAATCAAGCTGGAAAAAACGCCGGAGAGGATCAAGGCACAAAAATAGAGAATCCCCATTTTTAGGCTTCCAATGTTGCGTTCAACCACTCTTCCAAAGATGAAGAGTGCAAGCATGTTGCCAAACAAATGAGACAAACTGGCATGCAGAAATCCGGCCGTAATCAAGGTATACGCGTGAGGTCCAAGTAAGTCTTTGGGGTAGTTAATCAGGCTACTCAGCAAGGCATCGTTAAAGAAGAGACTAACAATATATAGGACAATGTTCAACAGAATCAAAGTGATCGTAAGCTTGGCTTCAAATAAAAAATCAAACACATCAATAAAGGGTTTGAAGAGGTCTTTCCATTCTTTGCGTTTAAAGAAAACTTGAATCAAGGTAATCGGAGTTAAGACCAAGTCAAGGATAAACCTCCACAGGAATCTACTTTCGCTCTCAATTGGGGCCATTCAACATCTAGACATAAAGGAGTATAAAAAGCTTAAGAATTATATTTGTTTAGCATCCTCAGGTCGAAATCCATTTAACATGCTATCACAATGCGTTGCGAGGGGTTGTGCTCAGAAACGAAGTTTCTGGCACGCCAGAAATCTTATGATTTCTGTGTGCACCCTTCGGGAACGCAGCATCTATAACCGAACTTCAAGGATTTCGAAGATGCTAAACAAATGCTAAGAATCTCATTTCTCTGTAAACTTTCTAAACGTCTCGGCAATGTCAATCACGTATTTGCCTTCATCGAGTTTGACAATAAGAGGTGTTTTTTTCTTAAACAGATTAACCAAGTCAATCTCGTATTTGCCCGGTTCCGTAATGTTAATGGCTTCAAGATCTAAGATCACGGGCAGGCCTTCTTGGTACCCATCGCCGATGATTTCAAGAACATCCTCTTCAATTTGGTTTTTTTGCTCTTCGCTTAAATCCTGCAATGGAGGGGATAAGCCAGGCATTTTTTCTTTGCGGATGAAAAAGAACATACGATTTCCACAAACGCAGCCTTTGACGACTTCGCTGCCAGCTTCTCCGTACAGGTGTCCGCATTTGACGCATTGGTGGGGCATGGTTATCTCTTTTTGTGTTCATTCGTAAGCAATTGGATCTTATGAGGGTCTCTTTTGATTTCTTTTATAACATTTGCGGGGCCAATCACAGTAAATCCTTCACGGTTTCCCAATAACAGGTGAACTAATGTGTGACGTATTTTTTGCAAAAGCGCCTCGTTTTCAGGATGGGCTTCGAGGTAGCTGAGTTCAATGCCTTTAAACTTGTGGTTGATTCCTTCAAGGGTTTGTTCAAGGAGCGCAGTTTCTTCTTCAGTCTCAAGTTTTCCTTCGAGAAGAACAATCTTGTCTTGTTTGACAATGTCTAAGAGGTGGTGGATGCGTAAAGAAGTCTCTAAGGGTTCAACTTCAGAATAGGGAATAAATTGAAGAGTGAGCATGGTTAAGAGGCAACCTCAAAAAGGGCTTTGTAGAGTTCGTCCATGTTTTTGCCGGTTTTTGCACTAATTCCAATGACATTGTATTGAGGAAAAGCCGTCTGAATTTTGCGCAGCTTGCTTTTTTTAAGATCGATTTTATTGGCAACAATAATCATGGGGATTTTTCTTGCTTCTAGGTTTCCAATTAAGGTGATATTCACTTGGCTGTAAGGGTCTAGTGTGCTGTCCATGACAACAATAACGGCATCCATATGGTCAAGCCATTTGATGCTCTCGATGATGCCCTTGGTGGCTTCTTTTGCGCGTTGTTTGGCGTCTTTGGCTTTGATGCCATAGCGTAAAAAATCTTCATAATCGATGCGGGTCGCAATACCTGGGGTGTCAGCAAGGTTCACACTGAGTTCCTTGCCTTCATAGGTAATGGTGATCTCTTCTTTGATTTGGATTTCGCGCGTTTCATGAGCGATGTTGCTCACAATCCCCAGTTCCTCGCCTGTCCAGTCTTTGCAAATGCGGTTCGCAAGGGTCGTCTTTCCTCCATTGGGAGGTCCATAAATGCCTAGTTTGATGTGCCGTCGGCGTAAGAAGAGTTTTTTCAAAAAGCCATGGACTTGGCCAAAAAATGAGCTCATAGAAGAGAGAAACCTAGTTTTGTGTATTTAAACGTTCCGAATTTCACAGAGTTTAGGTTTATCCGATGAAGGTAAGGTTAATCAGAGTGCCGACATTGGTGATCAAGTTTTTCCCTTGGGTGGGTTGTCCAAAGATAGGTTGGTTGAGGAAGTAAATAAACTGATTTTCTTTATAGGTTAAGACAAGGTCTTCTTGATCTTGCAGGGTGACGCTGTAGTTAAATCCGGCTAAGCTATACGGGAGTTCAAAGGTGCGTGAGTAGCCATCTCCAACAGTTTCGGCAAGGTCAGCTTCAGTAATGATGATGTCGGCGATTTCTTGCATCTTGGCCTGGTCATTGAGGGTGATGACTTGGCCGGTGCGGGTGTGGAGCAATGCAGCAAATAAGGCCAAAATAAGAAACATAAACCCAACAAGGGTGATGAATTCAATCGTCGCCTGAGCCTGATTATATTTGTTTAGCATCCTAAGGTGAAAACTCCTCCGATTAAGGTTTACGTTCGTTGTGGGGGTTGGCCCCTGCGGGGAAACAGAACTTTGGAGAGAAACAGAAAGAGTTTTCAAGATGCTAAACAAATACGTCTTATTTTTTAGTGCTCGAGCTCCAAAACAGAAATTTTGTGTTGTTTGAGCTCGAGAAGGGTTCATGGGGAGTTAGGTTTCAGCAAGGTAAACACTGTTTCCTTGACTGATGATCTTGATTTTAAAGGTTCCGGAATGAAAGCTGTTGCTGATATTGGGGGTATACGGGGTTTGCAGGGGAATATCAGTAAAAAAGATGGCTTCACTCAGGCCCTTGTTGGTCTCAAAGGCGACGACAATTTCATTGTCACTGTTGACATAAAATTCCTTGCTGTTGGAGGGAAAATTAACTTCAAGGGTTGTCCAGCTATTTTTACCAAGGCTGTAGACGGCAATGATGTTGTTAATTAAGTCGCTGCCAATGCGGATGACTTGGCTGCTGGCAATTTGGTCAGTGGTTTGTCTTGCGCGCTCAAAGAGTAGAAGGCCTGCAGGGACCATAATCACTAAGATCACGCCTAAGATCACTAGGTATTCAACAGAGACTTGGCCACGCAAAACAGTTCACCTCTTAGTGATCTTAAGGAAGAAGTGCTTATATAAAGATTTGGATTCAAACGTTCATAGGGAAAGAATCGGTTTTGTAGAAAGTGAGGTCTTGCCGCCTTATTGTGAGCATCCGTATATTGAATAGCTAAGCGCCAAGGGGGATCGCCCCATCTGGGGAGGGGCGCTTATCTAGTAAAAGGTTAAGATGCGAACGGGCTGCAAGACCAAGCGATAGCGAAACTTTCTACAAAGCCGAAAGAATCAAAATCTTTATTAACCCTCTCGAGAAACCAAGCTCTATGAAGATGTCTCGACGGGAGCGCCGTTTGCAGAGTCGTACAGAGCGCTTGGATAAGCTGCGTAAAGAGGTACATAAAGCCTATGTGGCTAAAGAGAGACACACACCAAAAGAGATCCAGTATAAAGGTCTTCTTAAGTTAATGCGTGATCATTACAAGCCCCTCATGATAATTCCCTTGGCCATGTTAGTGTTCTCACTGGTCGTGATTTTAATGACGTATAGCGAAACAGGCTCTTTGATGTATAAAGGAGTTTCATTGCAAGGGGGTATTTCATTGACCATTCCGATGAAGGAGCAGGTGGATGTTCCGGCCTTGGAGTCTTTTTTGAGGACTCGCTTACCACAAAGTGATCTGGACATTCGCATTCTTTCAGAAGCAGGGAAGCAAAAGGGTTTGCTTATAGATGCTTCGAATGTGAAAGAGGATATCTTCCTAGGGGCACTAAGAGAACGTATGACCTTAGGAGATTTTTCGATTGAAACCTTGGGTCCGTCCTTAGGTGATGCATTTTTTACACAGGCCTTGTGGGCCTTGGCAATTGCTTTTGCTTTGATGAGTCTGGTGGTATTCCTTTATTTTAGAACCTTGGTGCCTTCAGCGGCAGTGATTATAGCAGCGGTTTGTGATATGTTGTTTGCCTTAGCAGGAGTTAATCTCTTGGGATTGAGGCTAAGTACAGCGGGTTTGGCTGCTTTTTTGATGTTGATTGGTTATTCAGTAGATACAGACATTTTGTTGACGGCTCGTGTGATGAAGAGTAAGGAAGGTTCTGTGTTCGACCGAGTAGTAAGCGCATTGAAGACAGGTTTCTTAATGAACATCGTGGCCTTGGCCACAACAATTGTAACTTTGATTTTCACGCAGTCACCGGTAATCATGCAGATCATGTGGGTGTTGCTCTTCGGGTTGATTGCGGACATCATCAATACATGGATTCAGAATGCAGGCATATTACGATATTATTTAGAAAAAAAGGGTGTTCAGTAAAATGGGAAAATTAAGAAAAATGTTTACCAACCTGAGGATCTTGATCTTAGTCATATTCTTGATTTTGGGTTTATTTGCCGTGTATCCCAATCCATGGAATGAGGGCCTCGCCATTCGCAACGTGGAAAAAAACAGTTCAGCTAGTTTGGCGGGAATAGAAAATCCAGCTCCGACTTCTACGCCGATGAGTCGCGAGCGCATCCTTGCGGTAAACAACAATCCAGTTACGGATGTAAATTCTTTTTACAGCATGCTTTCGGTTGTGCCGTCAAACGCTACAGTGACCTTGAAAACGAACAAAAACATATATCGCTTGGTAGCACGCCCCGTTATAAATGGTACCGTACAAGATTTTGGTTTGTCGGTGTATCCAGCTCCTCAGACGAACATCCGTAAAGGCTTGGACTTGCAAGGAGGAACCCGAGTCATTTTGCAGCCTGAAGGGGAAGTGACAAAAGAGGATTTAGATCTCGTAATGGATAACATCAAGGAGCGCTTGAATGTGTATGGTTTAAGTGATATCGTGGTGCGTGCCATAACAGACCTGGCGGGCAAGAGCTATATCTTAGTGGAGATTGCCGGCGCGAATCAGCAAGAAGTACGTGATCTATTGTCTAAGCAGGGTAAGTTCGAGGCCAAGGTAGGCAACACAACGGTTTTTAAAGGGGGTGGAGACGTTACGTATGTATGTCGTTCCGCTGATTGTTCAGGCTTGGATCCCCAGGCGGGTTGCCAGCAGCAAGAGGGTGGATGGTATTGTAGTTTCCGTTTCTCGATCAGTTTAACTCCAAAAGCGGCGCAGCATCAAGCGGATGCCACGCGGTTATTAACGGTTGTATCTTCTCCTTCAGGAAATTACCTGAGTGAAAAATTAAATCTATTTTTGGATGATGAAGAAGTAGATGCACTAAACATCGGAGCAGAGTTGAAAGGTTCGCCAATGACTGAAATACAGATCAGTGGTTCGGGTAGTGGGGTCTCTCATCAAGAAGCCATTCAGAATACCTTGGATAGTATGAAGCGCCTGCAGACGATTTTGATTACCGGCAGTCTCCCAGTAAAGTTAAACATTGTGAAGATGGACAGTATCAGTCCCGTATTGGGTGAAGAGTTTTTGAAGAATGCTATATTAGTTTGCCTGTTGTCGGTATTAACCGTGAGCATTATATTGTTCATTCGCTATAGGCGTTTTAGTGTCTCCATTCCAATTATCATTACAATGTTGTCTGAGGTTTTCTTGACATTAGCCCTTGCCGCGCTTATAGGGTGGAACATTGACCTCGCTTCCATTGCAGGTATCATTGTAGCCATCGGTACAGGTGTGGATGACCAGATCGTGATTGCGGATGAAACTTTATATAAGAAAAAACTAGAAGGCGAGGAAGAAGGTTCTTGGAAGGATAAGTTAAAGAGCGCATTTTTCATCATTTTCGCCGCTTATTTTACGCTCACAGCAGCCATGATTCCCTTGCTCTTTGCAGGTGCAGGTTTATTAAAAGGTTTCGCGATCACAACCATTCTTGCAGTAACCATCGGTGTTCTCATTACCCGCCCAGCCTACGCAGCCTTTATAGAAATCTTGACGAAAGAATAAATTCATCCTTAAGAATAGATTGGGATGTTTACTCCAATTATAATGGTCTGCTTATATCAAATCGGATTTCAACATATCTCTTGGTAGACGAATTACTCAATGAATAAGAAAGTGTCCTGCCTGGCTCTATTGCGATTGCCCACACATGATGATCTGATCCGGGAATCATTCTAGAGGTCAATGCATCTGCTGGAAATTCTTGCTTACTTTCTGTTCCATTGAGTGCGGAGGAGCCACCATATTGAGACCTACTCTCTTCTTGTCCATCCTCATACACGTGAACATGCCTTAAGTCCAAGTGCGATCCCAGATTTCTTAAAACCCATGCCCTCGAATAATCATTCCCCACCTGCACAGAGACGTGAATTTCTTGACTATTGAAATGAGAAACGTGGATAGTCATTTCTGATCCCGTTAATTTGTTCATATTGTCTTGAGTTACAACGCCGAGATAAGTCTGACTGCATAATTTCTCCAGTGATTCCCAAAATTTATCTTTGCAGTCTGTAGAAGTAGAGATAGGCTTAGGTTCACGTGCATGTTGTCTAGTCAGAGAAGTCATGCACTCTGCTATGCTGTCATTGCATGCATCTGTGTGCACTCCAATTGGTTTAGAGGCGCACGCAGTAAGTAAAGCAGTTAATCCAACAAGGGTTCTCGTTCTTCCGTTGAGACTCATGAAAAAGTAGGATTGCGCTCCATTTAAATAATTAGTTAAAAAAAGTGGGCCCATCCGGACTTGAACCGGAGACCTTCTCCATATCAAAAACCAAGGTTTTTGGAACAAACCTATGGTTCGCGTCAAGGAGACGTCATATGCAGTGCGCTATGGCATAGCCACTAGACTATGGGCCCTCGTGTCGAGGTTGGGTCGCTTCTTTTTTAAAGCTTGCTACTTTCCAAGAAGGTATGACCTATTACGACGACCTTGCAGCAGGCTATAATGAGCTCCATGGTGAAGAACAGGGGAAGAAGTTAAGGTTGATTGCAGAGCACCTTAAGGTTTCAGCAGAAGACTCCATCTTAGACATCGGCTGTGGGACAGGGCTTTCAGCCTCATTCTTTAAAGGCAAGATCACAGGAATTGATCCCTCTGAGGGACTCTTAAAGCAGTGTCCATTCCCTACAGTAAAGGGTACCGCCGAAAACCTGCCTTTTCCAGATCATAGTTTTGATCTTGTTTTATGCCTAACGGCCATTCATCATGCAGAAAACCTAGAAAAGGCGTTGATGGAAATGAAGCGAGTAGGTAAAAAGGATTGGGTGATTTCAGTGCTAAAAAAATCAGAGAAGCGCAAAAAGATTGAAGAATCACTTAAAACCCATTTTAAGGTGGTTGAGCAATTAGAAGAAGAAAAGGACGATATCTTCATCTTGCAGAGCAAAAATATATAAAGGCTTTTGATCCAGAAAAGGACATGGATTGGCGCGATTATTTCAGTCTTTTTTTGAAGAGTTTTAATCCCCGTTCATACAAGTTCCTGGCCGATCGTTTTTTGAATGATGTAGTGAGGTATTGGTTTTTTTTGCTTGTTTTCTCGTTTGCGGTGATGCTCATTTTATTCATTCCCATCTTGGCAACCTTAAGTTCGGACTTGCAGGAGAAGGCAAATCAAATCGATGATTTCTCAATGGATGGTCATATCACCTTGACAAAGCCATTAGTACTCATCCAGGATCCGTTGATTTTAATGGATTTTAACCGTACCTATCCGACCAATGAAAAGGTGCTGATTACCAAGGATTCGCTCTTTTTTAAGAAGTATTACTGGTTTGAATATGAGCAGGTGGTGTTTAGCGATATCAAGAATTTAAGAAATCCTGAGGCGATAGGGCTCATGGCCTTTGCGGCCTTGCTCATCATTCCTAGTTTGTTGCTCTTGGTATTCTTGGTGTTTCTGATTAAGGATAGCTTAATTGTATTGGTGATTGCTGCCTTGGGGTTTGCAGCAGCGTACCTGTTGAAATATCGAGTGTCGTTTGGTAAGAGTGTGAGGATAGCGATTTTTGCAGGAACCTTGCTTGTATTTTTGGAGTTTGCCTTGTTTCCTTTTTGGCGTTCATTCTGGATCCCCTTCTTGATTTTTGTGATTTATTATGGAATGGCTATCGCTCAGGTAGGTGAGGAGAAGTTCGAGTCTAGACCCTTCTAATTTTTTCGTATTTGTTTAGCATCATCAGGTCAAAACTCCCTTAGCAGAAACTTCAAGTTCGTCGATGGGGGATGCCCCCTACGGGGGAATAGAACTTTAGAAGTGAACATGAAGAGTTTTGAAGATGCTAAACAAACACATTTTTCGTATTTGTCAGAATATTTACGATCTTAGCGTTTTTTATCCGAATCAATAGGAATCTTTTCGGTTTTTTCTGGATCGCCTTTATCAAGAACTTGTTTTTTCCATACCAGATCCGGTGAGGCGTGTCATGAAAGAGAAGGATCTGAAACGACGTTTACAAGAAGCATTGAAGATGGATGGCTGGGATCGATTTTGGTATTCAGTAATCAGGTTTTTCTCAAAGCAGTACCTTTCTGAGTATGGGTGGCTGTTGAAAGTACAAGATGCCTTGGATGGAAAAGAATCCCTTGATTTAACGATAGAGGATAAATGGAAGTTGGTGATAGAAGAGGGTCATGCTCACATTCAAGAGACAACAGCCATGCTTAGTCCTTTTTATGAGGCAAGAACACGGTTAGAAGAAGAGGCCAGCTACCTGGATTGCATCATTCGAGAAGAGCGTAAGGCAAGAGAGCATTGGAAAAGCGAGTCGCAGGAAGTGAAAAATGAGCTTTCAAGAATGGAAGCCTTGGTTGAAACGCAATATTTTGGGTCTCAGGAATTAAACCACCTAACCATTTATCGAAGAAGACTGTTGGTACGAAAAAGCGAAGCGCTATTTGCAGGGGGGTTAAGTCAGCGACGGTTGATTCAGGCAACTGAGTTGAGGGGTAAGGTAGAAAGATTTTTGGCGTATACGCAAAGTCAAAGGTTAGCATATGAGTTAAGACGCAGCGATTTTGTAATGAATAAAGAATCGGCGTGTTTGGAGTATCAGTTAAGTTCTTTGGGGGGTACGCCTGCGTTAAGTAGCACAAAAACCTTGCAAAATGAGCGGCAAGGGGCACAAGAAAAATCAGCAGTGCAGATGGAAGATGCTGTGGAGTCTGCTTCGTTTGTTTTAGAAAATCCATTAGAGTGGTATAAGGAAGAAGACTTGAAAAAATCAAGGGGTGTATTGGAAGAGTTTGAGCGTGACCTGTCTGATGTGTTAAGACAAGATCAAGAGGAGGTACGGAGTAGACCATGAGTACGAATAGCGGACAAGAGTTAGAGTTTAGATTGCAAAGGTTGTATGAGAAGAAGTCTTCAGGGGATGTGCTAGAAACTGCATCCGGTTCTTTGCCAGATCTGAGGCAGTTACAGGAGGCATGGGCTGATTTGGATAATCCTGCATTGTACCCTCCAAAATTACAGGATCAAGAGCGGCTAAGAACGGCGTACGAAGCCTATGAAGTGTACGGGCGGATCATAAAAGTAATCGAATCTTGTTTGGAGAAAGAAGTAAGTCGATTAGAACCCATTTTACTCATGCAGCAAAAGGATCTTCCTAAAGAATCAGAAGAACTAGAGCGCGGGTACATGCTTGCAAAAGAGTTACGTCTGACTGGGGTGGCATACCGATTTCAAGTTTTGTTAGAGGATGCGCATGCAGGACAGCATGGCTCTCATCCGATCCAAAAAGAAGGAGGTGTGCGTTTAGAAGGGCTGCATGAGCGCTTTAAAGGATTGATCAAGAAGGCATTTGAAGCACATACAATATATTCTAAGAAAAAAGCCTATCTTGGATTACTCGAAAAAACGCAGACTTTGAAAAGAGCGTATGAACAAATCGGGTGTTCAGTTTGGGGATCACATTGTGGGGGTTTGGTTAAATTAGTGGAGAGAAGGTTAGGGAGGAAGGTGTGAAAGAAATACTCGATCTGGAATATCGTGTGGGGTGGGATGGCAAGGGCTATTGGGAAACTCCACGTTCAAGATATGAGCGCTGCTATAAGCAAGGGTATCAAGGGTATATTTGGATGCAAGGTAAATATTCAGAAGTTAAAAACTGGGTAAAGTGTAAGGTTTCTTCTTTGTACGAAGGTTTGTTAAGGTACATACAGGTTGGAAAAAAAGAAAAACCATCCGAACCTATTTCTTACGAAAAGTCTTCATCATTGGAGGAAAAATTAGTCGAAGAAGGAGATCAGGCATATACCTTGTTGCCTCCAGCTCATGAGCGTTTATTGCTATCTCTTGGAAGGGTTGAAGAAAACAAAGGAACTAAAGAAAAGAAAAAAGAGAACCTGGGGACAAAGGAGACCCAGGAGACGTTAAAGAAGGGTCAAGACCTTTACTCCTCGTCTGGGGGGCTTGATTTGGAGCAAAGAGGGTGTAGGTATGAGGAAAAGGAAAGTAAGCCCCAATCCGTAGATAATCCTTACATTCCGGGCATCATCGGGGATGGTTTGGCAGGGGCGCGTTTACTGTATTTTGAAGCCTTTTGCATGGGGAAAAGAATAAAAGAGCGTTGGTGGAACCCTCAAAGAAGGGAAGTTTATCGTCGAGAAAAGAAACAGTTGGTGGGTTTAGGGTATTGGGGCCTGCAACGAAGTTTATTTACAGCGTAAGTGTAGAAAAGACTACACTATAACCAAAAACTATATAAAGGTTAATTCCCAGAATAGAAGAATTCCAGTAGGGGGGTTTACCGGACTATTAGTTCAGTGGTGTAAAGCTATACACTGACGTCTCTCGTAAGAGACTTGGGGGGGTTAAAATGGAAAAACAAATGCCTGAGTTAAAGTTAACTAGACAGAAATCTACAAAGTCCCTCATCACGAATGTCGTGACCGAGCTCGTAGGAGAGGAAGCTATGCCCATTGTGCAGTACTTGCAGGGCAAGAAGAACATTTCTGAGTTTATCATTGCAGAAGAATTGGACTTGGAGATCCACAAGACCCGTAATACCTTGTATAAGCTTTTGGAGCAGAACATCGTAACCTTCAAGCGCAAAAAGGATAAAATTAAGGGTTGGTATATCTGTTATTGGGATTTCAATGAACATAACATTTCTCATCTCTCGGAGAAGATCCGTGTGGATAAGATCAAGAAGTTGAGTGAGCGTTTGGAGCGTGAGGTGGATAACATGTTTTACATGTGCCGAACCGCCTGTGTGCGGATGGATTTCGAGAAGAGTATGGATTTCAACTTTAAATGCCCGGAATGCGGCGAAATCATGCAAGAGCAGGATAATCAAAGAACCATTCAGTTCTTGCGCGAACGCATTGGCGAATTAGAAATCAACAAACCAAGCGTAAGATAAGAACAAGTGGCTTGGTTTGTGATCCTCAATTCCGAAGGAATTGGGATCCCAGCAAACTTTGTTTGCTGAGGAGTCCAAAAAAGCGGTGCTTTTTTGTGGATTAAGAAGGCTATGTAAGCCTTTTTTCTTTATTTTTTCTTTATAGTTGCTAAGTAGAGTTGTGAGCAGAGGCTTCCTTTCTCAGCAGCTTCATGCAGAGCTTCTGGCAGAGCCCATTTCCATTGAATAAATTGTGTGACTTCGTTTATAGGCTGAGGAACACTCGGCTGTCCTTTTATAATTTCAATTTCGTATTCTTTCATATGAAGAAGGAAAGTATTCCGTTGAATTTCTCCTTCATTGATGAGCTTTATAATTTGGAGTTGTACGCCAAGCTTTTCGCGTCCAGCGCGGAGCACAGCCTCTTCATAGTTTTCGTTTTCTTTTAGGCTTCCGGCAGGCAGTCCCCACACTCCCGGCAAGTTTTCGTCGTCAAATGGGCGCTGTACGACAAGGATCTTGGTTCGATCTGGATTGTAAATCACAAATGCGACAGCGTTCTTGATGGGTTTCATTCAGTTCAGAAACAATCGTTCATTATATAAATTCATCCAATCTCGTCAAAAACGCCAATGGCATGTTGGCAGGGTCTTTTGTCCAAGCTGCACCGATCGACACAGCAGCCTAAATGAACTGTGCTTTTATGATGCCCGCAAATAACAACAGTTTTGGTGTTCTCGTCGTGATGATTCTGGCAGATGCCGCATTGACTCATTTAACACTCACTTCTCTTTTTTAAATTCTTGGCAAAGCAACTATTTAAAGCTATCTTTATCTCGTTGAACCATGAAGCCGTATAAGGTAAATGAGGGCATCGAAATCATCGACCTAACCCTATATCTAAAAAAGCACAAAACCATCATCATCGGAGACTTGCACATTGGTATGGAAGAGGCCTTGAATACAAAAGGCGTTTTAATTCCTCGGTTTCAGTTCAAGGAACTCTTGGATCGTCTAGACAAAATCTTGAAGGTTGCAAAGCCAAAGAAGATCATTCTAATCGGGGATGTCAAGCATGAGTTCGGGGTCATCACTGAAACCGAATGGCGCAACATCGTGCGTCTCATAGATTTTCTCAAGGAAAAAGCAGAGCTTCAGATTATTAAAGGAAATCACGATGCCATTGTACTACCGATTGCAAAGAAACGAGGTATTCCCGTTTCCGATCATATTGTTCTAGGAGATTTCTACCTGTGTCATGGTCATAAGCTCCCGACAGACAAAGCATTCAAAGAAGCCAAAACAGTCATCATGGGTCATGAGCATCCAGCAATCGGCCTTCAAGACGGTCCTCGCCGAGAGACTTACAAGTGTTTTCTCGTTGGAAAGTACAAGCACAAGAACCTCATTGTTCTCCCCAGCCTCAGCACGTTGAGCGAAGGCACCGACGTCACCAAGGAACAGTTCCTCAGCCCATTAATCAAGAACATCGGTGATTTCAAGTTCTACATCGTCGCAGATAAAGTCTATGAGTTTGGTAAAGTGAAGGATGTGATGGAATGAAGGATGTGATAATTTAACAGACCCAACTGACATATTAAGAGGAAAAGATAGTTTTAAAAATGTGGTTGATATACTCTTCCTATGCATGCTATTGTTAGGAAACCAGGCCATAATTTTGCGGGAGGAATAACGACCTCAAATTTAGGAACTCAAGATTATAATAAAGCATTAAAACAGCATGAAGATTACTGTAAGGTTTTGGAAAGCTGTGGGATAAAAGTGTTTGTGTTAGATGCTGATCTTAAATATCCAGATGGGTGCTTTGTTGAAGATACAGCGATTGTTACAGAACAATATGCGATTATAACAAGACTCGGCCATTCTACTAGGCAAGGAGAGGAAGAGAAGATAGTTGAAATTCTATCTAATTACAGAAAGATCGTATATATACAATCGCCAGCCACACTAGATGGTGGGGACATTTTGAGGGTCGATAAACATTTTTATATTGGGCTATCAAAAAGAACAAATAGGGAAGGAGCAAAGCAACTTACAACGATTCTATCTAAAGAAGGTTATACTGCATCAACTGTCCCTGTAAAAACAGTGCTTCATCTAAAAACAGGGGTTACTTCTATCGGGATGAACAACCTTCTGTGTATAGAAGAGTTTCAAAAAAGACCTGAGTTCAAATCATTCAACGTTATACCTATTAGTAAAGATGAAGAATATAGTGCGAATTGTCTCGTCGTTAAAGAATGGCTTCTAATGCCAAAGGGTTTTACTAGAACAAGAAGCAAATTAAAAGGATTAGGTTATAATATTACTGAAATAGAAATGGGAGAATTTGCAAAGATGGATGGGGGATTGACTTGCCTATCCTTGTTATTCTCATAAATCTTCACAACTTCCCAATTACTGTCTTCTCACTAATAATCGCTGAATTCCCAGAAGGGTCTTCTAGAATAAATTTGCAGTTTTCTTGCCCCCACATGATGCGGGTCATCTTCTTAAGGATGTTCTTTGCCTTCTTGCGGTCTTCCTCTTCTTCTGCAGTGTCGCGTAAGACTTCGACTTGTTTCTTAATTCTATTTAACACACCTTCAATATTGGTCACATATCCATTCGAAAATTCACCGGGTTCAATCGATCCAATGTGGGGAATCTTCACCGTAGCATCCGCACTTTTCACAACACGGATCTTCATGTCTTCTTCTTTAGTAATCTCAAATGTATACTTGCTTGGCGTTCGTTTTTCTTCCGGCTCTACATCTGCTTTGTGGTAGCCGCATCCAGAGCAATCCATCCCGAAAAGGTGGCAGTTGCCAAAGTAAGGTACTTCGCGCACAGCCTCAGTCAAAGTCAATTTCTTTTCATTGCAGAAGGGGCAGAGTTCATTTTCAATGACTTCAACAGCTTCTTCTGCTTTCTTCTTTTCAGCCATACTCCCTCAAAAGAAAACATGTTTTAAAAAGCTTATGGTAAGAGTTAGAATTTAATCATTCTTCGCCGAGTTCATCCTTCATGCCAGGGGCTTGAGGCTGTCCTTTGGCCGCCGCAGGTCCTTGTCGGTAAATCTCAGCAAAGCTAGGTACAATGACCACATAGTCATCGCCAAAGCCGGCAATGTCGCCTTCAATGGCGTCGGTTGTTTTTTTGAGTTTATTGATGGCTCGTTTGAGTTCAATGAGATCTTTGTCTTTTAAGGGTCGAATATTGATCAAGGCAACAGTATATCCCTCTCTTAATACATCTAGAATGGGTTTGACATCGGTGAAGTCTTCTACGACAAAGGGGCGGACAACGACTTTGCTTCCACCCTGACGGGGGTTTTCTCCTTCTCCGCTAATCTCTACATAATCGTCACTGGGCGCTACGCCTTCTTCTTCATAGTCATTTTTTCTGAATTTTTTGAAGAAAGAAAAGCTCATATAGTTAGCCTCCAGCCACGGTGCGTTTCACGTCCTTCAAGTATATAAAGCTTTTGGTGGAAAAGTGTTCTTTTTCCGTCTAATGGGCATGAAATCAGGGGTTTGGAGGCTTGGGGAAAAATTTAAATAGCCGTGCGGGTACCTAAAAATATGAAGTATGGCTGGATAGTGATAGCACTCTTTCTATTTCATGTAGCGGTAGTGGCCGCAGAGGATGCAGAGAACATATCCAGTATATTTGTAAAATATGTGACAGCTGAAGAGTTAGGAATAGATGGGCTCTCACCTGAAAAGTTGGTGGTTTCAAAGCTAGGAGATACGGTTAAGGTGTATTCATTTTCAATTGGCTCAGATGTACAAAAGGCACTAGAGGGGATTAAGGAAGAGGCGTTAAAGCAGCGTCTTTCTTTGGTGAAAGAGGATGTAGATAAGAAAAAGTGGGTAAGTTTACCGATCTCCCAGCAAGTGGATATTTATCAGATCTCAACGATTTATGCGAATATCGATAAGAAGGCGTTTAGGAGTAGGGTTCGCTTAACGGTAACTTCACCAGATAATTATAAAGCAGTTAAGATTGTGCAGGTATATCCGGATGGGGAGGATATCAGTGCAGCCGATTTTATATTTAACCCAGACGATAAACCCGTTGTTTTTAAGACAAGAGATCCTATGCTTGAATGGAATATTCCGCTCGTCTCTCCAGGTCAGGTAATCAAGTTGGAGTACTATGTAAAGGATATTTTGACGAATGCGAACCTGCTCATTTTGGCTTTTGGGGAGTTGTACAGTTCAGCGGAGCCTTTACCAGAGGTGAATGAGTCAGCGGTAACACCCAGCCCAGAAAACGATTCAGTCCCCGTTACAAATGTAAGTTCAAATGTCACAGCACTCCCAGTGAATACAGAGACAAAATTCTCAACCGCGTTTTTGCTTACGGTATTAAGCATCCTTGCCTTGGTTTCGGTTGTGATTGCCATTTTCCATTTTGAGTTGAAGGAAAAGGCCGTTGCAGAAAAAAGAAAGTTTTCTGAGAACTTAGATAATTATGTGAAGACCAGTTTACAGATGGGGGCAGATCCAAAGACTTTGCGTCAGGCCTTAAGCGCAGCAGGTTGGGATCCTCAGATGGTGGATCGTTTGATTGAGCATCATACAAAGAAGCATTGATAGTGGGTTTAAGCTCATTTTTCTAGGAAGATTTATAAACAGATTAACTATCACTAAGTAGTGATTTTAGGAGATAGGATGGCAACACTACAGTTAGTTCATTCGGGGCATGGATTGATATATCCCTATCGAAAGGTCGTTTTATATGAAAGTAATCCCTCCTCAACTCAGGCAGGAGCAGGTGAGATAAAAGCGATTATAACCCACCAAGGGGTAGAAGAGATATCCCCAACAACAGTTCCTTTAAAGGAGTCGGTATTGACAGTTGCCTATTGGGGGCAATTAGACCCCGCAGGTTTTGTTGTGCTTCCTTCAGGACAAGGAAGGACTTCATTGGAAAACAGAGTTTTTTTGATTGGGGAACACGTGGCTAGGCAACCGTTAAATAATCTAAGAATTCCTCCTATGTTTACTCGAGATGATATTAGCGGAATGCTTAGCACATCTCTTATCGCAAGGGTGGATGTTTATTGGACTCAAGGTGGGGCAGAACAGGTTTTATACGAAACAAGAACGATGGATAGTGACACTAGACGTTCACGATTAAGATCCCTTGCGCAAGATCCAGAATGCCTTGCAGGAAGTAGTTTAATTAGTGTGCTCTGAAGTTAGTTCTTCTCTAAGCAGTAGAAGCTTGTAGTTGTGTGAAAGAAGCAATCCGCTCAACAAAGTTTTCCCAGGTAGCAATTAAGTTTTCAGTCATAGCTTTGGTTTCATTTTCTTGAATGGTTTTTATCAACTTAATGGCTGCTTTAATCTTGCTGATAGGAGCTGCCATCTTAGGGTCTTGTACATTTAATCGGCTTAAGTCTATGTCTTGAAGAGGGGTAGTATTAGCTGCTTCCTGGTAGGCCTCAAGATAATCTATAATTAATCTTTGTAATTTTTCCATACAGCTTAAGACAAGTTTCCATATTCTTATCTCAAGAAGAGCATGTTGAAAGTATCGGTGAACCTGGTTAGCAATCACTTTTTTGACATCAAAGGTGGTGTTGAGTAAGGAACTGGCTTCGCTATCAAAAAAATCTTTTTCTAGTCGGGCAATGCCTTCTTCAATACTTGTTTTGAGTCCAGGGAGATTTTTTATCCAAGCTCCATATTCATCTTGTGATACTACGCTTAGGAGGAGATCTGCCCAGGTTCCTCGTTCATGTACCTGATCACTGAAACGGCTTCGGACATCAGATGAGGGTTGGATGAGGTCTATGCCTGCTGCGCCTGAGCGAACACGTGCTTCCCTGCCAGCTTCTTGAGTTGTCCGTCGATTAGCAAGCTGGAGAATTTTGTCATTTTGTATAGTCCAAGCATTTACCATCCATTTTCCCTTCAGTCTACAACCTATTTAAACCCTTCGCTCTGGAGCAGCCCACCTTATATTAATTATAGTCACTTAATAGTAGTTAAGAAGCGAAATGTTTATAAAGGGCAGCGTCTAAATCAGAGGATGACTAATCGAGAAAGCCCTCTTGAAAGCTTAGTAACGCACGCCTCGGTGGGTGCTGTTCAAAAACCTCTACGAGAGCTTGCGGCGCAGATCTTTCGAGGGCTTCATACACAATTTCCAGGCAGGAGCGTTGCTAGAGATGATATTAGATATGCGCTGGTATTGTTGGATCATCCAAATTCTACAAATCTTTATGTGGCAGAAGCCGCAGGGTTTCGGGATCGGCATTATGATGATCCATTAAACGTATTAGAAACGCTTGCAGGGCAAGCCATTTTGAATAATACTCCTCAATGTTTAGAAACAATTAATGGGCAATCTCCATTTCATCATTTAGCGGGCGAAAGACGGGCAAAAAGTGCTTTAGCCATTCCGTTACGTAACTTGAAGGATAAAGTGGTAGGAGCCGTAGTGGTGGAAGAAGTGGAGTCTGAAACGGCACAGGATGAACGACCCTTCCCATTTAATTCGGCGGCAATAGACAATATCATGAACATTATTCCAGGATATGCAAGTGGTTTAGATTATTTCACCCAAGCTACGATCGATCCAGTAACAGGAGTTTTGAGCCGAAGGCGTTTAGATGAAGTAATGGCACAAACCTACGAGTCAGCAAAGAGAAGTAAGCGGCCTTATAGTATTATTATGTTGGATGTAGATAAATTTAAAGATTATAATGACACACATGGTCACCCAGCAGGAGATGAAGTTCTACATTTTATTGGGGATATTATCAAAGAGCATTTCCGCGGGAAAGCTGCTGGGGGAAGATACGGTGGGGAAGAATATGCTATTCCAAGAGATATACCTATAGAAAATGCATTAATGGAAGCAGAAACCCTTAGACGAAAAATTGAGTCCGAAAGCAAGAGAGAAAAACTGAATGGAGGTATAACCGCTACTTTTGGGGTAGCCTGTGATCCTACACCTTCAGGAACAGATTATTTAGAAGAAGCAAAGCGAGTTTTAGGTGATGCAGATAAAGCAATGTATGCAGGTAAGGGAAAATGGGTTTTCACCAGGGGACCAAATGGGTTGTGGGGGCCAGAAACTTCTGGACAGAAAAACAGGGTTATGTTTAAGCCGTTACAGGGCGCACGTATACATCATACAAGGCAGCGGTTTGTTTTAGATAAAGTAGGCGAAGGAGAGTTTAAGCAGATCCCCTCAGAAGCAGAAACCTACGGATTATATAAACTCTAATTTTTCAATCCAGTATAACTTTTTTTTATATTCATTTCTTGACTTGTTTTCTTCACAAACACATCAAACAACGGAACTTTAATCGGCGTTGCAAAGCGTGCAAAGTTACTCGTAATAATTGCTTCACCTTTATCCAAAGCCGCAATGCTCCTTCCATCCGTACTCAGATCTTGACTCGCACTATCAATCACAGCCTGTCTTTCCGGTGCCATCTCAATGCCAAGAATGATCTTCGTGTTAATATTGGCCAAGATCTCTCGAGGAATCAAAGAAGGTAACTGTGTAATCGCCGTCAATCCCACTTGAAACTTCCTTCCCTCACGGGCAATCGTTGCAAATACGTTAGGTCCGCTTTCAAGCACTTCTTTTCCAAGGACGCGAGGTGCTTCTTCAAGAACAATGGAAACAACCGGTTTATCTTTGAGACTGCCTTGATTCTTATAATATTTGTACTTCCCCAAGATTTCCGTAGCAAGGATCGAGCCAATAAGGATTTCAGTACTGCTACTCAATCCGCTCGTATCAATAACTACCGTATGTGCTTTTTCAAGTTCGTTTAAAGTATCGGCAACCGTTGTCTCTCCACCTTGGAGTTGGAAGGCTCCATTACAAAATAGTTGGTTATTGTTAAATTCTAAGTCTAGGATTTGGGAAAATCTTCTTCGTACAACAGCAATGCTTCCTTCATTGAATGGATTTTTTCCATTGGAATCGGCAAGGGTTTTTCCGATCATGGCAGCTTCAATCCATCCTTCTCCATAGAGGCGGTAATAAGCGGTTAGGGCTTCTTTTTGGGGCCCACTCCATTCGGCAGAGCCATCAAAATGATGAGGTCTTAAAATTTTCAAGTTAAAGCGTAACGTTCTCCCGCCGGCCGGCGGGCTCCGGCTGTAATAAGCCAATCTCTCTTTCTTCGGATGATTCTTCAATCGTTCATAGTATTCATCATGTGGATCGAGCACAAGCAAGGCACAGTAGTCCTTGTCGAGAGTATCCCATAGAACAACGCTCATTAAATTACTTTTTCCCTTCCCAGTCGTAGCCGGGATCAAGACGTGGTGGCTAAAGACTTCTCGCCCGTCTAAGTAAATGGGAAAATCAAGCTCTTTAGAGCCCGATCGCAATTGACCGATAAATAAAGGATTTTTAGGCTGGGTCAAAAATGAGAGATCTTCTGCAGTAACGTCGCGCACCAAGCTAAAGAACGTAGGGAGTACTTTGCAGCTGCGGGCTTGGTTTTCTTGGATGAAAACAAGTGTTTTGAGCATCGCTAAACTATAGTTGCGCAGTTCTGGCTCCATAAAATCCAAGGTACCGCCTTGTTCGAGCATCATTCCAGAGACCAGTTCAAGGTTTTCTTCGCTGATTTGGCTGCCATACTGTAAGTCAAAGGCTTGAAGAAGTACTTTTCCAGAGCTGTTCTCGGCAATAAACAATTCACCTAGCTCTGCTTCTTTTCCTTGCTTCACCCGCATCAGGATCTCGCCAAACTTCCCCGTGACAACTTGACCGCGTACCATGCTGTTCGAGAACCCTCTATCCTATATAAAAATGACGTTTAGGAAAAGCTTTTAAAAGCCAATAGCTTCCTAGCCTCATGCAAACAATAACCCTTCCCAAGATCAAGTTTGAGCGTATGGAGCTCGAGTTAAAGACCTTACGAGAGACTCGCCTATACAAGCGCTTGTTGGAATTTAACCAGAACGTGTTGAAAGGCAAAGTATACACAAGGAAAGACTTAGGTTTCTGAAGCTTTTGTTTTTATTTTTTGAATGGTTTTTCGTTGTTTAAGAGCACTAGTTTTCATCTCAAATTCAAAAACCTTAATCTGGTTGCTCTTCTCTAGAACTTGGTAATAGAGTCGAAGTGGTGGTCGTATGTTCTTGACTTCATAGAGAAAAAGTTGGGAATCCAGAAGTTCTCCGGCCAAAGGACCTTTTTCTTCGACCTTGTCGAACATCTTCCGAAGAATTTCTTTTACTTCTTTGTTTTTGCCAGCTTTCTTCAGTTGTTTAAAGACAACTTTATCGAAGATAAGTTCGTAGTTTTTATTCACAGGATGGAGAAGTTTGTTAGGTATTATAAAATTGCCGTTAGAAAAACGCCCGATACAAATTCAAATACACACTAAACCCATCAAAACCTGGGATCGGCAGTAAGTTGAAGATCAGTAAGAACTTGTTAATATGTCCAAGAAGCAACAGGAAAAATCGGATAGTGTGGGGTATCTTCTTACCGCTGTTTAAGGCAATCTTAGATCCGCCCCAAAGGAGCAGGTGCCAGATAGGTCCAGCAAGGGCGATAAAGGCCATCTGTAAATGGGTTCCCCCGTTGCCGATAGAAACATAACCTGGAATAAAGAAGATCAAGCCGGTATTCAATAACTTCAAGACAATGCCAAACAACAGCCAAGTATAGGCAGCATGAAACGTCGCACTCAAGCCATAGGCCATCGCAACAAACTTATGTCCCATTTCGTGCAGAATCACAGAAGGTGCTGTGACAGCACAGGCAAACCAGAAGTCTTGCCAGCGAAATCCCTGAAATTGTTGAAAGTACTTCTCAGTAATGCGTCGGGGGTGTTGAGGAAAGGCATCCATAAAGATGTAGCCCAGAGCAAGGGACATGATCAGCACGTCGATGAGTTCGCTAAAGGTAAACAACATAGTATGCCAGAAACCGATTTGTTTTTTAAAGTTTATTAAAATATAACTGATTAGAGACGAAATTCAATAAGGTGTTGGAGATATACAACCTAGCACAACAATGTATATAAAGTTCTTCCTTCAGTGCGAGGTATGCACAAGACTAAGTTTATTGTAACCACAGGTGGGGTTGTATCGGGTTTAGGCAAGGGTGTGACAACTGCGAGTATAGGTTCTTTGTTTGCCTCTGAATACAACGTAGTCCCGATTAAGTGTGATGGTTATCTCAATGTAGATCCAGGAACCATGAGTCCATTTCAGCATGGCGAAGTCTTCGTACTCGATGATAAGGGTGAGGTCGATATGGACTTTGGCCATTACGAGCGTTTCTTAGATATTGATTGTCAAGGCGAATGGAATTTAACTCTAGGGAAGATATTTGAAAGAGTCATCAATAAAGAACGTCGAGGAGACTATCTGGGGGGGACAGTTCAACTCATACCTCACGTAACAAATTTTATTAAATCTTGGTGGAAGCAAATTTACGATCGATCGAAGGCTGATCTAGTTTTGATAGAAATTGGTGGCACAGTTGGAGATATGGAAAATAATCTGTATATTGAAGCGGCAAGACAATTAAAAAAAGAAGTGGGTCTTGAAAACATTGTTTATGTTCATTTAACCTATGTGCCAATTCTCGAAAATGTAGGTGAGCCCAAGAGCAAACCGACGCAGCAGAGCGTGCAGTTATTAAGAGAGCGTGGCATTGTCCCAGATATCATTATTGCTAGAAGTTCCGCTCCATTGCCTCGTGGTTTGGAAGAAAAGATAGCATTGTTTTGTGATGTGGATCAAGAGGCAGTCATCAGTGGCTTGGACTTAGACAGCATTTACAAAGTTCCAAGAAGTTATGCAGATCAAGGGCTTCTTAAGATTCTTAGTGAACGATTAGGATTGCCTGTTCAGACTCCTCGCTTTTTTGATATAAAAAAGCCTGACGAAGCCATTAACTTAGCTATCTGTGGAAAATACACTAATTTACGAGATGCATACGCAAGCATTTCACACGCCCTTGAACATTGTGAGCACGCATTGGGAGTGAAGTCGGATGTTAAATGGTTAGAAACCAGCGAGGATAATGATTTAGAAGAATCACTCGCAGGAGTAAATGCAGTAATCGTGCCAGGTGGTTTTGGTAGCCGAGGGACAGAGGGCAAGATAAGAGTCATTGAGTATTGCCGTGAGAACAACATTCCATTTTTAGGTATCTGTTATGGTATGCAGCTTGCAGTCATCGAATATGCCAGGCACATTCTTGGATTAGCAGATGCAAACAGTGCAGAAATCAACCCAGATACTTCTGAACCGGTTGTGTGCCTACTCCCTGAACAATTCAAGGTACATGCATTAGGAGGCACCATGCGGCTGGGAGGTCATGATGTTCATATCAGACCGAATACGGAGACAAGAGCCCTAGTTGGGGAAGATGTTATCCGCAGAAGATTCAGGCATCGCTGGGAAGTGAATCCGGAATATGTGCCTAGATTGGAAGGAAAGGGGCTGGTCTTTTCAGCGTACACACCAGATAGAGAGATTATGCAGGCCATTGAGCTTCCAGGGCATCCTTATTTTGTAGGGACTCAATTCCATCCAGAGTTAACTTCCCGCCCGAGAAGGCCCGATCCTCATTTTTTAGGGCTCATCAAGGCTGCGGTTAAGCATAAAAATAATTCTTGAGTAGCGATAAAGTTTTTTATAGAATAATCCTGTCCTAGTTCATGTTCTCCGGGACAAAGGGGTGAAGTCCTTATTTTTTTATTTTCCCTTCTTTATAGCCTTCATCCAGTTTGCCGGTACGTTTTCAACCTGGATCATTCCATCGAGCGGATCGTCCAAGTCCCATAGGGTAAGGGTGGTAATGGTAACAAGGAAGCTGGTTCCAAAAACAAGGACAAAGGCAAGGACAATGTTAGTATAATAAAAAAGGTAGAAAGCAGTAATGGCCATAATTCCGGTGATGGCATGGGTGATGCGCACGCTGAACGCAATCATTTTAGGGGCTTCGGCCTTGAATTTTTCAAAGTTCTTGCTTCGTACAGCAGAATCGGTTTTCTTCCATTCTTCGTCCGCTCTCATTAAGAGGAAGGCGCTGAAGAATAGCCAACCGACAAACATGTTGAGGGCGTAGGTATTGATGAGGCTTTCGTGGCTTTTGAATTCGATAGGGGTTTGGGGATGGATGATATACCATAAGAGTAAGAACGACAAAAGGCCAAAGAGGATGGGGTATAGGAAGAAGGTGAAGTAATTGTTGGGGAGTTTCATAAAGGGAAGGGACAATTTCGAGTTTATATAGTCTTTCCTTATCAAACAGGGTTTTTTTCCATTCTAGAATAGTAATAAACGTTTTTAAAGAAGGTTAGGAAGAAAAGAGAAATGGTTCGTATTGCAATCAATGGCTTTGGCCGTATCGGGCGAATGGTGTACCGTGTTGCCTTGGAGCAAAAGGCTCCCATTGAGCTTGTTGCGATCAATGACTTAACAGATACCAAGACCTTAGCGCACTTATTCAAGTATGATTCGGTGCATGGGAAGTTAAAGGATCTAGAAGTTTCTTGTACACCGGATAGCTTGATTATTGGGGGTAAGACGGTAAAGGTTACAGCTGAAAAAGACCCTGAAAAATTGCCTTGGAAGGCGTTAGGTGTGGATGTAGTCGTGGAGTGTACTGGGCGGTTTACGGATCGAGAAGGTGCTTCAAAGCATCTAAAGGCAGGGGCAAAGAAAGTGCTCATCAGTGCTCCAGCAAAAGATCCAGATTTTGCGATTCTAAAAGGGGTGAATGAGCACCTTTATGATAAAGCAAAGCATCACATCATTAGTAATGAGTCCTGTACAACAAATTGTTTTGCTCCGATTGTAAAAGTGGTTCATGATAATTTTAAGGTGCGCCGGGGTTACATGGTAACTGCGCATGCTTATACAGCGGATCAAGTCATCCACGATACTCCTCATAAAGATCTGCGTCGGGCTCGTGCAGCAAATGTCTCCATTGTTCCAACGACCAGCGGTTCAGACATCGCAACCGGTGAAGTCATCCCTGAGTTACATGGTAAGTTGCATACAATGGCCATGCGTGTTCCGGTAATTGATGGCAGTGTCATCTACTTTATTGCAGAGGTAGAGAAGCAAACAACGCGGGATGAGGTCAATGCCTTGTTCAAGAATGTAGCTCAATATAATCTAAAGGGGATCATTCAGTATTGTGAAGACCCTATTGTAAGTGTAGATATCATTGGAAACCCTCATTCGTCCATCTTTGACTCTTTACTTACGGAAGTCGATGGAGACCTGATTAAGATTGTGGCCTGGTACGACAATGAATGGGGTTATTCAAGCCGAATGGTCGATGTCTTACAGTTGTTAGTGTAGTTTAGCCTAGTACGATACCTTTTTATACAATCAATTCTAAGAGTTAACATGCGTACCATCGAGGGGGTAAACATTGAGGGAAAGCGGGTGCTCGTTCGCTGCGGTTTCGACATTCCAATGGATGAGCAAGGGAACATTCTAGATGATAAGCGCATCAAAGAATCATTGCCAACCATCCAATACTTATCCAGTAAGAAGGCAAGAATTATTTTGATGGGGCATAATGGTCGTCCAAAAGGAAAAGTGATTTCCAATTTAAGCATGGACCCTATAGCAAAAAGGTTAAGTTCACTTTTGCAGCGTCCCGTTTTAAAGCTGAATGATTGTGTTGGATCTCAAGTGGAGTCCAAGGTGCGGCAAATGGCTCCAGGGGATATCATCTTGTTGGAGAATCTTCGTTTTCATGCCGAGGAGCAGAATAGCGATTTAAGCTTTGCACGGCAGCTCGCAAGCCTAGCCGATCTCTTTGTACAGGATGCATACAACAATGCGCACCATAGCGATGTAAGCATGGTCTTGATTCCAAAATTTATTCCTTCGTATGCCGGTCTAAGTCTAGCCAAAGAGTTGAAGTACATGCAACAATTAACCCTGAATCCAAATCGCCCATACCTCGCAATCATTGGTGGTGCGAAAGGAGAGAAGTTGCCGGTCATCAAAAACCTATTGAACAAAGTAGATAAAATAATCATTGGCGGGGTCATAGCCAATACCCTACTCAAAGCAAAAGGAGTGGATATTGCAAAGTCTAAGTTCGATCCAGAAACATTAGAAGTCGCAAAGGAGTTCATGGACAATGAAAAAATCCTTTTGCCAGTCGATGTTTTAGTGGGGGATAAGTGGGATGTCAATACAGAAGCGCAGGTTGCGGATTTGAACACCATCCCTAAGAGTTCCATGATCTTAGATATCGGGCCTCAAACCATCGTAGAATACAAGGCGTTGTTGCAAACGGCAAAGACAATAGTGTGGTGTGGTCCAATTGGAGCATTTGAGCTACCTGAGTTCAGGGCAGGAACCAAAGCCCTCGCGGAATGTCTCGCCTCTCTAAAAGCAACCACCATCATCGGTGGTGGAGACAGTGCCGATGCCATCGATCAGTTTGGCCTTGCCGATAAGATGACCCATGTCAGCGTTGGAGGCGGTGCCACCTTAGCTGTTCTAGAAGGAAAAGAACTTCCAGCCATAAAGGCCTTGGAAGAGAGTGAGAAGGTGTTTGGTTAAATAACAAAGCTTCATCAAAAAATAAAAAGTCGGAAAACTACAAGGGTTTAGTTCCCAGGTATTCAAAAAACCGTAATAAATATCCATCTGGGTCTTGCACCAAAAATTGCTTGTGTCCAACTTGAACATCGTTCTCTCTATACCATTTTTCTTCAGGTTCTAAGAAAAGTGTAACACCTTTTTTTCTCAATTTTTGAAGTAAGGGTTCAATACTTTTAACTTCGATTTGAAAGTTAATCCCTCGGCCAAGTGGATATTCAAACTCTCCTGTTTTCCATGTGCGGCCTTTGCCAACCTGGTCAATCATAATTTGAGCTTTTCCAAGAGAAAGAAATGCAAATCCCTCATCAAGTCTTTGATATTCAATGGAAAACCCAAGTATCTTAGTATAAAAGGCTATAGTCTTTCCAAAGTTTGTAATACTAAGTTCTGGAACCAAAGGGTTGGACTTCATAAGGTATGAGATACGGTCGAGAGTATATAAATATACACGCTATCAACCCCACAAGCCTTTAACAGGTTCATAAGGAGTCGGATAAAGTTTTTTAATAGTATATTTTTCTATTTTTGGAAAAATCCAACTCTTTTTTTGCTGTATATATTGAATTAAAATAACGGTTGTAGTGGGCATCCCAAATTCCCAAATAAGATGTCTACAGGTGCCACAAGGGGGCGTACTCTTTTTTTGTATTCTTGGAACAGGGTCTGCAATGACAACGGAGGTTATCCTTGATTTATAAGATTCTTTCAAGACCATATTGGTTATAGCGTGTCTTTCTCCGCAAACCGTAGCATGGTTAATATTGGGTTCAAAACAAGCGCCGTCATAGACCTTTCCACTATCTGACATGATAAAGGCATATAATGTATCGATGCCCCCATTGGCTTTACGTATCTTATTATAAGTGACGATTGACCTTTCTGCATGTTCAATTAATCTTTTTTCACTCAAAGTAAATTTTGTCATGGATTAAGCATATTTTAGAGAGATTATTAATGTTTCTATTCTTCTTTAGGTAAACCCCCCTAATCCAACAACCACCTTGTAAATAAAGTAAGCAATCGCTATATAAGTTAGAAAGCCATGAACGCCCATGAGCATGAGGAGCATGTAGATCCCAACAGCCACGTCAAACAAGTTCATGAGGCTGCCTTGCCAGATAAGAGCTTTAAGCCATAAGTAACCGACGCAATACAGAACCCAGTGGGTAGGAAAAGTAGAGAATTGCAGGAATAAAAGGGCGATGGCGCACCAGACATCCAAAAGCATCAATACAAATCCAAGCATCGTACCTCATCTAGGCTCTACTATCCCAGTACTTCTCAATAATTCCATCTTGTTGGTTCTGGTAGCGGCCCATGATAAAAAGGGTGTCGGAGAGGCGGTTTAAATACTTAAGGGGCAAGAGACTTACTCTTCCTTCGCTCATGAGCGCAGTAAGGCTGCGCTCGGCTCTTCGGCAGACCGTCCGAGCCAATTGGAGCTGCGCAGCAGGCAAGCTCCCTCCAGGTAAGATAAAGTTTTCAAGTACAGGAAGTGCAGGAAGTAAATGTACTTCGACTTCTTCAAGGGCATCGATATGTCTTGGTTCAATTGTGGGGCCTTCATTAGGCTTGGCTAGTTCACTTCCTAGATGGAAGAGGGTGTTTTGAATCTCTTGCAGTGATCTAGAAATTTCAGGGCAAGGTTTTAGAGAAAGAACCACCCCCAGTATAGAGTTGAGTTCATCCACTTGTCCAATAGATTCAATACGAAGAGAATCCTTTTTGATTTTTTCCCCATTACCTAGGCTGGTTTCTCCAGTATCTCCTGTGCGGGTTGTGACAAGGGTGATAGGGGGCATGTTAGCTGCATTCACTGTGCCCGCAGTCAAAGCATGTTGGGCCACTGCATCCGCTAAGCATCTCAACATTGTTGCTGTAGCATTTTGGGCAGTAGAGGGCAACGTGAACCTCGTTCAAGTCAGCACCATCCAACTTTTGCAGTTCCTTTTGCTGTTTTATCGGTGCAGTTAAAACTTGTTGTCCTTGGCTATCTTTGAGTTTTCCCGTCTTGATTAAATGGTCTCGCAAGGCTTTGGATAGGGCATGTGGGATGCTATCAATGCGTTTCTGTCCAAATCCGTAGGGTTTATCGCCTTTGATGCTATTAAGGTGTTTAAGGATGATGGCAGGGTCTCCACCAAGGCCTAGATACTTACTAACTAAGATGCTAAGCGCAGTGGTCAAACCACTGATCTCAGTTCCCGTAGGAGAAATATTGGCAAAGATCTTAGTGGGTCCAAACTCATCGTAGTTGATGTGTACATGTAAAGGTCCATATCCAGTTGGAATCTCGTAGTACATGCTACTTTCTCCCATGCTGGTGTTTCTTCGTTCATGTCTAATTTCTTGGACACCTTTAACTTCCTTGGATTCTTCGCTTTTTTTCTCTTGAAGGTTGAGTACTTGAACGCTCTTGCTACCATCACGATATACTGTAACACCTTTGCAGCCAAGGCTATACGAAAGATTGTAGACTTCTTCCACGTCTTTAGCGAGGGCTTCGTTTCTCATGTTGACGGTTTTTGAAACAGCGTTGTCTGTGTATTTTTGGAAGGCTGCTTGAATACGTACATGATCCAATGGGCTTAGGTCGTGGCTGGTTTGGAATAGCTGTTGGATAGATTCAGGGATCTCAGGTATGCCCATGACGGCTTTGTGGTTGGCTTCAATCTTGTTCCAAAGGTTTACAGGTTCAACACCAAAGTAGTTGTGTTCTTCCGCTATTTTTTTAAAGTAGGGGTTAATCTCATAGAACGTATCTTTTTCTTTAGGTTTTGTCCCTGCTTTTAAGGCGTCAACACCTGCGGCATTGTACCGTACATAAACAATGGCAAAGAAGGGCTCAATGCCGCTTCCTTGTAATCCTGCGGTAATGGCAATGGTTCCAGTAGGGGCAATGGTGGTTCGGGCGCAATTGCGGGGTTTGTATTCTTCACTTCGGAAGTACTTTCCATTTTTATCAAAGATGCTGTTTTTGAAATTAGGGAAGATGCCGCGGTCTTTCGCAAGCCACTCGGAGGCTTCCATGGCTGAATCATTTACGAACTTCATGGCTTGTTCTGCTTTTTCCAGAGCTTGAGGCGAGTTGTAGGGGAGCCTCATTTGTACCAGGCTTTCCGCCCATCCCATAACACCTAGGCCAATGCGTCGGTTTCCTTTGCTGATTTCTTCGATTTCAGGTAAGGGGTAATTGTTGACGGTGATGACATTGTCTAGGAAGTGAACGCTGGTAAAGACGCATTCCTTTAGTTTTTCCCAGTCAAAGTCTCTTTTTTGTTCATCAATAAACTTAGATAAATTAATACTGCCCAAGTTGCAGGGCTCAAACGGAAGCAAGGGCTGTTCGCCGCAAGGGTTGGTGCTTTCAATCATGCCTAAGTGAGGTGTTGCATTGGCGTTTGAGTTGTTGATGCGGTCAATGAAGATGATTCCAGGGTCTCCAGTTTCCCAAGCGCCTTGAACCATTTTATTAAAGACGTCTTTTGCGTTTAATTTACCGGTTACTTGGTTTGTGTGGGGATTGATGAGGTCATACTCAGCATTGTTTTTGATGGCACCCATGAACGTATCATCCACGGTAACAGAGATGTTAAAATTTTCAAGTACGCCTGGTTTTTTCTTGGCATCAATGAACTTAAGAATGTCCGGATGGTCATATCGCATGATGCCCATGTTGGCTCCTCTTCGAGTGCCTCCTTGGCGAACAACATAGGTGCTCACATCAAACAGGTTCATAAAGGATAGGGGTCCAGAGGCAACGCCGTGCGTCGAGAGGACGTCATCGTTTTCAGGGCGTAGGCTGCTAAAGCTAAATCCAGTTCCTCCGCCACTTTTATGGATAATAGCCATGTTTTTGACTGCACTGTAGATCCCTTCGATGCTGTCAGGTACAGGGAGTACATAGCATGCGCTGAGTTGCTGCAGCTCTCGGCCTGCATTCATAAGCGTGGGTGAATTGGGTAAGAATTCCCAATTAGAGAGGAGCTGATAAAACTTAGCTTCAGTTTTGGCAACGCGTGCAGCGCCAGGTGTGTCTTGATCGGCAAGGGCATAAAGGTTGCTCATGAATTTTTTAAAGTTCATCTGACGTTGTTTGTAATCAAGAACACCATGGTGAAGGAGCACCAGTTCAGAAGTCTGGCCAGGAGCGGTTTCAATTTTTTGTACCTTATGCTGGACATCTTTAAAGACGTGGATACGGTCTACGCTTGTTTCATAAAGAAGTTCGCCAAGGGCTATATTTTTGCAGATAAGACGTAGCCAAGCTTCGACAGAGGGGGAGTTCTTTAGGTATTTGTCACGGATGACCTTTTCTTGATTTTCAGTTACGGGTACTTTTTGAGTGTATAATCCTTCACTTTCAGAAATACTTAAGGTTTTCATGAGCGTTCCCTCCTTCTCTTACCATTTTTTTGACCACTATTTTTTTTGACCATGAGACTTTTAAGTTCGTTTTGGAACGAGCTTAAATCAGTAAACTCTCGATATACACTGGCAAATCGCACATAAGCGACTTGATCAAGGCGTTTAAGGCTTTTCATGACCTCTTCGCCGATGTCATGGCTGCTGATTTCGCTTTTGCCCTTGTTGCGCAGTTTGGTTTCGATTTCATCTACAGCCTGTTCAATGCGTTCTTGGCTAATGGGTCTTTTCTCACAGGCTTTAACAAAACCATTTTTGACTTTAGTTCGGTCGAACGCCGTTCGACTCCCATTTTTTTTGATAACCATCAGGTTCAATTCAACGCGTTCGTACGTGGTGAATCGTTTTTCGCACCGTAGGCACTCACGCCTTCGCCGTGTAACCTCTTCATCGGCCTCACGCGTTTCAGTAACTTTGGTATCGGGGTTTGCACAAAAGGGACACTGCATTCAAAATCCTCCAAAGGCGCTGTACACTACATATGGTGTTTATTGTGGCCTATCGACGCAACAAGTAGTGTCCGGACCTTTTTCTTTAAATGGTTTGTGGTTGTGTAAAATATAGGTTTTGGGAAGGGATGAGGATGTCATATGGTGGGCAATCTACTTTTTGTGAGAGCTAAGTGATAAATTGCTGGGCCATTCTAGAATACCACTGGACCGGTAGCCATAAAGCTTATATATCTCTAAATGTTCTGAATCGATGCGTATGAAACGACTCGTAAATGTTTCGCAAGAGGTGGGCAATTTAGGCGACCAGTTAGAAATTCTATCTGAATTGGTGATAACTCAGCCGGTTAAAGCATTGAAGCGGCTCTCTACATTCACAGAGCTTCTACTCCCAAAGTATAAAAGAAAATTCAAGGATGGCTTGCTCGATGAACAAGAAAAAGCCTTGTTACAAGAAGAGTGGGAAGAAGAGCGCATCATCGTCGAGGATCTAGAAGAGCATCTGCGCCTAATCTTAGAAGACATCGATGTGGAGTTCAATAACAACCGAAATCTGATGAAGAACATTTTGATGGCTTATCATAAAGAAGCTAAGTATAATTTCGGGAATCGCATCGTGCAACTCTCAGATCTGATCGCAGGAAGCTTTCAAAGCGGTTTAAGCAAGGAACACATCCGTACCGTTCTAGAGTTTGTCAACTTCGAACTGCATAAAACAAGCCAAGTCATCGGGAATGATTACTAGGTTACCATTCTAGAATAAAAACATATTTATAGGGGGTATAGAATTCTTTAGTTCATGTCGTTAGAAAGGGTACTTGGCCATTGTCTTGCTTCTCAGGGAATTCGTCAATGGGTGGAGCAAGGAAAAATAATCGTGCCTTCCATGCAGAAAGGACAGATACAACCTTCTTCTTTTGAGCCAGTCATTGGCGATGAGATTTTTATTTTAGATACAGAAGATGCAGGTCTTTTCAGACCACAAGCAAATGAGTCCATCTACAGAACTTTGCTTAAGTTACCAGGGCGTAAACGTCAAAGAATTCAGCTGCGCAAGGGGTTTGAACTCAAACGGGGATATACCTATATCGCTCCTCTTTCGTTAAAACTAAATTTGACAGAAAATGAAGTAGTGAGATCTTCTCCCAAAAGCAGCATTGGAAGAGTATTTTTGCAGACAAGAATGATGGCAGATTACAATCAGGGTTTTGAAGAAATACAAGGGAGAGAGGGTAAATCGCTGGACTCTTGGTTGCTCATTCAACCTCGTGCATTTAATGTAGTGATTGCACCAGGGTTGTCTCTCAATCAGATAAGGTTTATGAATGGTTTGGATGCAAAACTTTCCGCCTCAGAAATTAAAGAGGAAATCGGGCAAAATCCTATTTTGTATACAAAAACAAGAGAGGGAGAAGTGGTTCCAGCGCAGCATTACATTACAGATGGGTTAAGGATCCACCTGGGTTTATCAGGCATACATACAAATGGGATTGTGGGCTTAAGAGCGAGAAGAAATCCAGCAGCCATTGATTTGCGACTAAAAGAAGCCTATAAGGCAGAAGAATTCTTTGAGCCTCTTGTGCACAAGGAAGGGCGAATTGTGATAGACAGTTTAATGCAATACTACTTAATCGCTTCGCATGAAATATTAAAAATTCCAGCTCACCTAAACAGCGAATTAAGGCGATATTCCACTATAGGACTTGTGGGTCCTTTGGACTTTGCCGGTTTCATTGATAATGGTTTTGAAGGAGATTTAGTATTTGAGATTAGGTCTGATGAAATGTCTAATATGGAGTTAACAGATGGGATGCCAGTTAGCTACTTAGATTTTTTCAGAACCCCTGTTCCAGAGAAACTTTATGGTGCTGAAATTGGTTCCAGTTATCAAGGTCAAACAGGAGTTAAGCCAGCTAAATACTTTGGACCCTTTGACTTCAAATTCGCAGCAAAAAACTATAAAAAATTAGATAGGGAAGTATTGGTTCAGGATGCAAGAGTGTTGCAAAGTCATAGGAAACAATCGGTTGGATTCGAGTGGATGGATGGTGCACAAGCAGAGACTCTTTTTGGGGATATTAACGGCGGGTTCTTCCAATCCAGGTATGATTGTGAGTATGATCCTGCTCTTCTTCAACTCCTCCCATATGTGGTGGTGTTCGGTCCGGATAAAACAGTGTATTCTTATGTAAGAGCTGAGAATATTCAGGATTATGGAGAGGAGCGACTGTTTGGGAAGCATTCTATCGGTTTAGGAGGTCATATTGCTAGGGAGGATGCTCCAGATTATATCATGACTTGTCTAAATCGAGAGGCTTTTAGAGAAGAGGTCTCTATGGAAGGGACATATTCAGAGCCTAAGTTCTTAGGAACGTTGTTTCAATCGGACACGCCAGTAGATCAGGTTCATTTGGGTTTGATTTTTGCTGTGCACACAAAAGGAAGGGCTAGACAGAAAGAGTCTTCTATTGTTTCAGGTGAGATGAGGTCTATGGATGAACTGGTTAAGGATCCGAATCGCGATAGAAAATATGAAACTTGGAGCAGAGTCTTAATATCTCACTTGCCTCAATTGTACGAAAGGTCTCTTTCTTAGGTTGTATCAAGCTAGTAGTGCCTTAAGAACAATGTCCTAAGAAAAAGGTTACATATAATTATGTATAATTTATGTATAATTCTTTCAAGACAAGGTTTTCAAAAAAGAAAAGGATAAGAAAAAAAGAAATAAGTTGTTTGGTTTTATCCAAACAATTGAGCGGCTAGGCCAACTACGCCTACACTGTTTCGCTTGTTCACAAAGCGCTTATCAGATCTACTCGGTCCGAAGATCCAAGCAGCCATACCCATAACACCTTCTACTTTTTCATAGAGAGTGGCGGTTTCTAAGCGTAAGGGGAACAATCGTCCAGCCATTCCAACAACACCGATGGCGTTGGTGATTTCAGCTGGCGTGTAAAACGCTTCTTCGCTGGTAATGCCTGGGATTTGTCCTTCTTCAATTAATCGTAAGCCCTCATTCTCTCGAAGAGAAGCTAGAGTATTGGATTGAACAAAGTTGGCTGCGCCAGGATTGTTGTACTCATTGTTGTATCGCAAGAAGTACGGGTTAGTGCCTATTTGAGGCATAACTCGTTCAGCACTGTAAATGGTGGGCGAAATAGATCGAGTAGAATCTTCCATAAAAAAGCTAGGTAGGTTCTTTCGAGATAATCCGTCGTATACACTTACGACTCCGTATTCTCCGTCTTGGGCTAGAGCAAAGACGCTCCCAATTAAAAGCCCCATTAACATTATTAGCAGTCGGTTCTTCATTATTCACCCCTCCGAAAGGTTTTTTGGATGGTTATCGTCGTGTTGTGATCTCCTTATATTTAAACTTTTCCTTTGCCTATCTCTGGTTTCTATATATAGGTTCTCTGTGAAGGAAATCCAACAATGGCTTGAGAAGTGGCTTTGTTTTTAAAGCTTTCTATTACCTTGAAAGGGAAAGTTCAAATTAATAAAAAAATGTTTACGGATCGCTGTAGATCCACTGGTTTTTAGGTCCTCGAATCTCAGGATTGAAGGCAAAGTTAGGGTTGGGGGCAAAGTTTTCAAAGCCTCCAATGAATCCGCCTCGGTTTCGTAGTTCCATGGGTCCAGGGATAAAACCAAATCGATCTCGGTTTTCCATAGGTCCTGGGTTGAATCCGCTTCGGTCTCGAATCTCCATGGGTCCAGGGATAAATCCTCCTCGGTTTCTGGTTTCATCAGGTCCAGGGATAAATCCGCCTCGGTTTCTGGTTTCATCAGGTCCAGGGATAAATCCGCCTCGGTTTCGAGTTTCTTCGGGTCCAGGGGCAAAGCCGCCTCGGTTTCGGGTTTCTTCTTGGCCTGGGTTGAATCCGCCTCGATTGCGGGTTTCCATGGCTCCAGAGGTGAATCCGCCTCGGTTTCGTGTTTCCATAGCGCCCGTGTTGAATTCTCGTTGACCATTTCGTAGTTCGCTGCCCGGTAGGAAGTCAATGCGGGGGTTGCGTACTTCTAGGCTGTTGACAAAGGCACCTTTGTAGCAGGGTTGAATGCCTGCTCCGCCTTGTCCTCCTCCAACATCAGCAAAGAGTCGGTGGTGGCCTTGTCGGTATTGAAATTGCTCAGCTAAAGGAAGTTGGTTGAATCGTTCAGCAGAGATAGGATCAACAGATTCATAGTAGTCGTTGAAGGTTTGTGTTTCATCGTCAACGTGAGTGTAATCTTTGTATTGATTGGTATTATGGTGGATATCTTGACTGTATTCAATGTCATTATACCACGTGGCAGGATCTACTGTGGTGTGTTCTTCACTGTATTCCTTAACTGTGGTGCTTGGGTCGTGTTCAATGAGGACATCTTGATGGTCAAGGGCGTATTGGGGGTTGTCAAAGTGATTGGGGTTGGAAAATACGATGGCTGCTTCTTTATAGCTTCGAACTTGGCTTTGAGCCCCGTTATCACAGTAGCCTTGGTAAGTAGTGCTTGGATAGGAGCTAATAGCTCCATTGAGGTAGCTTACAGCAGGGGAAGTAGCTGCAGTATAAGGCTCAGTAAATCCGTATCGCGGAAGGCCATAGGCTCCACCTTGTGCAAATCCTTGTCCCATGCCGCCTTGGCCGCCTTGAACAGGGGGATAAGGATCTATATGGGCAAAGCTAAGGGTAGCTAAAACAAGGAAGATTCCAAGGTAGACTAATCTCTTAGCGTGCATAGAAGAGGTTTGAGCTGAAATACTATTTAAATCTTTCGTTTTTAGTTACTATAAAGTGATAAATTACAGCCTTTTCTTCACTAACAAAAATTTCGTGGGTTTGAAGCCCCATACGTTAGCACAAAATTTTTGGGAGTTCCAAAAATCCGCTTGCAGAAGCGAGGAGCGTAAAGTCACGGGCTTTAGCCCGTGGATAGTTTTGAGTGGCGGATTTTTGTTACATACGGCATCCGCATATACTCTTTACAAACTCCGCAGGTATACACAACTTTGTGCTGGGTCAATCGCACTCGACAGTTTACACCAGGCATTAAGTAAGAATGGCACTTCTTGCAGAATCTTCGTTTATACTCGTGTGGCATCTGAACCCGAGCCTTCATCGCAATCTTCCGAGCAAGCTCTACATAACGATTCGAGAGTTCAGGTCGCTTCTTGAACTGCTCTTCAGCCTCCAAAAATAAGGTATGAATACGGTCCACTGCCAGTTTTTTCTTTTCTTTCGGATCCTTGAATTTCTTGGGCATTCTTAAACAAAGATCAGCCAGGCATAAAAAGCTTATGAAAAAGCACATAAATCGCCGACCGGTCAGGGAGGCGCTCTGTACGTTATGTCTTTCTGTACGTTATGTTTTTTAGTCTCTAAATACATATAAACCTAAAAGCATATCCAAACAGATGCAAATCCTCAATTTAGACATCGATCGCTTGAACCATGCTGCCTTCAAGATCAAGGGCAGCCAGACAATATATATAGATCCATTTCACATCAAGGAAGGTTTAGAACCTGCGGATATCCTTCTGATCAGTCATGAGCATTTCGATCATTGCAGTCCAGAGGACATAAAAAAGATTGCCAATGAAAACACGACCTTAGTCACCGTCGCCGATAACCTGAGCAAGCTCCACAATCTAAAACTAAAAGAAGTCTTGCTCGTAGAACCTGGGAAAACGATTACCATCGGAAGCGCCAAGATCGAAGCCGTTCCTGCGTACAACACCAACAAGCATTTCCATCCCAAAGATAATTGCTGGGTGGGTTTCATTGTAGAGATGGACGGCAACCGTGTCTATCATGGTGGCGACACCGACTTCATCCCAGAAATGGCTTCTTTCAAGACGGACATCGCTCTCTTGCCCGTATCCGGAACCTACGTGATGACAGCCGAGGAAGCCGTACAAGCCATCGCTGCCATCAAACCAAAAATTGCCATTCCTATGCATTATGGGGACATCATCGGTACCGTAGCCGATGCAGAAAGATTCAAGGAATTAGTCAAAGGCTGTGAAGTAAGGATTTTATGATTTCTTACTCGCTGTCAACATCACCGCAATCTGTTCTCCATCCACTTCCGCACTGTGCACCGTATTCTTCAGGAATTCAATGCGATCACCGGGGTTCAATACAAACCTCTCTTTACCAATAACAAACCTCATTCTTCCTTTGACCATGACCCGTACCTCATCGTAAGGATGGCTGTGGTCTGGATACGCGTCCCCGGGGTTGGAAGTGAATAAGTTAGGATCCAATCCTTCTGCGATGAGTTCTTTTTCAAGTAAACCTAGCGTGGGTTTTCCAGTGCGTTTCCATCGGGTGACTTTAACCTTTTGCATGAGTATCTGTAAGGATTAGCTTTATATATAGCTTTTTGTTATAAGCGCTTATGGGTTACAATACAGCTCCTTCAGGGTATCAAGTCCAGCAACCGCTCTACCAGGTGCAAAACTATGTCGGTCGTCCAAGGCAGAAAAAGTGGGTCTCCGGAACCTGTACTTGCATGAAACAAGGAGCTTGTAGGGGTACGTGTCTTCCTA
>JBBSWA010000003.1:0-52572 GCA_038046485.1 Nanobdellota archaeon
CTTAAAGTCTTAGAAATCAAAATCTTAAAAAGGAAGTAATTATGCAACACAGCAACAAAAATATCTATTCTTATGGAAGAATTTTACTCAGGGTTGATGGTCGATGTCTTCGATAAAATCGCTACTGAAGTAGTTTATGAGCAGCGAGCTTCTGAAGTAATTAAACTTGTCAAGCAGCACAATCCTAAAGCTAAAATTCTCTTGGAACTTGCCTGTGGCACAGGCAATTTCACCAAGCAACTGGCTAAAGAAAAGTTTGTTATAAGGGCGACAGACATCTCAAAGGATGAGATTGAAAAAGCAAGAACGAAAGGTATTCGTGCAACATTCAGCGTAGCCGACATGAGCAAGTTACGAGCAAAAAAAAAATTTGATATAATCTGCTGTTTCTGGGAATCATTCCGCTACCTGCCAAACTACAAAGTTTGTGAAAATACATTGAGAAGAATTTTCAAAGCCTTAAATCAGAAAGGTCTCTTTTTTGTTGATTTCACCCATTTTCCCCCACACCCTAAACCATTCAAAATTCCAACCTACACCATCAACCTGGAGAAAGGTTTGCGTGTTTTGAAACAGACCTCTATTCTTACAAAAGGAAAAGCGGATACTAGATGGGATGATATTCGATACGAACTGAATGGCAAAGACATTACTGGGCAAAAAATTATATGGAATGGGAAAAGTATTCTTCTTAAACCAAAATTGGCCAGGGCCTCGCTTTTGCGTATTGAGAGGGAGAAGATGGAACAGATGCTTATGAAATCAGGGTACAATCTACTTGAAGTTCGCTACGGATTCTCAGGGTGTCCAGAATCCATGCTCTTTGTTGCTCAGAAAACGGGAGAGTAACTAGGATTTTATTAACGCATGTTAAGCTTATAACGTTTTGAACAAAAGCGTTATTAGACAAGAACGTGTTAAGTACCCCAGAAATCAGATCATAGATTATAAAAGGGAGTAGCTCCTGAAACATTGACTAAAACCACTCGATAAAGGTTTACAGAAGCAGCATAACTCCATACCCTACAAAGCATCCTATGGCTAAAAAGGGCATGGCAGGGTAGAAGCGGTCTTTCTTGGCCAAGGTAAGTAATAAGAATAAGGCGGCACTGCTGCCCAGAACAATAACAACACTGTGGCTTAAGGCTTGAGGTAGTGTAAATCCTTGTAAAAGAAGGTGTTCCATGGCGCTCCCAGTGAAGATAAGAGGAAACGCTAAATCCCCCCCGCCAAGGATGGCATTTTTGTATTCTTGTTTTTTTAGAGGGGGAGTAGTAAGGATTTTAGTTTGGCCTTTAGAAATAGGCTGGGTACTTATTTTATAGGGAATGGAGAGTCCGGCAAAGACATGGGTTTGGGTTTGGAATTGAGCCATATCAATCATGTGTTTGCTTTTCCAGACAGCGTACATATCATAAAGGGCGATGGCAATGAGGAGTACAACACCCCAAGTAAGGTCGAGTAGAGGCGTTAAAAAAACGCCGATGCCAGCATAGATAAAGATCTCAGTAATATTGTGAGTATAAATGTTAGGTCGTAAGAGTTTAAGTAGAACAAGAACCAAGGCAAGTGCAAAGGCCCAGAGACTGGGTAATAATACGCCTAAGGCAATGCTAAGGGTAAGAAAGCAGGCAAGGCCGTACCAGAACTTCCAGAGTTGGACTTTTCGATATTTAATCAGGAGAAGCAAAAGCAAGGTTCCGATGACCACAGCGCTCGCAATGTAAATAAACGAAGCAGCGCCCGTTGTTTGTGGGCGAGGTCCAAGGATGGTGTCGGTGTGTTGAAGTCCAATGTGTCCATCAATTTGTTCTAGATGTAGATTTCTGCTAAGAAGCCACAGTCCCAAAAGTTGGGTGGAAATAAAAAGCAGAACCAAGTAGAACGTGATGGTGTGGGTGTGTTTCATGCGGCGTGTTCCTCTCGATAAAACCGTACGAGTACAGTAAGCATCAATAAAACAATAGGTCCAAGTAGGATGCCGCTAAAGCCAAAGGCTTTGAGACCTCCAAGAACACCTAGGAATACAAAAACTGGGTGAAGGTTGGTGCTGTTGTGGATGAGTTTGGGGCGTACAAGATTGTCGATGTTGATGAGGACGATGAACCCAAAGGCAAGAAGGCCGATGCTGGCATAGGTGTGGCCTTGCAAGAAGAGCCAGAGAGCACAAGGAATCCATACCAGGGCAGAGCCGATAATAGGTAGAAAGCTAAGAATGAACATGAGAAATCCAAGAAAAATGGGGTTAGGAATGCCAAAGATCCAAATGGCAATGCCTCCAATGATACCTTGCAAAAGTGCCGTGGTGAATTGGACGTGAATGACCGCATGGATCATCTGAGTAAGTTCGTGAGTGAGGATCTTTTTTTGCTGGTTTTTAAGGGGTAGGACTTCTTGGACATGTTTGAAGAAGGCAGGTCCGTCTTTGAAGCAGTAGTACATGACAAAGAAGAAGATGAACAGCTGCAAAATGGCATTGGAAACACTGCTTAGGATTTGTTGAGCATTGGATTTGGTAAACGCCACAAATTGGGTGCTCAGCTGGGTGAGCATTTCTCCTAGGGGGACGTGGGTTTCGATGAAGTTGAATATAAATTCTTTTGTCCAGGGGCCGTATTGGATATTGATGTTTTGAAAGGCGATAACAGCTTCATTGGCAAGTTTTAAGGTAACATAGACGGCGGGAGGAACCGCAATAAGAAGGATAAGAAGGATCATGATGAGGGCAGACAGGCTCCTGTTTTTGATGCCGTGCAGAAGCGAGGTATAGATTGGATAAAAATAATAAGTGAGGATGATGGAAAGTAGGATGGAGGTAAGGAAGATTTCAAGTACACTATAACTAAGCCATATAATCAGGAAAAGCAGAATCAGAAAGAAATATTGGGACAAGCGTTCTTTGGATAGTTTGGACATTTTAGTGTTCAAGCTCCAGAACCCGCAAAAATCTTTGATTTTTGGGGCCCAAAAACTTTGTTTTTGTGGCGGTAGTTCTGTGTTGCTTGGTCATACTCAATTCTCCTCCATTATCCTTTATAAAGCTTTGTTAGAAGGTTTAAAAACTAGAGTAAGCTATTGGAAGGCATGCTCATTCAAAATTGTGCCTTTGCAGTCACTCAAAATAAGAAGAGAGAAGTCTTGGAAAATGTAGATGTGCGTATAAAAGAAGGCAGGATTGTCGAAATCGGTAAAAAGTTGAGTGAGAAAGGAGAGGAAATGCTCAAGGGGCAGGGTAAAATCCTCTTGCCGGGTTTGATCAATGCGCATACTCATCTAGGAATGGGAAGTTTAAGGGGTTTATACGATGATCAGGAGTTGGATGAGTGGTTAGGATACATCAAGGCAGCAGAAGGAAAATTTACGGCAGAAGAAGTGGGTGAGTCCGTAAAAAGGGGTTGTCAAGAATCTCTTCGCTTCGGAACCACGACCTTGTTTGATTCATACCGACTTTTTCCAGAGAAAGTAAAAAAGGTTCTGCAAGAGAGCAAGTTGAGGGTTTTTTATTCGGCGAGTAAAAGCAATAAAAAAATAGTTGAGTTGCTCAAGGGTTCAGGAATTACACCTGTATTGAGTGCACATTCCGTTCATACACACAAGGAATATTCAGAGGATGAAGCTACATTAAAAGAGATTCAGGCGTTGTCAAAAAAACATACACTGCTTAAGATGATGCACATAGGTGAGACGCGTCTCGAGCGTTTTAAAACGTTAGAAGCAACAGGGAAGCTGCCGATTGAGTACCTAGAAAGTCTTGGTTTTTTGGACGAAAAAGCATTATTGATTCATTGCATCTGGCTTACCAAGGCAGAGCTCAAGTTAATTGCAAAAAGAGGTGCAAAGGTGATTCATTGCCCGATTTCGAATATGAAGACTTCTTCAGGAGGAGTCATGCCTCTTCTTGAAATGTGGGCAGCTGGAGTAACGGTGGGGCTTGGAACCGATTCCGTGGTGAGTAACAACAACCTAGACATGTTTGAGGAGATGAAGGTGTGTGCTTTGTTGCATAAGCAGCATCGCTGGGACCCAGCAGCAGTTTCAGCACAAAAAGTGTTGGATATGGCAACAGTAGAAAACGCGAAGTGTCTGGGGATAGAAAAAGAGGTTGGGAGTATAGAGTTGGGTAAAAAAGCAGATCTAATCCTGTTGAACATCGGTTTGCATCTTGAGCCGTGCACAAAAAAGAATGTAGTCTCTCATCTGGTGTATGCTGTGCAGGGAAGCGATATAAATGATGTAATTGTCGAAGGAAAATCAGTGCTCAGAGACCAGAAGTTTGTAGAGTAGTTTCTTGAATCTTATATCCTTGGCTTTCAATGACAATCACGTTGCCCAGGCCAGAGAATTGGTTAACTGTTCCAAGGATGTGAACAATGTCTACAGCTAGATCATAGTCTTTAAGGATAGTTTGTTTTCCGATCTCTCCTTTTAAGTCGCGTTTGCTAAGAACATGTTTTTTGGGCTTTCCTTGGGGAATGAGTGTGGTGTGTTGAAGGTTTTTTAAGAACGCATCAAATCCTTCTTGAAACAAGATTTCCGCCATAAGACCCTTCAGAGTTTTAATTATAAAAACCTTTTGATTTGGTCGAGGGAGTCGATTTTGTTCTTTTCTTTTAAGGTCGGAGAGGCCTTGCGGGCAAGATAGACAAAGGAGACCTTGTTCTTTTTAGCTCCTTCCAAGTCTTCTTTCATGTTGGAAATCAAAAGTACCTCTGTAGGTTTCACCGCGTGCATTTTGAGCATGTTCTGAATGGCTTCCTCTATCTTTTTCCCGTAATTTAGAGTGTCTCTAGGAACGCAGATCACGTCATTTATCTTAGGCAGTTTTTCCATGCTTACTTGGGCGAGCTCTTTATGATCATGCGCTAAGAGGATAATATGAATCTTTTTCTTTCGCAAGGCATCCAGTTCAGCAACATCTGAGTAAGGTTTGGTAAGTTGCTTGCGAAATTCGGCTGTTTCTTGGCGGTTGTAGCTTTTCCAGAAGACGGTAGGATCAGTCACATGAAGTTTTTCTTTTAGAATGCGCTCAGGTTCAGAAGTCCACCAGAATTCATCAAGGGCTGTTTGGTCGGTAAAACGCATGGTGAAACTACGTAAAGCCTGGTTGATGATCGCGTATCGGTACTCTGGGCGTGTTTCAAGAAGGGCCCGGTCAGAAACCAGGATCAATTGAATGGACATGCTATTTTTTACCTTTTTTGTCTTCTATCTTTTCGACCTTGATGGCTTCAACAGGGCACACTTCAGCCGCTTCCTGGTTCACGGCAAAGTCTTTCTCATCAATAATGAGTTCGTACATCCTTGTTTTTTCATTATACACGGCATCTTTTAATTCCACTTTTTTATCCTTTGGGATCCAGAATTTAGCGGCAGCAGCAGAGCAGGCAAGAACTCCAATGCAGGCTTCCTTATCAAAAATGATCTTGTACTTGGCCATGAATAGAAGAAAGCAGGGTTGTTTTTAAGAGTTTCGCACTTGGGTATTAAAATTTATAAAGCAAGTTTAAATCTTAAGAGGGATGATAAAGGGTGCCAAGCAAAAGGTGGGTCTTTTAAGTTTCTTCTTATTTTTAGTTCTTTTTTTAAACTACTTAGTCTACCCGGTCTGGTTGGTGTTTAACGGGTTCAAGGCGCGGATCATATGTTTTTTTCTATTTACAGTGATTATTCTAATATCGGTTCTTTTGTTTAAAAAATGGAATGGCAAAACAGCTAAGTCATTTCAAGAAGGTAAACCCTCTGGAGATCTTAAAGTATGGTTCGTTCTCTTTATCATATTGTTTTTGTCGCAAGCCATTCTTTTAGCAAAGCCTTTAACCTATCCAGGCGATGAAGATTATCACATTGGGCGTGCGGCGTACTTGTATAAGCCCATCGAAAAAGTCATGGGGGCTGCCTTAGGCCCATTATCCCCAGTGGTAGGGTATGTCTTATTCTTCATTATGATATTAGGGTTTATATTCGCTAAGTGTCGTTGGAAGAGTGTGGTTGTTTTTGTTCAGGCCCATTTATGGAAGATAGTCATGGGGGGTATCTTGTTGTCATTTTTATTCTTCTGGGGAGTGAATCACCTATTGGATAAAATTGTAGCGCTTCAGCATCCAGGTTCTAGTTATGTTCCTAATTTATGGATTTTGATCCGATACACGCCGTTGCCTGCTTATCTCTTCCTGGCCAGCCTTTTCTTTTTCGGCTATCAGCTCTTCTTTATCCGACTAGGACTTTTGGTTTTGGTGTCGTTCACAGCCTTCTTTTTATTCAAAACAATCCATTTGCTTACTGGAAGAAGGGATGCAGCATGGTTTGGAAGTTTGGCTTATTTTTTCTTGCCGAGCGTATTTTATTATTCAAGCATTGCGTTCATCGATCCGGCGTTGGACCTTTTCATGATGGCCTCAGTATACTTCTTTCTACGTTATTTGAAGAATAGAAGGTCAATGTATGCATCTTACCTGATGTTGCTCATGGTCACGGGTTTTTTCTTTAAGGATTTCATCATTATCTTATATGGTTTATTCCTTGTTTTTTTAGGGTTGGATTATCTATTTCACTCTAAGCTAAGTAATGGAGTTTGGAAGTGGCTCTGTGGTTTCTTCGTCGAGCACAAGGGCTTTTTACTGAACTTTATCATTTTTCTCCTTGCAGTTCTTCCTTGGATTTTAACAGCAAAGATGGAAGGAGTGTATTATTACGATCTGCACGTGTTGGATGTTTTCTCGATGTTCACTGTAAAAATGTTTTCATATCTGATTCCGGCGTTTACAGGAATCTTTTTCTTCTTGTTTGTGGCCGGGCTGGTTTATTATGCGATCAAAGGTCGCCAAGCGCACCGTTTCGTCATCCTTTGGTTTGTTGGTTTTTTCTGTTTTCATGCCATGCACATCATTTGGAATAAGGACATTCATCGATATTCATTGCATTATACGCTTCCAGCGTTGATCTTAGGGGTTCTTTTCCTCTACAAATGGGTTTCAAATAAGGGTTTTGTGAAGGTTTTGCCATGGCTCTTGCTCATGATTTTGGCAGGCAGTACACTTTTTGCTGCGTACAGGAATGCAGAGGATCGCTACGTGCCTTTTGACGATGCATATCAAATGTTGTCGGGGCGGATGCAGAAGCAAGACAAGGTTATCTTAGTAGGCATGCGTTCTGTAACGTACATGGCCAAGTACGATTTGAATTGGGACAACATCTTATTTTTCGAATTTTCCAGTGAGAGTAAACCTGTGGAAAATCAGAGCGTAGATCGGCTTTATAATTTTAGTTTAAAGCAGAACATGACTTACATTTTAACTTCAGATGATCATCCAGCATATGGGTTGTTGTTGTTTGAGAAGGAGCCGTATATTTGGGGAGATGAAGCACCGTATTTAAAGGAGGAGTTTATCCGTCAATTAGTCCATGTCAAGGATCCTCGTTTCTGTTTGTTGGAGGTAGCTTCACAGGGAATAAATCAAGTGTACTTGTTTAGGGTCACAAGGCCAAATGAGTCTTTGAAAGGGTGCAAGGAGAATAAAAGTTTATGAACAAAAATAAAGACTATCAACTGAAGTATTATGAGAAGGATCATGCCTATTTGGATTATCAAGACACACATTTTGTAAATCACGTCGTCGATCACACAATCAAGAAAGCAGGCTTGATGAAAAGAGATAAAATTTTGGAGATTGGAGCAGGGAGTGGGCGTTTCACCATTCCTTTGCTGAAGAAAAGATTTCACATCACAGCTTTGGAGCTCTCCAAGCACATGGCAGAGCGGTTGAAGAAGGCGGCAAGGCCGTATCTGGGAAGGCTTTCCGTTGTGAATAAGGATCTTTTTTCAGTCAGTAAGAAATGGGATAAGGAATTTGATGTAATCTTGGGTTTTCACATTCTTCACCATATAGATGATCTAAAAAGCTGCTTTCAAAGTCTTCATTGCATGCTTAAGCCCGAAGGACAGCTGATATTTACTGAGCCGAACATTCTGAATCCTCTTTACTATGTCCAGCTTTTAGTAGAGAAAGACATGACTTGGCAGGGTGAGAAGGGATATGTCAATTTAAGAAAAATGTACTTAAAAAAGTTGATGCAGAAGGCTGGGTTTAAGAACATACGGTTTACTAGGTATGGGGTCTTGCCTAGCTTTCTAGCAAATAATCGTCTGGGAGCATGGATCGAGCCTAAGCTAGAGAAGCTTCCATTTCCTCCTATGAAATTATATCTATGTATTCAGGCTCAGAAATAAGTTATTCTATCCATAATCGAATGCGCAGGAGTAAGAGCTGAAAAAACATTTTAAGAGGATCAAGCGGCTTTATTTTGCTGCCTTCTTTGTGTTCCCATGCAATGGGCATTTTGAAAAGAGTGTATCCTCTCTTTTTGATTCGGTAGAACAGTTCAACATCGAAGAGCCAGCCAGTAGTTTTTAATTCGTTGAACAAGGTATGTGCTATTTTTTGTTTGAATCCTTTGAAGCCGCACAGGTTGTCTTTTACATTGTATTGGAAAAGAACAAAGACAAGGGTGTTGAACAAATCTCCTATGATCTTTCGAGTAGGGTCTCGTTTTAGTTTAGAGTGTGGATGGTAACGGTCTCCCACAACAGCATCATATCTTTTTAGGTAGTGTAGCATCTTTGGAATTTCTTCGGACTGGATGCTTCCATCCGCATCAATAAACAATACGTAAGATGTTTTTGTGTGCAAGATGCCTTTTCGAACAGCAGCACCCTTTCCTTGATTGGAGGCGTAGGTGAGAATTTCAGTAGGAGTGCCTCTTGTTAGTTTTTTAGCAACTTCCAATGTGTGGTCTTTGGAGCCATCATTGACCAGAAGAAGGGTGTAGTCGGTTCTTTTTTTGACAAACTCGATCAAATGAGGAAGAAAAGAAGGGAGTCTTTTTTCTTCGTTGTACATGGGCACGATGATCGTACAATCTTTAGGCATAGGGGTGGGCAGCAGATTTCATTTTTAAAGGTTGGTTTTAAATAAATCTATTTAATATTAACTATATAGACAATAAATGAGGGTTAGACTACTTAAGTTTTTCAGCAAAACTTTATAAGTCTCTTTTAGGTTCAAACAAAAATGGCAGAGCTGAGCATAATCATTCCAGTATATAACGAAGAGGCAGCCATTCAAAAGACCGTGCGGGATGTGCAAGCGGCATTAAAACAGGTGAAGTCTTCTTCTGAGATCATCTTAGTGAATGACAGTTCAATCGATGCTACAGCTTCCATCTTAAAAAAATTGTCTGGTGTACGGATTGTTACACACCCTAAAAACCGAGGATATGGAGCATCTTTGAAAACAGGCATTCGCAATGCGCAAGGAAAATGGATTTTGATTGTGGATGCAGATGGAACGTATCCCATTGATGCAATCCCAACTTTGTTGAAAGAAACTTCCAAATATGACATGGTGGTAGGTTCCAGAACAGGAGAAAATGTAAGCATTCCTTTCTTTCGTAGGCCCGCCAAATGGTTCCTGAATAAATTGACTACTTATCTAACGGGCACAAAAATTCCCGATCTCAACTCCGGCTTGAGGGTGTTTAAGAAGGAAATTGCAGAGCGTTTCTTCCACTTGTTCCCGGAAGGCTTCTCCTTCACCACAACGATCACAGTAGCTTGTCTCACGAATGGCTATTCAGTAAAGTTTGTTCCCATCAATTATTATAAAAGAAAAGGAAAGTCAACCATGCGTCCGCAGCAGTTCTTTGCTTTCTTGCAGCTCATCGCTAGATTAATTACCTGTTTCAAGCCGCTTAATTTCTTCTTGCCTCCTAGTGTTTTGCTTATTTTGGTCGGGATAATTAAGATGACTCTCGATTTCATTCATCAGAATCATTTCGGTGTAGGTGGCGTCATGGTGGTCTTAGCCGGCATCCAGATCTTCATGATGGGCTTACTCGCTGACTTGATCATTACGAGAACAAAGGTGTAAATTCTAAGAATTTGTTTAGCATCCTCAGGTCAAAACTCCATTGATAAAACATTAAGTTCGTTGTGGGGGTTGTCCCTTACGGGGAAACAGAACAGTAGAGATAAACATGAAGAGTTTTGAAGATGCTAAACAAATTTCAAGGATGATAATCAAAGATATTTCCAGTCTCTGGAATATAGGGTTGGAACCGGTCTGAGATCTCGGTGAGTTGGTTAAGTACTTGTTCAGGTAAAGGATTTTCTAGGGCAGCCATATTCTCGCGAAATTGTTCTGGATTGCGAGCTCCGACAAGGACAGAACCCACTCCATTTTGATGGAACAGCCATTGGAGTGCCAGATGAACAAGCGGTCTTCCTACGTCTTGAGCAACTGCTTTCATTTCTTCCACGGCGCTGTATACATAAGGGTAAACCGCGGGTTTGAAGTGTACGACCATTCTTCCGCGAATATCGTCTTTTCCAAACTGGGGAGGTGTAGAGCCATATTTTCCTGTCAGAATCCCAAGCAATAAAGGGCTGTAAATCACTGTGGGAATGCCTTGTTCTTTACAGTAAGGAAGTACATCTTTCTCAGGAGATCGCCAGAGTAAGTTGTAGCACAGCTGGTGTGCATCGATTTTTCCAGCTTCGCTCACTTGCTTCATCTGTTCAACAGAAAAATTACTAACGCCAATTCCTCGGACAGTGCCTTTTTTTCGCTCTGCTTCTAGCGCTTGCATTACAGTGCGCATATCCGGAACATCTTTATTCGGCCAGTGAATGTACATGAGGTCTAAGTAGCTCGTTTGGAGGCGTTGTAAGGATTCTTGCACAAAATCGCTTACTTCTTTTTTCGGATCTAAGAAAAATTTAGTGGCGATAAACAAGTCTCCGCGCTTGATAGATCGTTCCGTTAGGAATTTCCCAACGAGTTCTTCTGAATGTCCATTTCCATATCCTTGTGCCGTATCAATGTGGGTAATCCCTGCTTCAATAGCCGCTTGAAGGGTAGCTAATGAATCCTTGTCTTCCTGTCCTTCCCATTGATCGCCACCAAAGCTCCAAGTGCCTAATCCTAATGCCGTGGCAAGACAAGAAGAGGTGCCGATTCGGGTCGTTTGCATGATCTTTCGAAACAGGTCGTTATTTATAACGGTTTTCCAAACCTTTTAAAATCAGTATGGCATTCCTATCTTCATGGCTAAAAAGTGGCGCATCGAGCATGATCTGAAGTTGTGTATTGGAAACCGGGCGTGTTTGAAGGAGGCTCCAGCGTTCTTTTATTTCAAGGATGCAGAGAACAAAGCCTATCTAAAGAGTCCGAATCAGAAAGGAGACCTCATCATGTTAGAGAATGACTTCACAGATGAAGAGGCAAAGCAGCTCCTGGAAGCTGCACATGCTTGTCCGGTGAATGTCATCCAAATCACCGATCTAACTTCTGGAGATGTTTTAGTAAGTCACCAAGCCAAAATCGTGGGGAACTTGAAGGAAGTCCGCGCTTCATACAATGATGACAAAGAGTTTGCCATGGATCCGAAGGGCTACTTCCTCATCCGCATCAATAAAGAAAAAAAAGAAATTGAGATTGGTTTCTGCCCGAACAAGAACGAAGTTAGTGTCCGAATCACCGGAAAAACCCCTCGAGAAGTGTATCATACCGCCATCCGCGAGGGCCTCGTCTCGCGTCTAGATCACGCCGCCTACCTGGGCCGTGAAGTACAGAAAGCCTTCGATGCATTGCAGACAGGCAAAGAGTATGTGCAGGATGATGAGGTTAAGTTTTAGGTCAACATTTATAAAATCGCAGTTGTTTCTCGCTGTATGTCTCTAATAGATTATGTTCAAGCTTTAGAAACGTGTCCTGATGATGACTTATCCTCAAGATTTGGCATTACGCACGATTGGCCTGTATTGGTGAAATTGGAGGGTGATGCTCTTTTAACAGCCTTGACTGCTTCTGATAAATGGAGCGCAAATGAGGACGCCAAGGTTGAATTACGAAGAATGTTGTCTGATGCAGGAGTACTTCATGCTTTTGACTATGATTTAGGAAGTGTGCAACTACATATCTTACCGTATTTACACGCACCTGGACTTAATGAGGAGAGAGTGTGTGAATTAGAAAGAGAAGGTTATAAAACAACAATTTGGGTTGCGGATTCTGTTGTAGATATCCATGAGATATCTGAAGAAATAACAATTGGGCGGGCTAGAGCAATGGTTGTTAGGGATCTTGCTAACCTTATCATAGAACATCGAATTCCTGCACGTTTTCCTCATGCTCATATGGGGGTTGACCAACCCAAGGATACAATCTGCTACGAACCAGAATAAACTCCATCTAGTTAATTATTCACACACACCACAACTTTCGTCATTTTTAGCATCATTTCCTTTTTCCTTCACAACCAACTGCTCGCTCTGCACATACTTAAATCCATTCAGCATGGCCATCTCGGCTTTCCCAACTTCTCGTCCAAGATAAGCAATGTGTTGCTCTCGTTGGGTAAAATCTCCAAATAGTTTATGTGCAATCACAGTGTGTAATACTTCTTTTGCTGTCTTCCCGCGGATCACACAGTCCAATTCACAGGTACTGGCTTTGTAGTGTTCCACCACAATATATTTCTCAACAATCTTGACGACAAAATGTCCAAGAGGGTCCCAGACAAGTTCTGGGTTTTCGTTGGCGTCAATTATTGTAACTTGGGGTGGGCTTTCGATGGGGATGGGTTCTTGACTGATGCGTCCAGGGTTTTTCATAGCACAGTCTTGAATCCTGGAAAGTAGGTTCTCAAGGATCTTGTGGGGAGTCGGTTTGTGTTCGTCCAAGGTGAGGTTGATCATGTGCACTTGTTCTCGTAATCTGCGTAGTTGTTCGGTTAATTTTTGAGTGGTAGGAATAGGCAGCTGAGGAGTATCTTGGAGCCATTGCTGTAAAACAACATCCGGTTTGAAAGAGCTTCGCTCGCCGCAGAAGATGATAAAGCGGATGTAGGGGTTCGCTACAATCGTTTCAACTAGCCTTAAAAGGCCTGGGTTCACAGTTATGCAGCTTCCGGCAATGGCAATTTGTGAGTGTTTCAGTTCCAAGAGCGTATGGTCCGTAGCGCCCGTGCAGACCGCAACGCAGCCTTGTTTATTGATAACAGTAGTGTTAGCAGGGCTTGGAGGCCAGTTGTCGAGCATGGTACAGGTAAATAGGCTGTATTTTAAAAGACCAGGGTAGAATCAGGTCATATGGACCATGGCACGAGCAAGGTTCGTATACCGTTTGAGTTTATCCCAGCTATTCATTTTGAGCAGAAGCCGCATCATATATTGAGGCCTGAAATAAAACTCGCGGTAGGCTTTTTTGAGTAGCTCTTGGAGTTCTTCTCCTTTGAAGACCGGATGCGAAATCGTCGGATTAAACCATTGAGGAGTGTTCACTTCTTCCCAATTGGTATTCGTCATCATCTGGATTTGTCGTGCCTCATCTTCAGCTTTGGTGCCTGGGTGGGGGTTGAGCAAGAAAAATTCAACAAAGGTAGGCTTGATTTCTTTAGCAAGATTAAGGGTCTTGCGTGCGGTTTCTTGTGTCTCAAGAGGGCTGCCCAGGATAAAGAAAGCAAGGGTATCAATGTTGTTCTGGTTGACGATTCGAAAGGCTTCTCGGACTTCTTCAACGGTCTGAGCTTTCAAATATGAATCCAAGATTTTCTGTTCACCGCTTTCACAACCGAACATGAGTAGTTTTCCGCCGGCGTCTTTGAATTGCTGTGCCATTTCGGGGAACTTCGCAACCATATTGACTTTGCCGTTTCCAATAAAAGAGATGTTTCTTTTTTTGAGTTCTTTCATCAATTCTTTAAATCGGGGTGGATTCAAGGTCAGAGTATCGTCTCTAAATTCAATCACTTTAATGCCATACTTGTTAATCAATTCATCCACTTCTCCCATGACATTCTTAACGCTTCTAAATCGCACTCGAACGCCGTTCGTAATCTTAGAGGCACAAAAGGTGCATTGGAATGGGCAGCCTCGAGCGGTGAGCATTTCCGTTAAGGGCTCCCCATAGGAAGAAAACAAGACATGGTGGTATTTGGATAAATCAATGAGATGGCGCGCAGGGTAAGGGAGGTCATCTAGGTTTTCAAGCAGGGGGCGGTCAGGATTAGCAACAACTTCACCATTTTTCTTTCGATAGACGATGCCTACAATGGAGGCTAAGGGTTTTTTCTGGGCAAGTTCTAAAAAGCTGTATTCGCCTTCGTGTTTAACACAAACGTCGATTTCTTTGTACTTTTTCAAAAGAAGAGGTGCTGTGGGGGTGATATGCGGTCCACCCATAACCACAATGATGTTAGGATTTTCTTTTTTGAGGGCTTTAGCAATCTTAAGGGCATTTCCAAACGTGGGTGTCGTAGCCGTAATTCCAACCAAATCTGGGTTGTATTTGAGGGTTTCTCGGATGGTTTCTTTGACACCCCAGTGTTCCGCATAGGAGTCCGTAACTTTAACAGGAAAGCAATGTTTTTCAAGTACTGCTGCAATGTAAAGTAATCCTAGAGGGGGTGCAGTAGGCGGGATGTATTTCTGAAGCTTACCATATACGCTCATAAGTTCAGGTGTATTAATCAAGCAGATTTTAGTAGGTGTTTTGCTCATTGGTCTCCTGTAATATTAACTAGCGTTAATGAATTTTATAGTGCTTTTAAAGTTTTTGGCTAGGTAGAAATGCTTAAATAACCTACTTGTGCTTAATCAAAGAGTAAGCTCAGTCCTTCAGATAGGTGTTCTTTGAGTTCATGAGGGGTTTTGATGCTAACGATCCGTTTTAGGAGGTAACGGGGTCGCATGTAAAATGTGCGGATGGCAGTACGTTGGAGCTGGAAAATTTCTTCGTTGCTGATTTCTTTAACGCGATGGGGCTTGCCTCCAGAGTTTTGCACGAAAGTGCGGTTGTTCTTGAAGACAGGTTTGCTTTTGGCAGAGTCCATACGCATGACCTTTTCTTGGACAAGTCCTTTTTCAAGAAGATCTTTTCTAAAAGTGGTTCCGAATCGGGGCGTTGCAATGTTGAAGCTTGCATAGTCCAACCCCAATTGAGTAGATAAGGCAATGGTTTTTTCAATACTTTCCTTGGTTTCTCCGGGAAGGCCGATGATGAACGTTCCCACAGTTCGTAGGTCAACTTTTTGGCAGAGGGCAAGAGCATCGAACATCTGTTTAACTTTGATGTTTTTCTTATAGGTTTTTAGGAGCTCTTCATTGCTCGTTTCAATGCCGAACATGATCGTGTGACAGCCAGCGTCTTTCATGGTTTTGAGCAATTTCTCATCTACGACATCGACCCGTGAAAAGCAGGTCCAGGATATGTTTAGTTTTTCTTTCTGGATGCGTTCAAGAAGTTGGTAACTTCTAGGTTTGTTTACACCAAAAGTTTGGTCGCGGATGAAGAATTCATTTATTCCCAGTTTTTGGAGGAGTTTGACCTCTTTAATGACTGTATCTAAGTCTCGTAATTTAAAGCCAATGGTGCTCATGGGGCAAAACGTGCAGGTGAATGGGCAGCCAAAGTCAGTAAGAATCGTGGCGTAGTGGCCTCGGCGGCTGAAGGGGAAAATATACCTTTTTAAGGGGAACAGATCCCATCGGGGAATGGGCATGTCAGCAGCGCCATAGCCATGCTTTTCAGCTCCTGCAACGATCGTGCCATCTTTTGCCCGATATAGGACATTATCAATGAGCCCTTTGGGTTTTTTGAGGTAGTTGAGGAGGTCATCTGTAGAAAAGTCAAGCAGGATTGCATCCAAAAAAGGGTGTAAGACAAATGCTTTTTCGCGGACCTCTCGGTAGACATCACTCGATCCAATTAACTGAGTTTTAGGAAGGGCTTCTTTAACTTGGGTAAGGAAGGGAACATCTTCTTCGTAACTAGGAGAGCTGATGAGGAAGAATATAATCTGGGGGTTGAACTCCTTGATTTTTTCAAGGGTACTTTCGGCGTTGAGTTCTTCAGCGATGGCATCGATGACGCTAAGTTCATAGTGTTTATCAAGGCGTCCGCTGATATAGACCAGATCAAGGGGGTGATAGTAGTACTTGGCCTTGCTAACACAGGTGCAATAATAGTCTCGAAAGTATTTTTTCGTGCCAGGAGGATTAAGGAGGAGGAATTTTTTCTTCATGGTCTAAGGGAGGGTTTGTTGGTTTATAAAGATTGTCGGTGGAGGTATGGAGGGACTTTGACGGAAAAAAGAAAGGCATTTATACGCTTAAGATTAACCTTCTATAAAATGGGAAGATCGTGGAAATCGATTTGGTTATTTCTAAGTGTCTGGTTAGTGACACGCATAGCATTTTTCTATTGGTTTGGTAGCCGTTTAATCTTTGATGAGGCCAGTTACTTATACGAAATCAAGTCATTATCGGAGAACAGCATCCATGTGTTCAGCCAAGGGCCTGTATTATATTATTGGGTCTTGCCTTTCTTTAAGCTTGCTCATTCCATACTGATTTCAAAGCTGCCCATCTTGCTCGCTGACCTCGTCTTTTTAGGGGTTATTTACTTTGCCTTGAAGAAACACGATGAGAAAATCGCGTCGTGTACAGCATTGCTCTACGCCCTAGCACCCATCAGCCTGTTCGTATCGTATCATTTAACAACCGAAGTGCTGGCACTCATGTTCACGTTTTTGAGCATCTTTTTCTTTGTCCGGTTCCACGCATATAGGAGTGTGAAGGACTTAATTGGAGCAGGCATTTTTCTTTTGCTCGGCGGCTTAACAAAAGAGATGGATTTCTTTTTGTATCTTTTCTTCCCAATTTACCTGATCTTGTGGCATTGGAAGGTAGAAAAAGTGCATAAGAAGGTCGTCTATGCGTTAGTGGGCCTAATTGTCATAACTTTTATAGTAAAAGTAGGGATTTTAACTGGGTTGAGTTGGGGTAAGAATCCGACGCGTCTATCAAGTATGTTTTTCTTGCCGTTTAAGAATGGGGGATTTCTAAATGGGGGGGTCTTGTATTTTGTCATGGTATTTTTCTTGTTCGTAAACCCGATAACTGCAATACTTGGGTATCCAAAGGTTTACTCGTTTTTGAAGAGTCTATTTAAGAAGAAGGTTAAAGTAAAAAGAGGAGACCTCTTGTTGAGATTGCGATTTATTTCAGCAACTGTGGTGGCGTTTTTAGTGCTTTTCTTCACCTATTTTGGGGCGAATGAGGCGCGTTATGTATATTTTGTGGTTCCATTTGTGGCGTTGCTGGCAGCACAGCGGTTTAGTTCTTTATCTATGAAATGGAAAGTCGGATTAGTCATTTTAGCCCTGGCAAGTCAGGTTTGGTTAGTTGTAGAATATGAGAAGGATTCAGAAGGGTTTGATGTGTTGGGGGTTTATTTGGATGCACTACCAACTGATACAATTTATACAGATAATCCTCATAGGTCAAGCGAGCATTTTGTGCCAAGTATCCTATCGTTTAAGACAAGCAAGAAAGTGGTTTATCTGGATGAGGCAGACCTGGTAAGCTTGGCAAAAAAACAACCGATCTATCTATTGGCATATCACCGTTCAGGGTTGAAGTCAGTAGATGATCTGCTAAGTGAGAATAGAATAGAATTTGATCGGGTAACCTTTGTAGTGGGAGATTATAATCGGTATATTTATGTTGTAGGCGCAAAACTGCCTCGCATGGAAAAAATAGCTTACCAAACGTTTTTCACGCAGCCTTTAAGAACACCTCCAGAGGAGTGGTTGTTTCAGTACTTGATCTATGCGAAGAGGGATTTTTGCTCGGTTCCTAAGGAGATGAGGGGCTGGTTTAGAGCTCATGTATGTTCATGGGGGGAATAAATTTAAGAGGGGGAGAGTTTATTCACCCATTATGCGTCATGTTTTTCCCTCCAAAGTAATTATAGGAATTAGTTTAGTACTTACTTTGTTGAGTCTTTCTTTGCCTTATTTTCCAAGGGTCCTGTTAGGTGTTGTGTCCTTAATCATATTGCCTGGTTTTGTTATGGCCCATCATCTATTCAATGATAAAAATATGTTGCGTAACTTGACGTTTGGCTTGTTTTTGTCCTTAGTTCTTTTGACGTTGTTTGGGGCGGCATCTTTAACCCTATTAAGCACAAGAACCAGTTGGCTGTTTCTGGGTTTATACTTTGTAGTCCTTTTCATATTGGATTTTTTGGGTAAAGAGAAACGCGTGTTTTTAGAGACCAACCTGGAGCGATATGATAAGTATTTTTTAGGGTTGTTGATTGTTTTATTGGTTTCAGTGGCTTGGCAGAGTTATTTCTTGGGTTATCAAGAAGGAGGAGATTTCGTCTCTAAATTTACACGCAACGACCATTGGTATTATGCGGCAAGTTCAGCTGTAGTGAGGAACGAAGGCCTTTCTTCGTATCCCACCTATCCGCACCTGCCACCGGAAAAGGATCGCTACCCAATCGGATCATTCATTTTGTTCGGAATTTTATCTATGCTTCTGAACGTGCCTGCATTATACTTAGTGCAATATTTAGGAGTCCTCGTGCCATTAGGTCTCAGTTTGATTTTTTATTATGGGAGTAGGTTGTTTTTCAAGGATAAAAAAACAGCATTTTTCGCATTTTTGTTTGGAACAGTTTTTCATCTGGGTTGGTCTTTTTTCTTTTCCCCTGCTTCTTGGTATCGATATCAGAATGTGCCCATACCTGGTTGGGTGGTGCCCGTGTCGTTCGTGATGGTGTGTGTGTTTACTTGGTTGTTGAGTAGGCTTTATCTCCGCGCAAGAAAGGTTTTTTTCAGTCTGATCATCGTCAGTTTGACGTTAGGAAGTTTGGCGGCAGGTTTCATTCTAAAGAACTTAAGTGCTAAGTTAAGTGCTTCCATGACCTGGCTGATCCCCATCTTATACTACGACTGGACGTACGATTCAAGTTTTGCAGGAATGCTTCCGTTGCAGGTTTTTTTTACAACCATTTCCCCTAAAGCCTTGTCGTTCTTGTATCAGGCATTTGCTTTGTTGATTTTGTATAAAATAATTCAAGAAAAGGAAAAGAGGTGTTGGCAGGTCTTGTTGTTTTTGGATATTCTTCTCATGAGTGTGAATCATCCTTCTTCTTTTCTTCCATTTGCATTGTTCTTGGCTATTTTTTTCTGTTGGAGCGTTGGATCCAGAGGGTTCAATCGGTTGTGGTCTAGTATCCAGTTATGGTGGTCTATTCTCCTAGGGGGTTTTTTCACCATCATGTATGGGGTATATTATGCATATTTTATTGCGCCAGGAAAATCTTATTTGATTGTAAATTTTGGTTGGCCGTATCCTTTAGGGTATCTTTTTGCGTTCATCGTGTTTTATGGATTTCACTGGGTTTTTAGCTTTTTTGGAGTGCATGCTTTTAAGAATAAAAAAGAAGTCTTATATTTGCTATTGATTTATGTTATAAGTCATTGGATCTTTATATTTTCGATAAAAAACACCTTCAATATACTAGACTCAGGGAGAGTTTTAAGTGGTACATTGATTCCTCTGGCATTTTTATCAGCTGCAGGAGTTTCCCAGTTTAACCAAAAGGTTAAAAAGGAGTGGAAGTTAGCCGTGTGGGGGGTGCTTGGGGTTTTAGGAGTTTGTTATTTCTTGATTTATCCATTGAATTTCAGTCCGTTACAACCCAATCAATATGTGGTTCCAAGAGCAGATCTAGAAGCTTATCAGTGGATCCAAATGCATACCGATCCAAGTGCCATCTTTGTAGTATCGTTGAATGATTCAGAATACAATTCGCATGAACTTACTGTTTTTGGGGAGCGCAAGACCTTGATCGATTCGCCTTGGAATTTGAAGTTATACGGTTATCCTTCATTGTTAGTGAATACAAGGAAGGCATTGGTGGAAGAAGTGTATCGTTCAGGTTTATCGCAAGAGAGTCTTAAGAAGTTGCGTGTGTATGTGGATGAGACCCTTGGCAAAGTCCCTATATATATCTTTATTGGGAATCATGAATTGGAGAAGTATCCGGGTTTGGCTGTATTGGACGTGAATGAAAGGCAAGTGGTGTTTAATAACAAGGAGGCTGTGTTGGTGCAGGTGTAATGGATAATAGATTGTTTCGTCGAAAATCTTTTTAAACTCGATTCAAATTCTAAAGGGATATGAAGATTCTTTCTTTATCTGTGATCATTCCTGTGTATAATGAGGAGCGTTGCCTGGCGCAGAGTTTGATGAGTACGCTCAGGTTTTTGAAGGTGAATGTGAAGGATTTTGAAGTAATTGTGGTGGATGATGGTTCAAGAGATAAAACGCAAGAGATTTTGAGGCGTTTTGAGGGTCGTGTAAAAGTGCTAAGAAATGAGCCCAATGCAGGGAAGGGGTTTAGTGTAAATCGTGGTTTTTTGGAAGCTTCTAAGTCTTGGGCGCTGTTTATGGATGCAGATCTTTCAACGCCTTTGGAAGAAATAAAGCATGCATGGCAGTTTCATCAGTCCTTTGATTTGATCTTTGGTTCAAGAAAATCGTCCGGGGCAAGGATCATTGAGCATCAAAGGGGATTAAGGCAATGGATGGGGCGGTTGTTTCCTTTTTTAGTACAACTTCTGATTTTGCCGGATTTCTTAGATACACAGTGCGGTTTCAAGATGATGAGTAAAAAAGCAATTCAAAAGGTTTGCCCTAGGCAGAGGATCAACCGTTTTGGTTTTGATGTGGAATTGTTGTTGATTGCGAAGCGTCAGGGTTTGCGATTGAAGGAAGTGGGTGTAACATGGAAGAATTCAGATCGTAGCACACTCAATCCGCTTAGGGACCCGTTTAAGATGTTTTGGGAGTTGTTGAAGATTAAATGGAATGATTGGAAAGGTCTTTACGGTTGAGGGGTCTTTTTAAGGCTTTCTTATAGTCACAAAGCTTTAAAAACAGCTAAAACTTCTTAACGATTAAGGAATATTCATGCAACTATCAGATCTAAGTTTCGCTAAGTATCTAGTTAAGAAGGACAACGTGAGTCCGATCTTCTTAATTTGGGAAGTGACCAATCGCTGTAATTCAAGATGTGTGACCTGTTTCAATTGGGATAAAGTAATGGATGTAAGAAAGCGTGAGTTGGATCTACATCAGCTCGAGAAAGTAACCAAGACGATGAATACTCATCTACTTGCCCTTGCCTTAACAGGGGGTGAACCTTTCATCCGTGAGGACCTAATAGAGGGGCTTAAGACCTTTTATAAAAACACGAAGATGAATTTCTTGACAATCCCCACGAATGCAATCCATACCGAGTACATCTTAGAGCAAACAAAGAAGATTTTAGATTTCTTTCCAGGGCATCTCACGATTGATATTTCAATTGATGGCATTGGACCTATGCATGACAAGATTCGGGGGGTGAAGGGAAATTTCAAGCAGAGTGTGAAGACCTTTAATGGTCTTATGAAGATCAAAGAAAAATATAAGAATCTCTCAGTCGGTGTAAATACGTGCATCAATAGTGTGAATCAAGATTCATTCCTCGATATTTACAAATATATCAAGGAGCACTTTAAAGGTTTGGATCAGCACAATTTTGAAGTCATGCGTGGTTCAGGTAAAGATCCTCATGTAAAAGGGCCTCCAATTAAGTGGGTGATGAAACACCTAAAGACGATCAAGGCGGTTCTGGAGTCATACGATTATCATAATACAGGACTTACTCAGCGTTTCTTGAAAGCAGCAAAGCTTCGGTATCACGACGTCGTGGCCGAGCACATGAAGGAAGGGGGTGAGTGGCTGCCCTGTACGGCAGGTAAGTTAGCAGCATACATTGATTGTGATGGAAACCTCTTCCCGTGTGAACTCTACCGCCCCATGGGCAATCTAGCAGACTACGATTATGATTTCAAGAAGCTTTGGAAGTCAGACAAAGCGCAAGAAATTCGCAAGGAAATTTATGACATAAAATGCAAGTGCACACATGCCTGTTTCCAGTTTATGAATGTTCTATTTACCCCCAGCGAATACCCTAAGATCATGAAGTACATGGTGCGCTGAAATTGAAATTTCAGGCACCAGAAATACGCAGCATTTCTGTGTGACTAAATAAGGCTACAAACCTTTAAATAAACACTTCTCAGTCCTTGTTCTATGAAGAAGCCTTTTGTCAGTGTCTGTATCATTTTCCCTAGGCGTAATCCCTGGCTGGACACCTGCGTAAAGAAATGCCTCGCATTAAGTCCAGCCCCAGATGAAATCGTTCTGGTTCCAGATGATCATTCTGCCGATGCATATAATAAAAACAAGAAAATTCGTGTAGTAGTGAGTGGACCGAGTAATATCCCCCAAAAGCGTAACATCAGTGTGAAATCCACCAGCAAGAAGTGTGACATCATCGCGTTCATTGATGATGATGTGTATCCGCATCCGGATTGGATGAAAAATGGGTTGAAATACCTGACAAACGAATTGGGTGCAGTCGGCGGTCCCAACCTGACCCCTCCTGAAGATACATATTGGATGAAGGTCACAGGCAATGCAATGGAGTCTCCGTTGGGATATGGCAACGGATACATCCGTCATGTTCCCGTTTCCTCGCGATTCGTTGAAGAGCTCCCTACGTGTAATCTTTTCGTCTGGAAAAAGCTTGTTGAATGGGCAGGTTATTTTGATGAAACCTTGGTTACAGGAGAAGACGCAAGATTATGCGCGGATATTCGTCGACTAGGAAAAAAGATTGCTTACCGACCCGACGTGCGAGTCTATCATCATCGCCGGCCTTTATTCAAGCCATTCATGGTGCAGATGTACAAGTATGGCTTCTTCAAGGGAAAGCTCTTCAGAAAGAGTGCATTGCGTCAATTATATTACCTGGTTCCAGCTTTGTTTTTTGTGTTTGTCATATTGGGGTGGATGATGGTGTTCAATCCCTGGCTGTCTTGCCTCTATAAAGCAGTCTGGGTTTTGTATGGTATCTTACTCGTTATCGAGGGTGTTCGCAACAGTAAAAGAATCATCGAATTCCCTTTCACTATGTTCAGTCTCTTTGTGCTTCACATGAGTTATGGGTGGGGGTTTGTTCGGGGTGTCTTTTCCCATTAGCTACTTCTTCCCTTCCACTTCAATCACAATTTTGTTCCCTACTTTGGTTATGCCTAGTTCAGTTTTCTCGCTGAGTTTCAGTTGTTTTTCTAGGTCGGCAGGTACGCGGAATACGAGGCCTCCGCCGCTTTTCGAAAGGTGCCGATAGAGCTTTAAGGGTTCTGGCCATACGCCCAGTCTTCTTGCTGCTTGGATCGTCCGCTGGGTTTCTTCCTCGAAGGGGAATTCTTCCCGGCAGTGGCTGCATCGTTCCCCTCGAGTCACGAAGACGTAGCCTTCTAATTCTATGATGATATCCTCTATTTTTTCAAGCGCTCCTTTCTCGCAGATAAGGCATTTTCTCATTTTCCTTCAGCTCCGGTTATGATGAATATCTCTTTCCGTTCTTCGTCTTTGATGAATATCAATTTTCTGCTTTTGTTCTTGGTTCGTACGTAGGCTTCGTATTTGCACCTTCCCACTTTGTCTGTGCGGTAGGCATTTTCCAGTGCTTGTCGTAAGGAATCAAGGTCGTAGTCCCACTTCCTCATCCAGGTCGTGATAAAGTGCTTACTCGGCCTGATTTTGTAGTCGATGAAGGTCATACAATTCAACTACATTTTGTAGTGATATTGATATATATAAAGTTTTCGGAGTTTTGGCTTCTGTACGCCTTCTTGCTGCTCATCGAAGGGGCTCGAAACAGCAAGCAAATAGTAGAATTCCCTTTCACCATGCTAAGTCTCTTCCTGATTCACATGAGCTACGGGTGGGGATTTGTGAAGGGAATTTTTTCCACTTAGAGGGTCTTTTTAAGCCTTTCTTTTTCGACGGGGGAGTGCGAAAACTTTAAAAGTAACTCAAACCTCTCTTAATTCTTAACAATCGTTATTATTTGGAGGTTAGGGTCTGCTATGAAGGTCGCACTGGTCAATCCACCGCAAGTCTTCTCCAGGTGGCAGATTGCTGCAGGAGTCATCCCCCCCTTGTCCGTTCTCTATCTTGCCTCATATTGCAAGCAGCATGGGCATGACGTAAAGATTGTAGACGCCTTGGTTGAGGCTCCGGATCAGATCAATACGCTAGAAGGGGTCCTTAATTATCGGGGTCTTGATTTCAACCAAATCGCCGAGCGCATTGATCCCGACACTGAAGTAATAGGGATTTCAAACTTGTTCTCATTTGCTTTTCCAGTCATTTTGAAGATGGCAAAAGACTTGAAAAAGCGTCATCCCAAAGCAAAGATCATTCTAGGTGGTGCGCATCCATCAGCAACCATGTATCAAACCACTAAGTTTCGTTGTTTTGATTATGTAATCAATGGAGAAGGGGAAGAAACCTTCTTGCATCTCCTGGATGTATTAGCTGGAAAAAAGAAAATCGAAGAGTTGGATGGGGTTGGGTATCACAAAGGTAAAGAGATGATTATTGTTCCGAAGACAAAGTACATTGAGGATCTAGACGCTCTTCCATTTCCAGCAAGGGACATGATTCCTTTGGAGAGTTATTTCCGTGTAAGAGAGGCACATGGTCCTTCTCAAGAGCGTTGGACTCCAATTCTCGCCACGCGCGGCTGTCCGTTTATCTGTACCTTCTGTACTTCAAGGATTTGGAATCGTAAATGGAGAGCGCGCAGTGCAAAGAACATCGTGGATGAAATTGAACAGTGTGTAAAAAAATACAACATTACCGAGTTCCATTTTGAGGACGAAAACCTAACCCTCAATAAACCTTTGACACTAGATATGTGTAAGGAGATCATAAAGCGCAAGTTGAAGATTAAATGGCAAACTCCAAATGGTATTCGCGCAAGCGCAACAGATGAAGAGATGTTGGATGCCATGAAGGAGGCGGGTTGCTATCACATCACCGTTGCTCCAGAAAGTGGCTCTCAACGAGTCTTAAACGAGATCATCAAGAAGGGTCAGAATTTCCCGCATGTCGAGCGAGTTGTAAAATATGCCGTTAAGAAGGGAATCAAGGTAGCTGCTTACTTTATCTTGGGTTTGCCGGGTGAAAAAGTAGAGGATATGGAAGAGACGATTAAATATGCCCAGCGCCTAGCAAAGGGGGGTTTGGATGAAGTTGCCTTCAGCTTGTTTATCCCCTTACCCGGTTCAGACTTGTACACCTTGCTTGAGCAGCAGGGTAAGACGCCCAAAAATTGGTCGAAGTGCATTAGTATTGGAGACTTGAGTGTCGCTAAATCCTGGTCGGACTACATCACAGATGAGCAGCTCTTCAAGTACCGTAAGAAGGCGTACCTAAAGTTCCATGCAACCAAATTCTTCTATCATCCACAGAAGGTGCTTTGGTCCATTATGAATATCTTAAGGGATCGTCAGGAAACAAAGACCGAGCGTGCAGTAAGTACGCTTCTCAAGCGATTTATAGGGGTTAAGAGTTCAAGTTCGATGAAGGTTCATCCGGTGGAGAATTAAAGATGACAAATTTGTTTACCATCCTCAGGTCGAAATCCCTACAGTTTGATCATCGAGTGCGTTGCGAGGGGTGCCTTACGGGAACGCAGCATCAACCATTTTCTCATGGAGGATTTCGAAGATGGTAAGCAAATCCCAAATGACAAAAACAAATCAAGACTATGCTTCTCAAGGAAACTTCACCTTGGTGCCAGAGGATTTTGTGGCAATGGATGATGAAGCGATTGTGAAGAAGGCAGTGGAAAAGGCTCCGAAGGATCCTAAGGTGAAGTTTAAGATTGTTCATGATCATCCAGGTTGCATTGGCTGCGCAGCGTGTGTGGCAATGCACGGTCCAAATTGGGAGCTGCGTGATGATGAGAAGGCCATGCCTGAAAAGACCGACTTGGAACAGGGAGACTTGGAGGGCAACATGCGTGCCGCTCAAAACTGTCCGGTGAATGTCATCCATCTCGTAGACTTAAAGACGAAGAAGAAGTTGATCTGATCACATGGTTTTTACATCTTTTAATTCAATAGCAAATACGCCATTCTTAGCAATGAGTTCTTTATAATTATCAATAGACTCCACTGACTTTACTCCCTCTTCTAGGTTGTTGGTGCTTGACAAAGTATATTTTGTACCTTCATTTTCTAACAGGTCCCTCACTGTTTTATAGAGTATTTTTCGTTTAATCACACATTTTATTCTTTCATCATTTCCACTTTTCTTAAAGATTATAATATCTCCTTGCTGCATCAGATTGACAGAATTTTCGGAAAAGTCGCTTTCGCTTGCCCTGATTTCAATTCTTTTTTGGTTTATTTTTATTGCTTCAAAGGCTCGTCCATTTAGATTTTTAAAAAATGTTCTCATTTTAATACAGCCTTCGGGTGATATGCTCTACTAAACCTTCTTTGAATATGTAAGAACCACCACCCAAAGGGTGATGAACAACTCCATCATGCTTCAAAATCCTCTCTAAAGGATCCTGACCTCCACTCATAAGAAGTGGGAGGAAACGGTTACTTTTAAACCCTTTGTTGGTTTTGATTCGACAGGCGTCAAGCTTCGGGTCTAATGCTAGTGTAGGGTATTCATACAATTAAAGTCACCAAACGAACGCCTCTAAGAGAGGGGTTAATACAATTTCTTGGATCACCTTTATTAATCATGGGGCTTTACAGCAGCGTATGAAATTCGCCATTCGAGATGATGATACGAGTTATTTCACGAAGCCAGTAGACTTGGAAAAAGTCTATGGTTCCATCTGGAATCGCTGTCCTGTTTCATTGGCCATCGTTCCATTCCATGCCTGCACAAAAAGCAAGGGCATTCCACAAAAGTACTGGTCAGGTGATAAAACCTTCCCCGTAGGAGAGAACAAGCCGCTTGTAGCCTTCCTCAAGAAAAAGATCAAAGAAGGGAAGGTCAGCATCATGTTGCATGGGTACAGCCATAAGAACTACCTCACAGGCCCTGAGTTCGTAGCAGGCGACAACTTATACGAAAAAGTAAAAGAAGGGAAAAGGTACTTAGAAAAGGTTTTTGGAGTGGAAATAAAGTCATTCGTTCCACCTCATAACAAAATATCTGAAGAAGGCCGTCAAGCGGTGGCAAAAGCAGGTCTTAACATGGCCTGCCATCAATCTTATCTTCCCTGGCTTCGTAAGATGAATTGGAAGAACGCAAAGGAAAAAGCATTATTCTATCTAGTCTCGCAGCAGCTTCATTATTATCCATTTGTTCTACAAGAGAAAGGCTATAAGGAATTGCAGTGCGTCTCCTTAGTCCCATCTAAAACCTTAAAAGACTTGCAAAATGAGTTTATGGTTGCAGCAAAGGAATATGGCAGTTTCTGTCTGAATACTCATTACTGGGAAGTCAAAGGAGAAATGAAACAAACCTTAGACGAGTTCATGAAGTGGGCACATACGTTTATGCCAAGATATGGTCAAGTTGATGATCTTTTTTATGGATAATTGCAGTAATTGGGTTATTATTTGCTGCAATTATTCATCCCATGAATTGCGCCAGTAATAACATGGCTTAATCAGCGCAATTCATGTTAAGGGGAATGGGGGCTTAAAAATCTATTCTTTCGACCCAAAACCATTTAAAAAGCCTTGATTTGTAGAGGGGATATGTGCGGCATTTGTGGAATGAACTGGGAGGACGGGCCACTCATTAAAAAGATGGCTGACCAGTTGGTGCATCGAGGTCCAGATGATGAGGCCTATTTTACAGATAAAAACATCAGCCTGGGCATGCGTCGTCTTGCTATCATTGATTTGAAGAAGGGCATTTACCCAGTTACAAACAAAGACCATACACTGTTCTTGGTGTTCAATGGGGAGATTTACAACTTCCCAGATCTAAAAGAAGAGTTAGAGAAAAAAGGGTATCGCTTTAAGACAAATTGTGATGCTGAAGTCATCACACATGGATATGATGAATTTGGAATTAAGATTCTAGATAAATTAAATGGCATGTTTGCGATTGCCTTGTGGGATTCGAAGAAGAAAGAACTTATTTTAGCAAGGGATCGCTTCGGAGAAAAGCCATTGTATTATTATCATAAGGAGGGGAAGTTCGCGTTTGCTTCAGAAGCGAAGGCTCTTATTCCAGCAGGGATTGATCGCAGCTTGGATCGCCAAGCCTTGCACGACTTTTTGACCTTGCTGTATCTGCCAGGCGAATCCACCTTGTTTAAGTATGTAAAAAAGCTCCTTCCTGCTCATTATCTGATTTTTAAAAATGGAAAAATCACTATAAAAAAATATTGGAGTCTTCCTTCGCCTAAAGTCAAGAATTGGGCAGAAACAGATGCGGCAAGGGAGTTGCGAAAGTTGCTGGAGAAGAGTGTCCAACAGCGCCTGATCAGTGATGTTCCACTTGGAGCCTTCCTCTCAGGAGGCATTGACAGCAGCACCATCGTTGGTATCATGTCCAAAATAATGAAGGAGCCTGTCAAGACTTTCTCAGTGGGGTTCGGAGAAGAAAGCGATGAACTCAAGTATGCAAAAGTTGTAGCCGAGCATTTCGAAACAGACCATCATGAGTTACTCGTCACATCCAGTTTTGCTAAGCGTCTGCCAGAAATCGTGTACCATACGGACGTCCCCACCGCAGACCCCACCTGCATTCCGACATTTTACCTCTCAGAGTTCGCCAGAAAGAAAGTAACCGTTGTATTAACAGGAGAAGGAGCAGACGAAGAATTCTTTGGTTACGGTCGTATTCAGCGGATGTTGCAGGTGCAGCGTTTGGCGCAGCAGTATCAGAAAGTCCCTTCATTCATCCGAAAAGGAGTCAAGGCCTTGGTTAAGGTAATACCTACCTTACAGGTCCGCAGAAAGTTGAAGCGCTTGTCAAATTTGGAAGACCTCCCCACATTTTATATGGAGAGCAACGGTGTCTTGAGCGAAGAGGAAAAAGCAAGTATTTACGCCCCCCCACTCCAGCTAAATCCAACACAGCGCCTGTTCAAACCTGGGAAGGAGCTATTGGCAAGTCTTTCGGCATGGGATTTCAATGAATATCTTCCCAATGACATTCTCATCAAGGCAGACACCATGACCATGGCGCATAGCCTGGAAGGGCGTGTTCCTTTCTTGGATCCAAGGATTGCCGAGTTTTCAACGACGCTTCCGGTTTCACTTAAATTGGGTGGCTTTGGCACAGGAAGTTCAACAGGGTTCACTCAAAAAAAGCTCATCGAAAAATATGTTCTGCGAAAAGCAGTCCAAGATCTTTTACCACAAAGCATTTTGAAGCGCAAGAAACAAGGTTTTACCGTCCCCTTAGACAACTGGTTTAAGAAGGATTTAAAGGAAGTAGCAAGTCACTTGCTCGATAAGTCTGCTCTTAAAGAGTCCGGTGTTTTCGACGCTCAAAAAGTGAAAAAACTATATCCCCCATTTGGTAAAATCGGGGGTTATTATCGATTATGGCCATTGGTGTATTTACAAATGTGGAATAAGATATATCGTTCGGATGGATTACCGGCCAAAGAAATGAAACAATTGGAGAGGTTTTTTTAAGGATGAGGATGAAATACGACCAGAGGCTTAAGGATAAATATTATGCCTCAACAGCAAAGGCATATGCAAAGATAGATCATACGCTGGATATAAGGCGCTCGGTTGAGGAAATGCTGTCAATTCAATTTCAAGGAAGTTCTATCTTAGAGTATTGTAAAGGAGTCTGCGTATTGGATCTGGGGTGTGGGACCGGTCGCCTGTTCCCGTATCTGAAGAAGAGCTATGTATGTGGGGTAGACACATCAATGGCCATGTTGACGTATGCAAGCCAGGTCATGAAAAAGTATAAATTAAAGGGAAAGTTGGTCCAGCAGGACTTATTCAAATTTAAGTCAAAAGAGAAGTTTGATGTTGCGATCAGCATCGGGGTGCTCGGCGAGCACGTTCCATTCACAAACCCGTTGGCGAAGAACATATGGGAAGCTTTGAAGCCAGGAGGTTTATTCGTGTTTACAATAGTTCCATTGAAGTGTCGGTGGTTCCAATTAGGAGTTAAGCAGTTGCTTCAGTATTTGCAGCCAATAGGGCCTCGTTTTTTGATGGCTCGGTTGAATAACGCGGCGTTTATGGGGTATTTTGCTCATTCAAAGAGGTCGGTAGAAAAGATCTTAAGGCAGGGGGGATTTAAAGAAGTTCAGTGTTTCACGGTGTTAAAAAATTATTTTGAACATTATGAGTTCGTAGCCAAGAAGTGAATCATGAAAGTAATTTTTGTCAATCGGGAAATGGCCATGAACCCTGGTGGGGGAGAGAACGTGGATGTTCACTTAGCAAAAGCCCTATCTCAATTAGGAGTGCAGGTTCATTTTTTAGTGGGTAAGCCTTGGTTTGGAAAGGTCAAGGTGCCGTTCAAGTCTTTTCCAGTAGAATATGTTTCTTCTCCATACCTGCGTGAAGTGTATCAGAAGGTGCCCTTTCCTTTCAATATCCCATTAGGGTTGTTGGATTGGAATTTCTTTTCCTGGGCGTGTTTGAATCGCTTGAAAAAAACGGATTGCGACGTAGTTCAAGTGTTGTCGTTGCCAAAGCTTGTTCAAATAAAGAAGTACAAGAGGGTGCCCGTAGTGATGCGTTTCCCTGGGCCCCCTTCATCATTGTATAAGAAATATATTCAGAAGATGGACGTAGTCATTGCAAACGGGGATGCCTTGGTTCAGATTCGAAAGAAGTTCAGAAAAGACGCAATAGAAATTCAGATCGGGGTGGATTCAAACCGATTTAAGCCCTCTCCTTCCATCCGCAGATCAGTGAGGAAAAAGCTAGGAATAAGTAATGCTCATTTGATTCTGTACACGGGTCGTTTCATGCCGATCAAGAATGTTTCGTTGTTAATCAAATCCATGCGTTTCGTGGTGGATCAGTTTCCAAAAGCCAAGTTGATGTTGGTGGGAAATGGTCCATTGGAAGGAAAACTCCGGAATGAAGTTAAACAGTTAGATTTGGAAAAGAGCGTAGTTTTTGCAGGTCATGCTTCATCCAGAATCGAAATGTATTATGCCGCAGCCGATGTCTTTTGCATGCCTTCCTTGTATGACAATTATCCAAACTCTGTTTTGGAAGCGATGAGTGCAGGTCTTCCAATTGTCGCAACCAAGGTGGGCGGTATTCCTTTGCAGATAAAAGACGGCAAGAATGGTTTTTTGGTAGAGTCACAAGATGAGGTCGCTTTGGCAGAAAAGATACTTTTCTTGTTGAACAATCCTTCCAAGGCAAGGAAGATGGGCCTTGAAAACAGGAAGTGGGTGGTCAAGCATTTTTCATGGAAAGAAAGCGCAAAGAAGCTGAAACGGGTGTATGAAGGTTTACTGAAATAAAATCGAGAGTATTCTCTTAAGGTAAGTCCCCAATTCGTTTATAATCTTCTATAGCGTCATAGGGAATGTGCACGTAAACTTCATTGGGTATGATCTCTAACTCAAGAGAGTCAGGTTGAAGTTGTTCTGCTTGGTTATGCAGTCCGATGATGATCCGTGTAGCAGAGGGTCTGCTTGATTCAGGAAGCAGGATCGTATAATGTTTATCCTGCCGTCTAACCATGCATCTGGGTTTAAGTATGATCGCAAATACACCGAAGAATGCCGTCCTGAGTTCTTCTTTGATGGGAAGTTCATTCATGTTTTCATGCCGCCCTCTCATAAAGAAGAGACGCTACTTCGATTTGCATGCCTTCTTGTGCCGCGTAGGTGTTTGGAAATTTGTGGCGAACTTCTTGTACGATCTGGTCGAGCTTCTGGTCATCATGAGGTCCATGGTGCATGAGGAAGAGTCGCTGGGCTCCGATATCCTGTGCAAGCTTTGCGCCTTCTTGGGGGGTGCTGTGGCCCCAGCCTTTCTTGCTGAATTGGCCGTTTCTTCCGTGGTATTCATCCTCTGTGCAGAAGGTGTCGTAGATGAGCACCTCCGTGCCTTGGAGTTTTTCTCGTAGGCTCTTGTCAATCTCAGCATGGTCATGTTCATGATCCCAGAGGAAGGCAACATTTCCTTCATCACTATGGAGTATATATCCAAGTCCTCCATTGGGATGATTCACGCGTACTGCTTCGATCTCAGCATGAGGAAGGTACAGTTTGCTGCCCGGTTGTAGTTCATGGTGAATCTTCTGTGATGGCGTAGCCTCATAAGGGACAGGGTGATAGGGTGCTTTCATCATTCCGCGGAGTAATTCTTCTATGGAATATTCTTTTCCATCAATTGTTTTGCCTTCTCCATAGATGTGTAGTTCATTGCCAGATACATAGATCGGCTTAAAGTAGGGGAGTCCCTGGATGTGGTCCCAGTGGAAGTGGGTTTGCAAAAGGTGGAGTTTTCCGTGTCCTTGACCAAAGGCAGTGCCCATGAGTTCTTCGCCGAGTTTTACCATGCCGCTGCCGGAGTCAATCACAACGAGTTCGTTGCCCACAGCCGCCACTACACAGCTGGTGTTGCCACCGTAGTTCATGTGGGAGGGTCGCGCGGCTGGGATGGACCCTCGTACGCCGTAAAAGTGGATGTTGGTCATGTTTTTCACCTAACAATCAATAAAATACCTAAATATAAGAAACTAAGTAGTAAAAAGTACGTCTTTTTAGTAATATTTATATAGAAAAAACGCATAATGAAGGCATGCGCGTCTTAACCCAGGAAACGTTTCCCAACAAGCTAAAGTTGGATGCCAAGGACAAGCAGATCTTAGCTTATTTAGCCTTGGATGTAAGGATTCCTTACACAACACTCGCTAAGAAAGTCCTTCTGAGCCCAGATGCAGTCAGGTACCGAATCGATCGTCTCAAGCAAGAGCAGGTCTTGATCGGAACAAGAACATTGGTGTCATTAGGAGCCTTGGGTTTCTCATCTTATCATTTGTTTCTTTCCTTGCACCCTCCCAATCTGAAAAAAGAGGCGGACTACATTCGTTTCTTTGAAACCGATTCAAGGGTGAATGCAGCCTTGCAATACATGGGAAAATGGGATTTTGAATTGGCCGTCGTGTCCAAGACACCTAAAGACCTAGATTCCTTCCGGGTGGATCTCTCGCAGCGTTGTCCAACCATTCAGGAAGAAAGGATCATCTTGTTATTAGAGACCTTGAAGAGTACGGCTTTGCCTGAGCGCATCTTTCCAGATCTTCGCATGAACCCTGCGTCAGAAAAGATAAAGAAAAAAATAAAAATGTCTAAGTTGGATGAAAAAGATCATCATATTTTAAGTGTATTAGCAGAAGAAGCAGATATGAAAGTTGAAAAGATCGTTGAGAAAACAAAGTTAAGTCGGGATATTGTTTCATACCGAATGAAGCGCCTGGTAGAAAGTGGGGTCATCGTGGGCTTTAGGCCCATAATTAATTACACACGTCTCGGATTTAGCATCTATGCAGTCTTGTTCAAGTTGCAGGTGCGCAGTGTCGAGCGTGAGCGTTCCTTGCGTACGTTTTTGCAGGAGTCTCCTGCGGTTCTCTGGGCGGTTCGTACCTTAGGTGAGTGGGATCTTCTCATCTATATCATCGGCAAGGACACAGAGGATTTCTACAGAACCATCGTCGAAATCCGCGAAGGCTTTGCCGACATGATCAAGAATTACGAAGCCTTGATCGCGTATCGCGAGTATAAATATACATATCTGCCGGAAATAATTACTCAACGTTAGGTGTTTGTTAGACATCATAAAGAAAGGGTCTTATAAAAAAGAGTCTTATTTATGTTTTTGGGTAAGTTCCTTGGTGAGCATGCAAACTTCTTTCCAGTCTAATACGCGCAGAAGGAAAAGGAGGAGTAAGTAAGAGATAAGGCTAACAAGGATGAGGAAAACATCCATCCAAATGGGTAACATATGACTTCCGTAAAGTAAGAGGGCTAAAACCAATCCGCCGAGTAAGGTTTTTGCCCAGTTTTTCCAGGGGAGTTGGAGAGTTACATAATGTTTGAGTTTCAGGCAAGACAAGATAAGGGCGAGGGCATAGCTGATGGTGGTAGTAAGAGCAGCACCGGCAATGCCTAAAAAAGGGATGAAGATAAGATTGAGGATGACATTCACAAGGGCTGCCCAGAACATGATTTTGGCAACTGTTTTGGGTTGTCCAATGCCTGAGAGCACACTTAGGTTCATAAGGGCAATAGCATAAAAGAGAACGCCAATCATAAGGATGCGCAAGGCTTGGGCAGCCGGTAGAAATGTTGCACCGTAGAAGACTTGAAGGATGCGTTCGGCGTGGGTGATAAGAAGAATGACTAAAGGAAGAATGCAGATGAATAAATACTTGTGTAAAATATGTAAACCTTGGGCGAGCTTTTCTTTTTTCTTGCTGTGATAGAGTTCAGCACTTAGGGGTTGTAGGACGGAGTCAAAGGCGTACATGAAGTAGAGAACCGCCATCGCTGTGGGAAGAGCGGCGTTGTAGAGTCCAACCTCGCGTAAGGTTCGTAAGGAAGTAAGAAGTAGCGTGTCGAAATAGCTAATAATCGAGTAGGTAAGGGTATTAAACACAAAAGGAAGTCCGAGGAATAAAAGAGTTTTAAGTTGAGGTAGAGAATAAGTAGCCGTTTGGTGGGCGAATGAAAATGTTTTGTGTAGGAAAGGCAAAAGAGCAAAAGGAAGTAAGATCGCAGTAAGAAGGTAAGCAAAGAGGGGGGCAGCAAGGCCATATCTTAAGAAAATGAAAAGGAAAAACAAGAGGAGAATCTTTTTGAAGAGTTCAACGCAAGCGAAGTAGGAGTATTTTTGAAAGCCAAGGAAGGTGCTGCTAAGGATCTCTTCATTCACGCCTAAGAAGAAGACAACAGCCATAACACGCAGTAAAAAGATCGCGTCTGTGGTTTTGAACAAGTACTCTGATAAAAACGGGGCAAGAGCCCAAAAAAGGATAGCAAGAAGAAAAGCCGTAACGAGCTTAAATAAATAAGCCATGGCAAGGTAGCTTTTGACCTGGTCCCATTTATTTTTGAGCCACAGTTTTGGAAGGGTGATGACAAGGGCACTTCCAATGCCTAGATCTTTTATCGTGCTAAATAAGAAGAAGAAGGCAAGTACGGAAAAGAACAGGCCGTATTGTTCAACACCTAGTTTTTGAGCAAGGGTAAATCGAAAAGCATAACCTAGGAGAGCAGCAATAAGGTGGATAAAAAGGATGGTGCCAACGCCAAATACGGCTTTGCGGGTGTAGCTCATGTAGAAGTAGGATCGAGTAAATCTTTATAAATCGCTTGTTTTTTGTTCATGAGATGAAGGAGCGTTTGCTTAAAGTGCTGGCTTGTCCCTCCTGTCAATCAGATTTAAAGCTATCCGTCAAGGAACGGGCGCAGGGCGAGATCAAGGAGGGTATTCTTGTATGTGTTTTATGCAAAGAGTTTTTCCACATTCGTCATTTCATTCCGAGGTTCATCAAGGATGATAGCTACGCGAAGAACTTCAGCAAGGAGTGGGGTTGGTATCAAGAGGTTGTGGACAAAATCCGTGAGCCGAAGGAACAGGAAAGTTATTTTTTAAGAAGAACCGGTTTTAGTAAGAAAGAGGTCAAGAACAAACTTCTACTGGATGTGGGACAAGGGGCAGGCATCGGGATGGATTGGTTCCTCAAGTACGGCGCTGAAGTAGTGGGCATGGACATTTCCTATGCAGTAGATGCAGCATTCAAGTTGCATGGCTTGCATCCTAAAGCTCACATAATTCAAGCCAGTGTTTTTAAGCTTCCCTTCAAAAAAGCAGCATTCGACTATATATATTCAGTAGGAGTTTTGCATCACACACCCAATTGCAAGAAAGCCTTTTTCCAGCTTCCAAAATTGTTAAAGAAAAAAGGAAAAATCGCCATCTGGTTGTATCCCTGGCAGGGTTTTTACAGCCGTTTGTCAGATTTCTGGCGCTTCTTCAGCACGAAGCTTCCATCAAAGTTTTTATTCCATGTCTGTAAACTAGGAGTTGAGCCGCTCTACCGTTTACGTCAGCTCCCAATCATCGGCGGGATAGGCAAATCCATTCCTATCTCCACACATCCCAATCCATATTGGCGTATGCTAGACACTTATGATTGGTATTCTCCGAAGTATCAGTCCAAGCACACCAACCAAGAAGTTGTGCAGTGGTTTAAGCAAGCTAATTTGAAAAACATCAAAGTATTGTCCGATCCGGTAAGTGTGCAGGGAACTAAAAATTAAAGTGATCGTTTTGTTCTTTTTAGTTTATCGCGGTTTTTTGTCCAGTAATTGGTAGAGATAGTATACCCAGCATTATGCATAATAGTTAATAATGTGGGGATCGGAGTCAGTTCAGAATGGATGTGTTTTGCAGGAGTAGTTCTAGCAAATACAGGTTGCAGGGTAAAGAATCTGCCTTCATCATCGATACGGGCTTCAGGAAGTTGATCTAGTTGAACTCGAATGCATTCTTCAACAATTTCGTTTAGAAAAAAATTGCCAGTATCGCTTGGCGGTAGGAAGAGAATTTGCCCGTTCAGACATATGCGGGTACACCCTAAATATTGGGTGTGTGCATCCATTAGATATTCGTAGCTCATTAAGTGAAGAGATACAAGAGGTTTTATATTCTTAATCCTTATTTTTCGTTAGTTCCACAATCGCCTCTACATGAGGCGTCTGCGGAAACAAGTCAAACATCGCAGCACTTTTAACGGTATACCTCTTGAATTTAGGAAGTTCCTTAGCAAGTTGTTGGATGTTGCAGGAGATATAGATCATAACCTCCGGAGCAAACTTGTTCAGTTCTTCAATGGTTCGAGGGTGCATTCCTGTGCGGGGTGGATCCGTAATCGTAAAGAGGGGTGTTGGCAAATCCAGTCTTTTAATCTGCACCGCATCAAGGACAAGAGCCTTGGCATTGCTTACGTGGTTTTCTTGGATGTTTTTGTTAGCCGCTTCAATGCAGCTGGGCACACTTTCGACAATAGTCACTTCTTTGAACAACTCAGCATTGACAATGCCAAAGGTACCAACGCCACCATATAAATCAAGAAGATGGGCACCTTTTGTTTCATACTTCTTAAGCAATCCTTGAGTGTATTCTAGCATTTTCTCTGCCATGAGGGTGTTGTTTTGAAAAAATCCTTGAGCGCTGTAGTAAAATGTTTTCCCAAGTAAGGTTTCGCAGAGCATCTCACTGCCTTTGACAGCAAAGTATTCTTGGCTCGTGCTTTCATCAGTTTGGGGAGGGACATAGGCGATAAGGACATGCGTAGCCGTGCTTTGTTTAGCAAAAGCCTTGATCTGCTCAATGGCTGCTTGAAGTTTGGAGCTTTCATCATTTAAAGTAAAGGTAATGGCTGCATCGTGTGTAGTAGTTCGAATGACGGCATAGCGAAACGCCCCGCTTTTCTTATGGATGTCAAAGTAGTCCACGCCTCGAAAGAATTTTTGTACCTCAGATAAGAGTTGGTTGATGCGTCCATTACTAATGGCGCACGTATCAATGTCAATGATCTGATCCCATCGTCCTTTCTTGCGTAAGCCAACTCCGCCGGGATGAAAGATAAAGTCCATTCGGTTTCTATACTCATATTCAGGACCGGAAAACACCTGAACATCATTATATTTTATTGCTTGGATCAGGGCTTTCTTTTTGTTCTCCAGCTGCAGTTCGTAGGGTATATGTTGCGCAGAGCAGCCTCCGCATTCGCCAAAGTAAGGGCATTTGGGTTCAGTCATGAATTAAGTGGGGAGATTTCCTTTAAAAACCTAATAGATCAGTGTAACAATAAACCCAATGACGCCTAAAATCAACCCAACAAAGGCTCCTTTCGTGGGCAGTTGACTGAAAAGAGTATAATCCAGAATAGGCTCTATGATGAGGATGCTAGTAATAGACAGTGCGCTCACAATCCAGATGTTTTTAAAGCTCTTATAGCCAAGGATGTAACCGGCAATGAGCAAGCCTCCGGCAACAATGGCTAGGGGGAACATTTTTAGGAAGGCTTGAAGAAAGGGTTGGGAGGAGATATTGTGGTTTTTGGTGGCGATGAGTTCGGCGTAAATCGCGAGCCCTTCTCCTAAGAAGATAAGAAGAAAGGTAAGGAGCTTGGTCCATATGGGGTTCATTCAGGCTTTAGAAAAAGCAAGTTATTTAAATTAGACGGTATAAGTAGGAGGGAGGTATTATTTTTGGCAAGTCAAGATTGGATCTGGGTGGGTTTGGTGGCGCTAGTAGCTATTTTTGCGGTTGCTTTTCTGGTTTCACGGCCTGTTCAAACTCCTGTAGAAGGCCTTGCCGGAGTAAGTGAATCACAAAACTTAGGTGGGCAGGCAGGAAAATATAAGATTTGTCAGTCAGTAAGTGACACAGACAAGAATGTGGATGATACGCATTGCTGTAAGCGTCATGATCAATGCCTTTCTGGATATTGTGGTTGGATTCAGAGCTCTGGCAGCGCGGACTATTACCGAAAGTGTATACGCATCATCGATTTTAGTACGCACGTAATGTTGTTGAATGGTGGCGATTTTCCTTCTGAGTACCCAGTTAAATTGAAAATTGGTGATAGAGCGACGTCTCAAACCCGCGGGAATGCAGCTTTCAGTGTTTCAATATACACTTCTCATGCTGATTTATTCCTTGAAGATGGCGGATATGCTGGCGGTGTGGAGGTCGGGTATTTTTTTGATGATATTAAGCTAGGCACTTCAAGATTGAAGCATGAAGATAGGAGTTGGTATTCCACCAACTTCGACTGGACTGTTCCTTCAGTTAGCCCTGGTCAGCATGTTTTTAAAGCAGTTTTTGACCCAGATAATAAAGTTGTTGAGGATAATGAGGGCAATAATGTTTTAACAGCTCAATTACAAATAGTGGGGAACGGTCCTTGTGAAAATGGAAATAAGGATTCGGGTGAGACCGATGTGGATTGTGGGGGTTCTTGCCCTAAGTGTGTGGATAGCAAATCATGTGTGAAGAGTTCAGATTGTCTAAGCAATAAATGTTCGAATAAGGTGTGTGTTTCTTCTATTAAAAGCCCTCTAAACTCTACGGGTGGTTCTTGTGTTGCTAAGAAAGGTACGTGTCAGTGGAAATCCAGTTGCCCTCAGGGTGGTTCAAGTGTGGGCCAGGAGGATTGTGGCAGCAATAAGTATTGTTGTGTGTCTAATGCTCTATCAAATAAGAAGCTTCCTTGCGTTAATGGCGTGAAAGATGCTAGTGAGAGTGATGTGGATTGTGGCGGTTCTTGTAAGAAATGTGCGCTGAAGCAGAGTTGTTGGGTTGGTCAATGTGCTCCTGGTCAAAGTTGTGGGGATGAGAATTGTGTGAGTGGTCATTGTAGTATTACAGGCAAGTGTACGGATAGTTGCGGCGCTCTTTGGGCTGCGAATGGGGCGGTGGGCAAGGCGTATTGTTCGCAAACGGCGAGCTGTCCTCCTACAAATCCTAAGTCATTGGGGCAGTCTACGGATTGTGTGATGTGCTGCCTCACGGCCACGTAGAATGGGGTGTTTCTTAGGGATCGTCTTTATAAATCCTTTTTTCTCTCTTCTTGCATGCGCGTCTGTTTCATCCAGTCCACCTTCCACCCGTTTGTGGGTGGAACCGAGCGTCAGTCCTTGCAGTTAGCGCAGCGTCTCATCAAAAAAGGGGTTCAAGTCGAAGTCGTCACGGGTCGATTTTCAGACCTCAAGAAGTTTGAAGTCGTTCAAGGCGTTCCAGTCCATCGAGTATGGGCATATGATTCCCATGCCAAGCGCAGCTTCTTACAAACTCTAACTTGGTTGTGGAGTGCTTTCTGGTTCTTGCTTTTCTCAAAGTCCTACGACATCTATCATGCCCATCAAGCTTTGACACCTGCCTTTATCGCATATCTCATCGCTAAACTCAAAGGAAAGAAATGCCTTTCCAAGATTGCCAATACACAGCATGTGGGTGAGTTGTTTATACTGAGTCATTCGTTGTTTGGTCGATTAATGAGGTCATTTATTTTGTCCATGGATGGTTTCATCGCTACCTCCAATCAGGCCGTAAAGGAGTTGGCAGAAAACAAGATCTCAAAGGAAAAGATTGCAGCCATTCCGAATGGCGTGGACACAGAGAAGTTCAAGTCGGTAAAGGATAAAAAGACATTAAGGAAAAGATTAGGTCTTCCATTAAATAAGAAGATCGTAATGTTTCTTGCTACGACAACAAGGGAGAAGGGCATTTTCGAGTTGGTTCAGGCGTGGAAAACAGTGGAAGCTAAGGTCTCAAATGCACACTTGATTATAGTTGGGAAAAAGTTCAATGAGCAAGAGCTCGACAATTTAGTAAGGAAACTCGGTCTGCATTCAATTGAATTCCTTGGTATTCATCCAAATCCAGAAGATTTTCTAGCAGCCTCCGACGCCTTTGTCTTGTGCAGTCATGCCGAAGGCTTGAGTAATGCCTTGCTCGAGGCCATGAGCTCAGCGCTTCCCATCGTGGCAACAAAGATTAGTGGTACAGTGGATTTAATCAAAGATAAAAAGAATGGTCTTCTCGTGCCTCCGATGAATACAATTGCATTAAGCAAGGCATTGCTCAGCGTCTTGCAGAAGCCTTCAGGGTGGGGGAAAGCTGCTCGAGAAACAATCATTTCTAAATACAGTTTGGACGCAGTCGTTAATCAATACCTGAAGTTGTATAAGAATCTGATTTAGCGTATTTTTTTAGGCTGAAAGCTCATTCGTAATATTCCCATGATCTCTCTTCGTTTCACCCACCCATATCCAGCCAGTACAAACACTAAAGGTAGCAAAGGTTCTTTGTATCGTGCCGTAACGAGGACCATAGCGTAAAACAGTGTACCATAAACAGCTGGCCAGATAAGAAGCCACGTATTCTTGTCTTTACGCTTCTGCCAGAGTGCATAGAGAGCAAGAAGAATCACAACCCAGTAGAGTCCGACATAGATGAGAACAGCGAGAGCGACTTGAGCATGACTAAAGACTGCTTCTAAGATAGGTTTTGAATAGATTACACTTGCAGAGCCTGTAAACAAAACGAGTGAGTAACCAATGGCATCTGCAGGCCCGTACCACATAATGCCCATCTTTTTGAGGTAGAAGAAGAAGGACGTAATAGGATGTTCAAGAACATACTGTTTTGCTGCTTGGTAGAATCGTGCATCTAATTTAGCCGGGTCCGTTTCATTGCCCATAATCTTTTTCTCAACGTCATCATACTGGGTATCATAGACATACATATTGTTGTAAGGAATGTACACACCGTAGAACAGCGCCGTTCCTCCACGACTAACAACGGGGATAAACTCGTGGAAAACCGTGTAGTTACGGATTGTCCAGGCGCCAATCAAAGCCAAAGCGATAATAAAAAGGAGGGCAAGGCCTTTGAGAAGAGGTTTCCTCCATTTATTCCAGTAAACAATGAGATAGTAAATGGCTAGGAATGGGAGGAGGAAAAGGAAGGCGGCTTTGGTGAGCACCAAACATCCTAAGACAAGACCTGTAAGAGGGTAATACATGTGGCGTGTTCGGGATTGAAGTAAGCAATAGACAAGTAGGGTAAGGAGGAACATCGTCAGAGTTTCAGTGAGAAATTGTTTAGAGTACAGGATGATGTTGGGGTAGTTCATAGTAAGAAGAGCAGAGAACCAAGCCGCTTTTTTATTCGCAAAAAGTTCAAGGCTGATATAGAACACAAGGATAACAACAAGAGCACTTAGGACAGATTGGAAGGCATAAACATAGAGGTAGTTTTCTCCAAAGACTTGGTAAAGAATAGAGGCCAAGAAAGGAAGCAAGGGTTCTCGAAACGCAGTCAATTTGCCTTGCCAGCTAAATCCTTCTCCATGAGCTAGGTTCAAAGCAATTTGGTGGTAGTTGGAGGCATCATTTCCAGGTGGGCTGGAAAAAAACAAGGAAGGGATGAGCCGTAAGAGTAGAGCTACTAAGAATAAGGTCCACAGTGCTTTGGTTTTATTCATTCTTGTGTGCTTTAGGATTGGTAATGATCCAGTTGCCAAGGGCAATCACATCCAAGTGCCCTTGTAAATAACTGCGAATAGCATCATCCGGAGTGCAAACAATGGGTTCTTCGTGCATGTTGAAGCTGGTATTCACGATGGTGGGGCTTCCAGTAATCTTTCTATACTCATCAATAATCTTGTAGTAGCTGGGGTTGATCTCTTTTTTAACCAGCTGGGGTCGAGCCGTGCCATCCACATGGACAATGGCAGGGCAATTTTTCTTAGTCCAAGGTGTACAGTCAAAGGTGATGGTCATGAATTCAGCAGCATGTTCAGCTCCAGCAACATTTTTGTAGCAGTGATCCTTGTACTCATACAGTGTACTGGGGGCAAACGGCATGAATTCCGTTCTCTTTAGGCGCCTGTTCAACCATTGGTTGACGCTACTTTCTTTTGCCGAGTAGAGGATGCTTCGGTTCCCTAATGCCCTGGGTCCGTATTCCATTCGTCCATTGAATCGTGCAACAACTTTTCCATCTGCAATGTATCCGGCAATTTCTTTTTCCACATTTTTGTTCAAGTGAGCCTTCAATCCAGCTCGGTCAATTGCCGCCTTGATTTCTTTGTCATTATACTCAGGACCTAGGTAAGCATGATCCATCAATTTTGGTTTAGGTGCTTTTCCCTCTTTGGCTGCACGTTCACTCCATACATACAAAGCAGCACCCACATTCAACCCGCCATCCCCCATATGGGGATGGATAAAAAGAGTATTAATGTTGCTGAGTTCATGCACGCGTTGGTTGAGTTTGACATTGGCAAAGGTGCCGCCCGCTAGAGCTACATCTACCTTTTTCTCGCCGCGTAGCATGTGAGCGATGTGTTCCACGACAGTTTCTTCTAATATATACTGTGCTGCTGCCGCGATATCCTTGGCTTCATGATTCTGAGTGAGTTTGCGCATCTTTCGGATAGCGCGCATGCCAACCGCTTTGAATCGGTTGCGAAATTCGGTTTTGTCTTTAGACAATCCCAGTGCAGGTTTAAGTTGATCATACAATTTATCAGGGTCTCCAAGCGCAGCTAGGCCTGTAATCTTGCCTTCATGCCGTAGCATTTTGAATCCAAGCAAATGAGTGATCTCACTATAGAAATAACCTGGGCTATCATAAGTAAGTGTACTGGCAATTCGGTGAATTGGGTTGTTGCGATCCAGATTGTCTGGGGAGCTCAACGCGTTAGCGTTGTTGGGGGCATAGACCGTTGCAGAAATATAATCTCCAGTGCCGTCAACGGTGAAGACCCAAGCAGGATGTTTGCCAAAAGTATAATAGGCTGAGTAGGCGTGGCTTTTGTGGTGTTCGACAAACTCAACGGGCTGATGGAAGCCTAATCTTTTAAGAGTGGATAAAAGGTTTCTTTTTCGTAGGCCTAGGTTGCTAGCAATATGAATATGTCGAATGAACCGTTGCCGCAAGGCAAAGTCAAGAAAGGAAAGTTCGCTGTATACTCGTCCAATTCCACTGCCAAACCCTCCAGTGGGATCCTCCACGTCTTTGACCACAACGCCACTCAGTCCTCCAATGGCAATGTGAGTAATATCCTTCTTGCGTAACTTTAGGTCGCGTAGCAAGAACTCAATAGATAGGTAAGGAAAACCGATATGGAATTTCTTTCTGGAAAGCCGCTCTTCATTTACCGCTCTAAGTACAACGCCATCTTTCACAATGCAGGCGCCTGAATCATGTCCGTCATAGAGGCCTAGGATGTACATGGTGGAATAGAACTTAACCTCATTTTTAAAGGTATTTATGAAATAAAAAGTCTTAAGAAGGGGGGGTATGGCAAACTATTTAAACATTCAAGACCTACTTTTTACGATGAAAACATCTTTTATGATCTTTTTTTTCGTTCTCTTAACAGTAAACGTCTTTGCTGTAACAACTCCCGTAACCTATCCTTGGACCTCTCATGTATCTGAGCAGTTTGTGAAGAATTCATGTAAATGGGGGGCCTGTGGGGATCATATGTCTAAAACAACGCCGTACAATCCGTTTAAGCAGAGGCCAGCGGCCGTAAGTGTAGATCCTGAAGTGGCAGCCATGTCAGCTGTGCGTAAGGTGTTTAAGGCTCAGTTTGGAAAAGAGGCGGATGATGCGTATGTCTTGAAAGAATCAAAGTTAATGGTGCAAAAGGGCTATCCTCAAGATAAATATGCGGAGGAGATGTTGCGTGCGGCATATAAGAAGAATCCAAGTCTATACATCAAGCATGCTAAGAAGATTACTACTTCGAATCAAGGGTATTCAAAATATGGAAAAATGAGGTTATCCGGTGGTTCGGTCTTTTCAAGTGGCGGCACAGTGGGTGTAAGTCTAGGTTAGGGGTCTTCTTAAGGCTTTCGTAGGGGTATAAAAAACCCGTTCCATTCTAAATTAGAATGTTAAACAAATCAAGACTGGGTAAAATCGCTCAGTTAGTAAAAGGAAAAAAGGTTCTAGTGGTGGGAGATGTGATGTTAGATCATTACGTTTTTCTCGGTGGAAAAAGGCCTTCTCCAGAGAGGCAAGGCTAGATGGGTGATTCAAACGGTGAAAGAAGGGTGGTGAATGGTTTAGCTAATTTAAGAGGATTGATTGTGGAAATAGAGAAGAGAGGTGAGTTTAAGCAAGAAATCAATTCAATTATTCAGTTGTTGCAAGAAACATTTTCGGACGGGAATAAAGTTTTAATTGCAGGAAATGGAGGATCTGCATCGCAGGCAATGCACTTTTCAGATGAGATGATGGGGCGTTATAAGGAAAACAGAAAGCCTTATCCAGTAATTGCGTTGAATGCGGATAGCGCAGTGTTGACCTGTATCGCGAATGATTTCGGTTATGATGAAGTATTTAGTCGGCAAGTAGAAGGGCTTGGGAAAAAAGGAGATGTGTTTATCGGGCTTTCAACCTCTGGGAATTCTAAGAATATTCTTTTGGCAGCGGACATAGCTAAAAAGCAAGGGTTGAAAGTGGTGGCTTTGACGGGGGCAAAAGGTAAACTATTGGAAAAAGCAGATATTGCCGTGAAGATTCCAATAGAGGTCACTTCAAGAATGCAAGAGATGCACTTGCACGCCATTCACCTAATCTGCGAGGCATTCGAGCCTAGACCTTAACGGTTTAGATCGGTATCTCGTTAATCCCGCACAGTTCTTGAGCTTCTTCACTGATGACCTTAACTTTAGAGAGGGGGAGTTGTAGGATTTGGGCGAGTTCCGGTTGGGATAATTGGGCAAGTGTTTTGAGGAGTACGATTTTATGTTCTAAGAGAAGAGCAAGGGTATCGGGTTCAATGCGGCGAAGCAGCGTCACGGGATACAATTTGTAGCGCTCAATGTTTTCTTCAAGGCTGTCTCCTTTAGGATACTTCCATCCCATCAGGCGTAGGCCAATTCCTCTGGCGTACCGGATGATGCTTTCAGAAAAAACTGTGTTTGTGACAAGCATGGGTTGAGTAAAGTTCTTTTTAACTTCAAGGAATCGAGCCCAGACATACAATGCGGTTTGGATGTGGCAGCCGTTCCAGGGTTGGATGTGGTGTTTGCATTCGACCATGATTTTTTCTCCTGATTTTTCAGCGACCACATCGATTTCATGCGTAATATAAGTTCCTCGAATATATTGGTCAGTTTGAGTCGTGTAACCTTTGCTTTGCAAAATGTGTGCAACGTATTCTTCAAAGGCAAATCCTGCAGGGCCCATGCGCAAAATAGCATTTTTGAGATCAAATCGTTCAGCAAGAGTAGGGGTGTATCTGCGTAGTTCTTGAAAGACAAATCGAAAGACCTCTTTGGTGCTAATGCCATCGTACAGACTTTTTCGTAATTTGCCAAGAATTTCATGGGCCATGTCATGGCTGGCTCCGGCATTGATCAAGCTTCGTCGAATCTTGCTTTCATCAAAAGGTTCAATCACCCCATTGAGCTTACGGATGTGGATCATTAAATCTTACTCTAGAGGGTTTGTTTTAAATATTCTTTGTTTAAAAAAAGAAGAGATCACGGTTGACCTGTAAGATCAGAAGCCATGAATAAACGAGTTTCGCCAGCATCCTAATGTTGTCCGGATGGCACTTTATCTTTTCGTAGGCTGACTTGGACAGGTATTCCTTTATACAATAAAGCAGAGCCCGCGATTTCAGGGTGTTGTAGGATATAGATGTCTGCTAAGGAGGAGCCATCTAAGTCTTGTCGGATGAGTTTAGCTTCCAGTACTTCTCGTAAGAAACCTATAAATTGATCCTTTCTGATTTCAATGGCACCGGGGTTTTTCTGTTTCGCAACCAGAGCTACGCTCGCTGCAAGTCGATTGTGTAATTTTCCATAAAGCTCTTCATTTCCAACCATATCTGAATAAAAGGAGCAATTTCCGTTCTGTCGAACAGCAGTGATAAATCCGATTTGTTTGGGTTTGGGCGGGCCAAACGCAGCTAAATAATCCCCAAGATCTGCTTCTTCGGCAAATTGGGCATGGTCATCTGTTTCTAAGCCTAAGGAACTAGCCGCATCAGCAATGGTACTCCAAGTATGTTCTTGGGCTACAATTCCAGAACGAATAGAAGCCATGGAAATACTAGAAGATTGACTGTAGGCAGATCCTCTCCGCGTGTATCGGCTATGCTGTACACAATTAACAGGGATAGAAACTTCTTGTGAATGGGCTGGAACAATAAGAGGGTGGATAGCTGCTCGATTTTGACTGTCGCCTACAAAGATCATCCCAACACCGATAAAAACATCTTGCTCAAGGTCGCTTTGCGCAATGACTGTGGGAGCATCTCCACTGTCAGTAACACGAAATTTTCCAGTTCCTAAAGCTTCATCTAAAGTCAGAACAGGGTGTTGGAATCGGTTTGGGCCGTAGAGGCGCCTAAAAGCTAGATTTTTGTGGGAGTGAACTCTTCCGAGAGAAAGGCCATCGAATAATTCTGCGGCTTTCATAGAATAGGAAAGGATTTGTAACTTATATAGTTTAGGCATATACAAAATAAATGTATTGATCGTTTCTCGATAAATATTTAAGTCAATGCCTTAAAAAGAGAGGATGAAAATAAGTCGAATGCTCATGATCAGCCGGCCTTTATTTTGGCTTCCTATGGCTGGATGGTACTTAGTTGGGATAGGGAAGCTGTCTAATCTTACTTGGTGGTCGGTCTTAGAGCTTTTATGGGTCATTTTTCCTTTAAACCTGTACCTGAATGGGATTAATGATATATATGATATGAAGAGTGATAAGTACAACCCTCGTAAGGGGGGTGTGCAAGGGGCATTACTCAAAAAGTCAGAAGTGGGCGACCTCAAGCCGTATCTAGTCATTTTTCCATTGGTCTTCGTGATGATATCTTTTTTTAGCAAAAATCCTGTGCACATTCTTTTATCTTTTTTGTTTATGGGGTTGGGTTTTGCTTATTCTCATCAAAGTATGAGGTGGAAAGAAGTACCTTTTTTTGATACGTTTGTGGGGGCAGCGGGTTGTTTTTTTCCTAGTTTAATCGCTTTTTCTTCTCATGCATCGTTGTTAAGCATACGTCCGACCATGCTATTACTTGTATTGCCTATAATGGGTTTGCATGCTTTGAGTACATTGATCGATGTAACCTATGATGTAAAGGCAGGCATGAATTCCACCGGTATCTTCTTAGGAGAAAAGAAGTCTTTGCTTTTCGCTTCCGTTTCCTTTCTTATTCCACTTTTAGTTTTGTATAAGGATCCTTTCTTTTTAAGCGCATTAGGAATTGCTTTTTGTGAGTGTATGGCTCTTTTGGTGATGGGGGATAAGGAGCGCAAAAAGGCATTGTTTCCTACAGTTGCTTCGTATATTACGCTTGCGGTAGTTGCACTCTATTATGTTGTTTTATCTGCTAACATGTAATTCTCTCGCCTTTTCCTATAAAGTCTCTGCAAAGAAAAAGCTTATATAGATGAAAAAAGGAAGTAAATACTATGAAGGGGTGGGGATGGTTTGGGCTCATTACAGGGATACTAATTACCTTAGTAGCAATTGAGAGAGGGGTTTCTGTTTATCAGGGTTTATGGCCACATATTTTTTTCTTAGTTGGCACGAGTTTATTTTTTGATGCCATCCATTACTTGGTATGTGGAGAGTCATTGTTACATAGAATTTGGAAGCACAAACATCTTTTTTTGGTCCCATTTATGGCTGGCTTGAGTATAGAGCTCCTATTGGATGTAGCGGGCGTTTTTTTGTTTCTAACCTGGATTTATCCAATGTTCAACCGAGAAGGAGGTTTGTTTTTATACGTCATCTTCGCTCCGCTAGGACTATTATTCTTATATGAGTCATATACGGCTGTAACTGCTTTGGTTAGAAAAGGTTTTCATTCGAGTAGTAAGCTTAATTTTGAGGTGTCTCAAAATAGGCGTATATTAAATTTGATGGGATTTTTTAGTGTTTTATTGTTTCTTTTCTCAATGACACTTATGGTTTGGTCCGATCTGAATCGGTGGTATATTCATTATTTTGTCGGTTTTGGAGTGTGGAGCTTATTGGAATATATTGGTCTGAAGAGGGGTCAAGAAACGCTTGTAACACATATTCTGCGGAAAGATTTTATACCTTTACTTGTTATTTTTTTCTTGTCATTCACTCTTGCTTATGGTTGGGAAGTGATGAACGTGTCTATGGGGGGAAGTTGGATTTATACAAATCTTCCTGAAGGAGCTATTATTTTATCTGGTGGCGTTCCTCTCATTGCTTTACTTCAATGGCCTTTTCTATATATTATGTTCTTATCTTTTTATCGGTCTATTTTTTTGTCAAGAGAAGAGCCATGCTTCTGGTAAAACCATAAGTTATATTCTAGCCCATCATCCGATCAATCTGTTCAACAACTTCCTCACTGTGTATCTTTTTCATGCACTGTACTCCAATGTGACAATCCACCACTTTGGCGTTATGGATAGAAATGCAGGGGCTGCAGGGCATGTTCTTGTAGAAGACATGATTCTTAGGGCCTATGGGGCCATATAGTTTGGGGGTTTCAGGGCCAAAGAAGGCCAAAACAGGTACATTCATGGCGTTTGCCATGTGCACAGGACCTGAGTCATTGCTCAGAACAAATCGTGCCTTTCCAAGTAAATAACAAAGCTGCTTCACGTTCTTGGTTTCTCCAGAAAAGTTGTATACTTTACTCTTGTTCTTAACAAGTCTTCGGCACCTTTCAGTATAATCTTTTTCACTAGGCCCCCCAATCATAACAACAGGTAACTTGTATTTTTGAGCAATATGGTCAATAACCACTGCAAATTTTTCAGCATCCCATCGGCGTTCAAGAGCAAGGTTGCTGGTATTGACATTGACTGCACAATAGGTTTTAATTTTATGCCGCTTGAGCAAGTCTTCAACATATTTTTTGTCTTCATTTGAAATGTAGGGTTTTTCAAGCGTTAAATCTGGTTTCACAATACCTAGTGGTTTTAGCACTTCAAGAAAGCTCTCGGTGATGTGGCCATATTCATGGTAGGGCACTTTAATGTCAAACAAACCACCTCGGCCTTGGCTTTCAGGGTCAAACCCAATTGAAGTCTTGGCATTTGAAAAATAGCTAAGAAGAGCGGTGAATCGAGCAATGATTTCTAAGTCAATGACCAGGTCAAGTCTTTCACTTCGTAGGCGCCGCAAAAGCCTTAAACCATCCATCGCCATTTGGAAAAGGTTGTTTACAGGAAAGTAGATGATTTCATCAAAGAAGTCATTGCCTTCATACAGCCCTCGATTGTTGCTCATGGTTAAGAAGTAGATCTTAGCGTGAGGGTATCTTTTTCGTAGCGCTCGAAAGGTAGGGCTGCATAGCGTAATGGTGCCTAGGCCCCACATCTTAATGACTAGAATCTTCTGAACATCGAGTTTTCGAACGTCTGGTTTAGAGCTCCATTTGAAGAGTTGTAAGAGCTTACAAAAGGGTATGCCCAGTTTCCGATCAATGAACCGAATCGCGTTGATGTGCATACGCTTAGTAGGGGTAGGGCTTTTATAACATTTACTGCCTAGTTAAGCTCCAATTCTGCACAAAACTCATTTAAAGGGTAGCATTTAAATAAGGTTGTAGGGGAGAAAAAGAAAATGAATAAGCCAGTCATCGAAGTAAATCATGTCTCGAAAAGATTCAGAACATTAGTAAAAGAACCTGGGTTTAAAGGTAGCTTGAAGAGTTTATTTTCTCCGAAATACAAGGAAGTCTCGGCCGTAGAGGATGTTTCGTTTCAGCTTAAAGAGGGTGAACTCATCGGTTTCATTGGTCCGAATGGGGCAGGGAAGAGTACAACGATTAAGATGCTTACCGGCATTCTCTTTCCAAGTTCAGGGAAGCTAAATGTGTTGGGGTATAATCCTCAAACAGAGCGCATTAAGTTAGCCTATAAAATTGGGGTCATCTTTGGCCAGCGCCAGCAGCTTTGGCATCACCTGCCCCCGATTGACACATTCAACCTATTCTCAAAGATTTATGAACTAGAGGAAGAGGCGTATCAAAAGCGCTTGAATGAATTAATCTTATTGTTTGAGATCCGTCCTTATTTGTATACTCCCGTACGAAAGCTATCGTTAGGAGAACGCATGCGCTGCGAATTTGTAGCTTCCCTCCTTCATCGACCGAAAGTTCTGTTTTTGGACGAGCCGACCATTGGGATGGACATCCTGGCGAAGAAAAGTGTTAGAGAGTTCATTCGAAAGCTGAATCAGCATGAAAAAACAACTGTCATCTTAACCTCTCATGACTTAGATGATATTGAGGAACTCTGTCCAAGGGTGGTTATCATTAACAAGGGGAAGTTGATCTATGATGGCACGATGAGTCGAATCAAGAATCAGCTTAAGTATAAAGTTCTTGAGCTTTATTTTGATAAGAAGGTTCAAACTCTACCGAAGATCCAGCATACAAAAATAATCAATCAAACACCATTTAATGTCAAGGTAGAAATCGATAAGACAAAAGTCCCGATAAGAAAAGTATTGGATGTTTACCTTAAAAAGTTTAAAGTGGTCGACATCGTTATAGAGGATCCACCAATTGAGGAGATTATCGAGAGGTTTTATTCAAAATGAGCCTAGCCAAGTATTACGAGGTCGCAAAAATACATATATTGGAGAAGATCTCTTACAGTTGGAATCAGGTTTTTTATGGACTCATCATTGGAATTGTGTTGTTCGTATTTGTGCACATCTGGCAGGCGATTTACGCAGGAAAACTGACGATAGAGGGGTTTTCCATTGCCCAGATGATATGGTACTTGGCTCTTGCAGAAGTGATTGTTTTTTCTGCAGGTGGCCAGGGTATAGAACGAATCGGGGAGGATGTTAAATCAGGTATCATTGCAAGTTCTTTAACAAAGCCAATTAACTTTGTGGGGAAAGAGTTTGCAGTTTTATTAGCTAATTTTATTTACACATTTTTGATTTCAGGGTTTATAGCCTTCGCAGTGGCCTACTTTCTTGTAGGGCCGATTCCGTTTCATTTCGCAAATCTTCCTATGTTATTGGTGATGATTGCAGGTGCAGCCGTACTGAATTTTACACTCGTGATTTTTTTTGGCCTGTTTGCTTTTTGGTTTGAGGATGTATCTTCCATTTATTTTATCTACCAGAAGCTTATTTTTATTATGGGAGGAATGCTCGTTCCAATTGATGTGTACCCCATATGGGTCCAGGGAATAGTAAAATATCTTCCATTTAGTTTTATTACATATATGCCTGCTAAGTTGTTTGTTCATTTCGAATGGAGTGCTTTCTTGACGGGAATGATAGGTCAACTGGCATGGATCTTAGTCGGGGCCATGTTATTAAAGGTGATTTACGATAAAGGGATAAAACGGGTGAACATCAATGGGGGTTAAAGCGCATCTTTCTTTCTTAAGAGCCATTTATAAGCTAGAGATAAATACGGCCATGGAGTATCGGTTTAATTTTATCTCACAGACAATTGGGATGTTTGTGAATGATATTTTTTGGATTTTCTTCTGGTTTTTGATCTTTCAGAAGTTCGGCAGTATTGGAAATTGGGGGTATCACGAAATGCTTCTTTTATATGCTGTGCTTCCAACTTCTTTCGGGTTGGTCATGATTTTGTTCGGAAACTGGGCATATCTATCCAAAATGATTGAGGAAGGAAACCTGGATTACTACTTGACGCTTCCTAAGAATGAACTCTTGCACATATTGATCAAATCCAGGTATTCGGGGATGGGGGATGTGCTTTTTGGCTTAGGCCTGGCAGTCTTCACATTGTCTTTAAATCAAGTACCTCTTTTTGTAGTAATGGTCGTTTCTTCGGGTTTGATATTATTAGGGTGGACGCTTTTTACGAATTCTTTTTCATTTTATGTGGGAAGATTCCAGGATGCGGCTAGAGCGGCAAGGGAGGCTATCATAATCGTCTCAGGTTACCCTTTCTCAGTATACTCAGGTGCAACTAAGTTTATCTTGCTCTTTATCATTCCGGCAGGTTTTGTAGCTGGTGTTCCAGTAGAGCTCCTTACTCATTTCTCCATGAAGTGGTTCCTAATCACAGTAGGGTTTAGTTTAGCCTTTTTTGCTTTCTCTGTTTGGTTCTTCTACAATGGTCTTAAGCGGTATGAGTCAGGTAACATGCTGGCGATGAGGGGATAAAAATTTAGAAGGGTTACCTTTAAATAGATGTGGGCATTTCCTTTTTTTATGGTAGAATATGAGTTAGGGCTTGCTTCAGAAGGGAAGATTAGGGTTGATCAGTTTATTGTAACAAGCGGCTCTGTAGAAAGTCGTAAGACATAAGAACCCGAGCAGCTGGTAAGCTGCTCG
>JBBSWA010000004.1:0-33304 GCA_038046485.1 Nanobdellota archaeon
TCCTTCGGAAGGGCTTTCTTCTTCCAGCGCTTCGAGTTTCTCAAGAAGTTCTTGTTGTTTTTTGGAAAACTTCGTAGGTACATGCACGCGGATTTTAACAATTTGATCGCCATATCCATGGTGGTTCAGGTGAGGAATGCCTTTGCCACGCAATCGAAATAAAGTCCCACTTTGAGTTCCTTTGGGGATCTTGAGTTTGGCTCTTCCAGATAAGGTAGGAATTTCAATTTCGCTTCCAAGGGTGGCTTGAGGGTAGCTAATGGGAACTTCTAAGTAAAGATCATCTTCTTCTCGCTCAAAGATCGGATGTTTTTGAATGTGGATTTCAACATATAAATCCCCGTGAGGCATTCCAGGAAGAGCCCCGCCTTCTCCGCGTAGACGCAACTGTGCCCCATCATAGATGCCTTCAGGAACATCGACTTTGAGGGTAGCTTGTTTTTGCTGCAATCCTGTGGCATGGCATGCTTTGCAGGGTTCAATGTTCTTTTGTCCGGCTCCTTGGCAGCTTTTGCAGCTGGCCGTAGTTTGGATCATGCCAAACATGCTTCTTCGCACAACGCGTTGGTAGCCGCTGCCATTGCAATCTTTGCAGCTTTCAAACTTTTTCCCGCCCCGACCCGTACACTCATCGCAAGGCGCTTTTTTGTTGAGAACAAGGGTTTTGCTGCATCCCTGAGCAGCTTCTTCAAGAGTAATTTCAATGGAGGTTTGTAAGTCTGCTCCGCGGTGGGGCTTTCTTTTTCTGCTTCCGGTGAAGAAGGTTTCGAACATGTCATCCATGTTGCCCCCAAATCCAAAGTCGCTAAAGTCAAACCCGGAAAATCCTGCTCCTCCTCCTGTTCCATTTTTGAAGGACTCGCTTCCATATTGATCATATTGAGCCTTTTTTTCATCATTCCCTAGAACACTCGCTGCTTCGTTGATTTCTTTAAACTTCTCCGTGGCATCCGAATTCTTATTGATGTCAGGGTGGTATTGCTTGGCGAGTTTCTTATAGGCTTTCTTGACGTCTTCCGAACTAGCCCCTTTGTCAACACCCAGGATTTTATAGTAGTCTTTGCTCATGAGGGTTCATAGGTAGCTTTGCTCTTTTTAAGCTATGCCTTTTTTTTCTTGTCCATATCTTCATACTCAGCATCAACTACTTTGTCTTTGCCACCAGCATCGGAAGGGTTTCCAGCAGCCCCGGCTTGTTGGGCTTCAGCTGCTTTCTGGTACATTTCCGTGCTCATTTTCTGAATGAGTTGGTTGATCTCTTCAAACTTCTTTTTGATTTTTTCAACAGGTTTGGGGGTTTCTTCAATTAACTTTTTGAGTTCACCCACTTGTTGTTTTGCTTCATCAACCTCTTTTACATCTACTTTGCCTTCAAAGTCTTTAAACAACTTTTCAGAGCTGTAGACTAGGCCATCTGCTTGGTTCACCGTTTCAACTTCGTCTCTGCGTTTATTGTCTTCATCGGCATGGGCTTCAGCATCTTTTCGCATTTTCTCAATTTCAGCGTCGCTTAGTTTTTGTCCAGCTGTAATCTTGATGCTTTGTTCTTTCCCGGTTCCTAAATCCTTAGCCCCAACATGCACGATGCCGTTTGCATCAATGTCAAAGCTTACTTCAATTTGGGGAATTCCTCGAGGAGCAGGGGGGATTCCAACCAGGTCAAACTGGCCCAGTAATTTATTGTCAACAGCCATCGCTCGCTCGCCTTGGAAGACGCGCACCGTTACGGCGGGTTGATTATCGGCTGCCGTTGAAAAGATCTGGCTTTTCTTAGTGGGGATAGTTGTGTTACGCTCAATGAGTTTAGTGAGGACTCCACCAAGGGTTTCAATTCCTAAACTCAACGGAGTGACATCCAAGAGTAAGATGTCTTTGACTTCTCCAGCAAGGACACCGGCTTGGATAGCCGCACCCATGGCTACACATTCCATGGGGTCTACTCCATGTTCAACCTTTTTCCCAACGATGCCTTCAAGGAATTGTTGAACCATAGGCATTCGGGTGGGTCCACCAACAAGAATGACTTTGTGAATGTCATTAGGGGTTAGCTTCGCATCAGACAATGCTTGTTCAACAGGGTGTTTGCATCGCTGTACAATCGGATTGAGTAAACCCTCGAGTTTAGCTCGAGTCAATTTCATCGTAAAATGTTTTGGGCCTTCTTGAGTAGCCGTAATATAGGGTAAGTTAATGTCGGTTTCAAGAACTGTGCTCAATTCAATCTTGGCTCGTTCTGCAGCTTCGCGCAGTCGTTGTAATGCAACTGGGTCTTTTCGAAGGTCAATGTTTTCTTGTTTTCTGAATTCTTCAGCGAGGAATTCGATGAGCGTATCGTCCATATCGGTTCCGCCCAGTTGAGTATCTCCAGAGGTGCTTTTAACTTCAAAGACCCCTTCGCCAAATTCCATGATCGTTACATCCAGGGTTCCGCCTCCAAAGTCAAAAACCATGATCTTTTGTTCTTTGTCTTTTTTGTCTAGGCCATAGGCTAGGCAGGCAGAGGTAGGTTCGTTCACGATACGTACCACTTCAAGGCCGGCAATGGTGCCCGCATCTTTAGTGGCTTGTCGTTGGTTGTCATCGAAATAAGCAGGAACGGTAATGACGGCTTTCTCGATGGTCTCGCCAATAAAGGCTTCGGCGTCTTTCTTGATTTTTTGTAAAATAAAGGCGGATATTTGTTGGGGGGTGTATTCTTTTCCATGTACTTTATACTTGAATGAGGTGCCCATTTTTCGTTTGGCAGTGATGATGGTGCCTTCAGGATTGCTAATCGCCTGTCGTTTGGCTGGTTCTCCGACGAGCATTTGGCCTTCTTTGGTAAAAGCGATAACAGAAGGAAAGGCTTTGCCGTATACACTAGCGCCTTCGGCGCTGGGGATAATTTTGGGTTTTCCTCCTTCGAGGAAAGCGGCTGCTGAGTTGCTGGTTCCTAAGTCTATTCCAATAATTTTTGTCATGGTATCACCTGGGGGGATTTTTATTTATAGAGAGTAAGGCTTTGTTTCGGATTTCTTCAACGCGTAAATGAGTTAAAATCTCTTTGTGTCGGTGTTGGGTATGAACGGTTTCAAGGAGTTTGGTGAGTTTATTGAGTTGGAAATGATCTTCAGGTTGAATGCTGCCTAAGGCTTCGTAAAGATCATGATCTGTAGTAACCAAGGGAACTTGTTTGGGGTTGCAAAGGATCAAGGTGGAGAGGTTTTCATCCTCAGTGATAAGATAGCGTAGGATGTGTTCAGCATGCAGGTGCTGGTGGGCTTGTTGGGGGTGGGGGGGAGTAGGGGCGTTCATGGTGTGCTGACCTTAACTTTGCTGGTTCGTAATAAATTGCCTTGGTACGTATATCCTTTTTGAAGTTCTTCAAGGATGGTGCCTTCTTTTTGGTTGCTTTTCTCAGTCAATAATACTTCGTGTTGATACGGGTTGAATTTGCCTTGGGTGGGAATGGGGTGTAAGCCTTCTCGTTCAAGGGCATCAATCAATTGGGTGTAAAGGCGCGCAAGGCCTTGGCTGGGATCTGTTTTAACAGCTTGTTCAAAGCTGTCAAGGATGGGCAGCAAGTTTTTGATGACATTGGACCTTGCAAGTTGTTTTTTATCTTCAGTTTCTTTCTCAATGCGTTTGCGGTAATTGTCAAACTCAGCTTGGAGTCGTTGTAGGGTGCTGGTGAGCTCTTGGATGTGAGTAGTTTCGGGTAGGGGGGCATCGTTGAGCTCAAGCTTAGGGGGTTGGGGCTTACTCTCGGGGGTAAGGTCTTTTTCTTTCGTCGAGGTCTTTTTTGGGTGGTTCATTCTAAGCTCACATGGTTGATCTTAAGTCAACGTAAATAGTGTTTTATTTATAAAGATTTCTGTTGTTCATTTGCAATAGGGGGAAGAATAGAACGAACCCTTATTCGAGAGCACCAGGGTTAACGAGAGTTTGAGGGGGTGTTTGAATGTTGTGATCTCCAGAATCCCAAACGGTAAACCGACTCATTTGTTGGGCCATCGCTGCTTTTTTGGCAGGATCGGGTTCAGCAATAACTTGTGCGAGTCGATTTTGCTGTTGTTCCAAAGTAGGGTATTCTGAAGTGTAAGATTGTGAAGGAGAAGTATACGCTGCCCCAGTAGAGGTTAAAGAATAACTAGGCGCTTTGTTCAAAAGCGAAGCCATGTAGAGCATAGCTAGAATGGCAATCACAGCCACAAAGGCAACGCGCAGAACAGGGTTTTGCATACACAACCCGTACTTTCCTCCTATATAAAGATTTCTACTCATCTCTACTTAAGGATCTCTCCTGTTTTCAAGCTCCAAAGCAATAGGTCCATCTCATCCACATCAATCTTTACCTTTTTACAGAATTTTTTCATTTTATCCTCGATATCCAGGTATTTTTTTTTGTTGGCAGGTCGTTCTACTTTAGGAATCACCTCTAGTTCAAAAAGACTGTTTAGGATGTGCTTGTCAAGAATGCAGTAGCCTTTGTAGCCGATGTTTCTCAAAAAATGACTGGCTTCCTTGTAGCCAATGCCTTTGATGCCGGGATTTGCAGCAAAAAAGTCTCGAAGTTCATCCGGATTTTGAAAGGACTGCAATAAGTTGCGTAATTCAAAGCCATGTTCTTTCTCCAAATAACTTCTTGTGTGATAAATATAAGCAGGTCTCAAATTAATGAATCGATAAATACCGACGAGTTTTTGCTTCATTTGAGGTGGTTTTGCTTTGAATAAAACAGGTCGCAAAGCATCCACACACTTAGCGCTCATCTTGCTGCTCGTGTTCGCAGCTAAAATACAAAAGACCAGCTCTTCAAAGATCTTCGGATTTCCTTCCTGAAGAACCTCTCCAAATTCTTGAAGTCGTTCAAGAATTTGTTCTCTACTCTCTTGGTGTTTTCTTCGTAGAAAAGAAACCGTAAGGGCCATAAGAATAGGAAGTTCATAACTTTTATAAAACCCTTCCTAAACCATTTACCTATGGGTCCTGACACAGCATTGTATCTCTTGGATTGCTATAAGAAAGAGTTTGAAGCAAAGGTACTCTCGGTAAAAGAGAGTAAATATGTTATTCTGGACAAAACAGCCTTTTATCCCACTGGAGGGGGTCAGCCCAATGATACAGGGGTTCTCATCCGAAAGTCGGATAACAAAGAATTTCCAGTCGTATTCGCGGGTAAGTTCGAGGGTACGATTAGTCATGAAGTACAGAATGGTGAAGACTTGAAGGAAGGAGATGAAGTTACAGGGAAAATCAATTGGGAACGTAGGTACAAGCACATGCGTTTTCATACAGCGATGCACCTAGTTGCAGTCATCTTCAATAAGGAAACAGGTGCTGTCACAACGGGCAACCAAATTGCTGAAGATAAGTCGCGTGTCGATATCAAACTAGAAAACTTTGATCGCGAAAAGATTCAGAATTTAATTCCAAAAATCAATGCCCTCATCGCAGAGGGTCATCCCATAAAACTCTCCTATGTTCCTCGAGAAGAGGCCGAGAAGCGTCTAGAGTCATTTAATTTCATGGAGATCGGCTTTGACCCGAACATCAAGGATATCCGCATCGTGGACGTCGAAGGCTTTAATGCCCAAGCCTGTGGGGGTACGCACATTGCCAACACCAAGGAGATCGGCGAGATTAGGTTAGTGAAGATGGAGAACAAGGGTAAGGACAATCGAAGGATCTATTTCGAGTTAACTTCTTAGCTCTTTGAGCTTATTCCTTATACTTCCTTATAGATTAATGCATTTAATTATAGAAAGGTATATAAATATGTAAAGCAATATACGCTTTACTACACTAATTTGGAGGTGTACTATGACAACTGCGACATTAGAAGGAGACGTTGACACAATAGTGGCTGAAGATGCTTTGGAATCGATCGAGCGAAATTGGTTAGAAGAAGCAGGTTTAACAGAACAAGGAGCATTGCATCTTTGTTCAACAGATGTAATCATTGGGAAAGAAGATGGAACGGCTTATATGGGTCCAGGTACGATCTTTCTTATCCCAGCAGAAGATGGGAGGGTAGATCAAGGAGCTCGTTATGGAGTTATCGGGCATGATACAGAAAAGGTTTACTGGGTTCACGAACCTTCTAAAGGGCCTGTAAATGAAGTTTCTTCACAGCTTGTACTGGATTCATTAGGACCTTATCTTAGATAAATCTTCCTTCTTTTGCTTTTTTAGTTTTTTTTGTTTTCTTACGTAAGTGCTCCAAATAGTTCTCCTCTAAAGCCCTAGTTAAGTCCCAACTTAAGTATACATTAAAATAGAAAGATATATAAATAAGTAAAGCAATATACACTTTACACCACTAGAACAGGTGAAAACACATGATATCCGCCGAGCAACTACAACGAACCAACACGCTTTCCAAAGAACTCAAAAGCTTTGGATTTGCGAATAACAGCGAACAGGCGTATAGTATGGCGGAACAATTGTGCGGAAGTCAAGGAGTGCGCAGCGGAGGCGAACCCAAACCCGCAGCGAATTCAGCTTCCTTAGCGATGGCTGAGTTTGACCGAACGCGGGTACAAGTAAACAAAAAACTCTGCGACTTTACCGAACAATTGAACAGCCTAAGCGAGAAAGTAGAGGCTCTGAACAAAACTTTGAAGTTGGTTGAGATGAACCAGATAAGTTTTGACAAACAAGTATCAGGGCTTTTGCAGGGACAGGGCGGTCAACGTAAGGTTGATTCTCCCAGAGAAACCGTTGCTCAGGTGGTGACCCCGAAGACTTCCGAAAAGAAGTCACTGGATAAACCCATTGACCGTAATGGCATAGCGCCAGCCGACATAAAAATAGAAAACTTTTTTTATGCCGGAAGACGTTAAGCTAGTGCGAAAAAGAACAATCGTGGGCTTGTGAGCTCCCGTGAACACAAAGACCAGCCTACCCATTTTACAGGGGGGTTGTTTGTTTGGATCCACAAGATCCAAACTCCAACATACCAAGGGTATGTTGTTTTGATTTAACGCTTAGGGTTTTCCTATCCACGGATAGGCACTGGCCCTTGTTGCGTAGACGAGGAACACAAGCTTACGATCGGGTTTTTCCTTTTTTTCTTTTTTCTTATAAATATCTTCGGTGTAGAGGTCGAAGTATTTCCAAAAAATTCTGGCAATTTTTGATAAACGAACAGAAACCAATATAAACAAGTTACCATTCTGAAATGGATATTCGGGGGTGTATGATTGTCGGATGAATTTGTTCTTGAACCGTTTGGAGTCCATGATACAAAACGTCTGACAGTTCCATCTGCTGAAGCAAGTTTATACACTCCTCAATTGATCCCTCAGGAAGGATTCTGGCGCGTGGTTGATTATCTTGGTGGAGACAGAGCTATAGCAGACGCTATGACTAGCGGAGTAGGTCCTGTTGCAGTGGGAGGTTTGGAAACCCCTGAACTATTCGATGCGGCAAGACACATGGGGGCGTTGGATGGATTTAATTTTTCTCATTTAAAATTGCATGTGCGCATGCCCATTCAATCCGCTCTCTTTTGGGTCTACCGTCCAGATTTTTCAATCAACGAGTTGTCTGCTAGATATTCGGTTTTGCCTAAAGGTGGGCGAGGCCTTGCAGCTGAAGAAATTGATAACATCCTGAGTCCTGCATTTGCAGGCCTATCAAAAAGTGTAAGAAGTGGGATTAGAGACCAAGCAGAACTGTTATTCTCAGGGGCGCGGAGCAGCGCGCGAGGGGTATACGAAACATTACTTGCTGCAGGCATGGCTCGTGAGCTAGCGCGAATGACGATGGGCATTGGAACCCATACCGAGTTTTATGTTTCAGCGTCCGCAGAACAATTGTTAAATGCGGTCTATAATGCAAAGGCTTTAGCAGGGGGGCATCCTTTACTTCGATATTTAGGCCCAGAGGCAGAGACATTAGAGGCAGTTATAGAAGCAGTATGTCCTCAAGCAGTTGCGTCGTTTAGACGGCAAAAAAAGGGTTCTCTGGAAGGAGTAAGAAACGTAGAGTTAAACCGTGAAGCATTGGAAGAAAAACCTTCTGGTACTCTTAGATATGGAATCGCTCAAACAAAGCGAGTTGTTGTGCCGACTGCCGAAGAATTGTTATGGATACCTAATGCATATTTAGGAGACGGCTGGGTTATGCCGACAGGGTACATGGGTTCTGACAATGCAGTGGTGCAATCTGCCCGCGTAAGTTATGGTGCAGGAACAACAAAGCCCAGCGAAGATCGCACTTTGTTGAGGTATTTGCGACGACACGTGCATACAACTCCTTCAGAACAAGTTGAATTGCAGTGGGAACAGTGTACGCCTTTATTTGTCTGGCCTCGTCAAGGAGGGCGTCACAGAACCATAGATAAAGAAGGAGTATTGGGGGCTTTTGTTCCCTTGAATGCTTTTTACAATATTCCGGATGATGAAATACGTGCGCAATCGTCTACCAATAGACAAGGTCGTGGGGAGCAGTTAGATGAATCTGTTGTTGAAATCATCCAAGGAGGATTAGCTCATATTTTACGCACAGAGCGCTTTACTTATGGAGAGTTAGGGCGGTTAGGAGTTCCTGATTACATTAGAGACGCCTTATTAGGGGTGGGGCATTTCACGCGAGGAACAGTAAAAGGAGATTTGCATAACGTATTACATTTCTTGGGGTTACGTAACGATAGCCACGCTCAAAAAGAAATCCAAGTAAATGCTCAGCTCATGGAAGGATTTGTAGCGGCAGTAACTCCTTGGTCGTATGAAGCATTTTTAGATTACCAAAGAAATGCCCTTCGCTTTACGGCGCCAGAACAGCCTTTCTTAGAAAGATTGCTTCGTGAAGGGAAAACAGAAGTTCCTCATGAATGGTATGAAGAAGCAGGTTGGTTAAGATCAGGAGAAGGTGGAAAAAAAGTCCCAAACAGAGAAGCAGAAGAATTAGATGGAAAGTTGAAAAGGTTAAGAGAAACAAAAAAGTAAGAGGGTTCATGTTAAGTTCTAACGCTAAATTCATCACCTTCGAAGGCATCGATTATTGTGGTAAGACTACTCAGTTAAATAGATTAAAAGCGTATCTAGGAGAAAAAGGAGTCCCTGCGGTTTTCGTAAGAGAGCCTGGTTCTACACCAATTGGGGTTGCACTGCGTCAACTTTTACTTCGTCCAGCTGCTGCTTATACTGCACTGGAAGGGGCATTAAGTCAGTATCCTGAATTTGAAGGGGTTCCACAAGATTTTGACAACCGAACTGGAGCTGCAGAGTTATACATGTTTTTGGCAGCAAGAGCAGAATTTATGGCTCGGGTGGTAAATCCCAACTTAGAAAAAGGGATACATGTAGTTTCTGATCGCTTAGCAGATAGCACTCGAGCCTATCAAGGAGGAGGAAGATTTTTGAGTAACCCAGAAACAATTTCGTTAATCAATAATAACAACCATTTTGCACTAGGGGGTCGTTGGCCAGATAGAACCTTTTTACTAGACATCCCAATTCAAGTTATGTTTGAAAGAAAAAGACCTGGAGAAAGAGATTACATAGAATCGGCAGGGGCTGCATTTTTCGAGCGGGTACGACAAGAGTATCTAACTCTCGCAAGAGAAGAGCCTGAAAGAGTCGTAGTTTTTGACGGCACCCAAACGATTGATTCTATTTTTGAAGCGGGGATAAAACCTGAAGTTAATAGGCTATTCAACATTTAACCCACACTAGACACCCATCCACAACCCATATAAAGTAGAGTTCTTGGATTCAATCGCCATGATTGAGGAAAGTTTTATTTTCTTGCCGGAAGTCAGCTATAAGACAGAAAACCAGATCTGGTCCCAAGCCAAGAATTGGACTTCCTTTCTAAACAATCAAAATGTGCAAGGAGTAAGTCCCAAGCGCAAGTTCTTGTACGATGCCCAAATCCGGAAAGCCCAAAAATTCTTATCCAATGAAGATTGCCATGCCTTAGCAAATGTTTTTCCAAAGAGAGAGCATTGGCGCTTATACAATCAATTCAAAGATGAAGCGGTTTTTCTTGACATCGAAACAACGATGTCCTATGGAAGCATCACAGTAATAGGCCTCTACGATGGAAAAGAAGTCAAACAACTCGTAAAAGGCTTCAACCTAGACAAAGACTTGCTAGCAAAAGAACTCTCCAGATACAAGTTAATCATCACCTTCAATGGGGCGAGTTTTGATCTTCCGGTCATCCAAAGATACTTCAAGAACGTCATTCCTAACATCCCTCACATTGATTTAAGAGGGGTTTGTACACGGTTAGGCTGGACAGGGGGCTTAAAGAAAATTGAGCAGCAGATAGGAATTGCCCGTCCGGAAGAGTTGAATGGAATGGCGGGCGGTGATGCCGTCATCCTCTGGGATAAGTTTATGCACACTCAGGATCAAGAGTACCTAGATAAATTACTTTTATATAATGAGCAGGATATCTTGAACCTAAAGCCTTTAGCCAATCAGTCAATTTCAAGGCTGTGGGGAAAGATTCGCAATCCTTAGGAGAGATTAAGAAATGGATATGATCAAGATTGATGGAAGTACAGATGAGGGGGGCGGTGCAATAGTTAGGCAAGCCTTGGGCTTAAGTGTTCTTACCGGTAAATCCTTTGAAATAATCAACATCCGAAAAAACCGTCCAGTTCCTGGTCTAAAAGCTCAACATTTACACGGCATCAATGCCTTGCAGCGTCTGTGCGAGGCAAAGGTCGTAGGTAATTTTGTAGCTTCAGAATCCTTGCAGTTCACCCCCGGTAAATTAAATGGGGGTGAATTATTCATTGACATTGGCACGGCAGGCGCCATCACCTTACTTCTCCAATCCATTGTCCTCCCCGTCGCTTTCTCTCCGGTAAAGATCAAACTAAAAATCAAGGGGGGTACAGATGTAGCCTGGTCACCATCGATCGATTACTTTCAATATGTATTCCTGCCCGTTCTCAACCGCTTTGCAAAAGCTTCCTTGAAAATCCTAAAGCGAGGGTATTTCCCCGTTGGTCAAGGAGAAGTTGAGTTTGAAATGGAAGGTAGATCTTGGAACGGGCAACCCCTACGTATCGAAACAAGAGGGTCATTACAACTCATAAAAGGAATAGCTCACGCTTCAAGCGATTTAGAAGAAGCCCGTGTCGCTGAAAGGATGGCTAAGAGTGCAGAAGTCATCAGTTCCATGTTGAAGGTGCCTGTTCAAATTCGTCTGGAGTATCTAAAAACAGCCTGTTCAGGGTGCGGAATCACCTTATGGTCCATTGCAGGGGATGGAGATGAATGGGATGCGAAGAGTCAATCCATTTTAGGCGCAGATGGTTTAGGAGAAAAGAGTAAGAAAGCAGAGGATGTAGGCGAAGAAGTAGCAGAGCGTCTAGTCCAAGAAGTGCGTTCCAATGCCCCCATCGATCGGTTTTTGGCCGACCAATTAATTCCATTTTTGGCATGGTGTGGAGGTACATTAAACGTTTCAAGCATTTCAAAGCATGTTCACTCAAATATATACGTAGCCGAGCAGTTTTTAGGAACAAAGATTGAAATAAAGGGAAATGAGTTGATCTGTTCTAAACCCCAAAGAATCAGCTAGAAAAGATAATGTTTAAATATAGACGACAGATGGCAGGTTGAATGCGAAAGAGATCTCTATTTTTAATCTTGTTTTTTGTGCTAAGTAGCTTAATGAGCCTTGCCGTCATAAAGGAAGATCGTTTTGATTTTCTATTGCAGGGAAAAGAGGTGCAGTTGACGCGAGAAACCGTGTTTAGTGAGCCGGTTTCACACACCATTGATCTAGGCTTACCTGCGGGGGCATCCAAAGTCTCATTATGGCTAGATGATAAATCAGTTAGCATTTCAAACCCCTTGACTTTGCAAGAGGTTTCTAAAATCAAGTTGGTGTACAGTACAAAGGATTTTCTGGATCAGAATGATTTTTTTGTGAATATGAATACGCTTGAAACCATCAAACATTTGCATGTTTCATTGACGTTAGCAGAAGGATATGAGTTAAAACTGCCTGTAAAGGAAGACTTAGGAAGCGGTTCTGTCTACCCCAAGCCTTCAGCGGTTACAAGCGATGGGCAAAAGATTAAGATCAATTGGGATCGAGAAGAGTTTAAGCCAGAAGATGAATTCTCCATTTTAGTGGTGTTTAAGGAAAAGATGACTGGATGGCTTTGGATAGGGGTCATAGCTGCCCTTGTCATTTTATTGGGGATAGTCTTAGTCTGGAGAAGGCATCCAAAAAAAGTGCAGGAAAAACACATGCATGAAACTTCTTCCGAAAAACATGAAGAGCCTAAGAAGGAAATAGACATCTCAGAACACTTAAAAGAGGAAGAAAATCAGGTTATTCAGATATTAAAGAATAAAGAAGGTTCTTGTGAGCAAGGAACAATTCGTTTTATAGGTAATTTCTCAAAAGCAAAGCTTTCTAGGATTCTTTCAGAGTTAGAAGCTAGGAATGTAGTTTATAAAGAAATTAAGGGTAATAAAAACTTAATTCACTTAAAAAAAGGTCATTGAAACGATTTGGAACAATTCTAAGCTAAAAAAAAGCAATATTTTAGTCTTTTAAAGCCTTGTTTCAGTGCTAAGACTCATGTACTTAGGCATCTTATCAAGAGTTAATTGCATCCTATCACCCCCAGACCCGTCGCGTGGGCAACTTCGGTTGTCCATGGGTTTGGGCAGGGTGGAAGGATTGTAAGACAATAAATGAAAAACACATCGGTGAGGATGACAACAAATACAGGGGGATAAAAACAACCCAAGGTGATGCCAATGACGAAAGACAATCCTCAAGAATTAGGTAAAAGAATGTTGACCGTTGAAATACAAACAGGACCCGCTCAATATGAAATATATCAGGGACCTGGTAAAGTGTTTTATTACCCTCCTAATGGGGTAGGGGCTAGATATTTTATTCAAACCGTGTGTGGAGGAGAATTGATGTTGCTTGCTGAGGAAGTAGAAGTAGATGAGATTCAATTGGTTCAATTGAACTTAGAATCAAGAATAAACTCTGAGGATCTCAGACAGGTTACAGACTTAGAAATTGATGCCGTTTTATCGGGTTTGCCAGTAGTTTATATTCAGTAGCAAGAAACAATATAAATCATCATAGAATACAAAGGTGAAACATGATCAGTAAAAAAAGTATAATGATTATATCTCTCCTAGTTTTAATGCTGCAATCCGTTCTGGCACTGGAAAGCTCTGTAAAAGTAGACAACTTAATGACTGAAGCAGGCATCACACCGGGTACAAATCCGGACGCATTTTCGTATAAGTTAGGTAATTTCTGGGAGGGAATCTCTTATTCATTAACATTTAACAAGGGAGCAAAGACGCAAAAGGGCTTGCAGATCGCGCGAAAGCATCTATGGGAAGTAAAGGTTTTTTCAGAGAATAATAATCTAGATAAAGCCCAAAAAGCTCAAGGTAAATACGGTGCTTGGATTTCTAAAGTGAAAGCAAATATAGAATCCACTTCTACAGACGATCCAAAAGAAGAGTTGGAAAAGAACATGCAACTGAATGCAGAATTAGAAAAAGAAGATCGCTTATTGGAAGGAGTAAAGAGCGATATTGCTTCTTCTTCAAGATTATCAGTTGAAGAAAAAGCAAAAGCAAGCAAGATCGTAGATAAGGCGGTTGAGAATAAAGCAGAAGTAAAGCGTACGGCAGAAGAAAAGAAAGAAAAGGCCCAGACCAAGTTCAAGGCCAGATTTGGGTTGAAAGAAAAAGAGATGAAAGAAGAAGTAAGGAAGTTAGAGTCTAAATCAGATGTTCATCGCTCTTCTAAAAAAGAAAGTCATAAAGAAGAGCAGGTAGAAAACAAGACAAAAACAGATCCTAAAGAGCAAGATCCTAAAGAGCATCGAGAAGAAAGGAAGGAAGAGATAAGGAAGGTTGAGGAAAAAGATACTCAAGAAGAAAAGAGAACAGAAAAGAATGAACCTTCAGGTTTAAAGGAAAGAACAGAAAGGACGAAGAAAGAGGCAAAGAATAAAGAAAATTCAAGGGAAGAAGAGCCTAGTAAAGGCGATCATGAGAGGAAATCAAACGAGGATTAGCGCTTTACCCATAAAAAAGTTTATAAAGCTTAAGCTTCTGTGAGGGCATATGCATTACCGTTATCGTTGGGGGTTAATGGGTGTTTTCTTGCTGCTTGTTTTGTCTTCTTATGTGAAGGCGGATTGGGAAGAATTCACAAAACCATTGTACTTAGATGTAAGCGGAAATAATTATAAAGGTTCTGACCTGGTAGAAGTAGAAAATTATTTTATTAAGTTGATCTCATTGGACTACGATTCAAAATTTGCTGAAGTTGTTATTTCAGATCGCGCAGGGGTTACCTATTATGAAGGTCCAATATCCGAAACAAAGGATTTTTTACAGCAAGGCAAAATTTGGGTTCGCTTTGGGTCATTGCGCATTTCAAATGGTCATCCTCAAGTACAATTCAAAGTATTCTTGTGGCAGGAACTCTCTTTAGAAGAGTTTAACATCCCTCGTTTAATGAACTGGGAAGATGAATATAATGTGTTTATGGATTGGAAAAATACAGGAGATGCATCTTTGGATGTGGTTTTCCAAGTTACTGCTCAGGATGGTTTTGTAACCCCTTCTAAATTAGATAAAACCATTCATTTTGAACCTTGGGAGTCAAAAAGGGTTTATTTTAAGCTTCGCCCTGAAAAATACGTAACAACAGGACCTTTGACAGCTGCAAGGCAGAATCTAGAAGACTTATCCTTGCAATTATTGATTTATTCAGCGCAGAGCGGGAATTTATTAAGGCGAGTCGATATGGGTTTATATTCATTAACCTCAGGTCCTACAGCGTTTATTGAAGAGATTGTAACGCCTTTAACTCAGTTTACGGGGAAAGAATATGAGGTAAAAATAAGGGTGCGAAACAGTGGATACCCACAAAAGAACACAGGCAATCTCATACAGGATAGTTTTATTGTGAGTTTAGAAGCGCCAGGGTTCACGATTCGAGATTCAAATAAAGAATACGTTCGATTGGATCCTTTAACAACAAAAGAAGTAAGTTTTACGGTAAAGCCTGAAAGTGGGGGGATGCGAAACATCATCGCTTCGTTTAATGTAGATCGAAAGCCGGCTGCCATGTTAGCGGAAAAAATCGCGGTAAAAGGAACCAAGACACTTTTATTGGGAGACCTATCCAATATTCCTAAAGAGTTTTTAGTGGGAAATAATTACAAGATCCCCATAAAAGTACTAAACAAAGGGGATTTTACAGAAGAAGTGGTCGTACGTCTATCTTCAGACAATTTTAAATTTAAAAACTCGGAAACCGTGTTAAAGCTACCTCCAAATTCAGATCAGGCGATGACCTTTGATGCCTTAGCCGATAAAGAAGGGGCAGCAAGCTTATTGGTTGAAGTGATCACAACAAGTGAAAGTTTCAAAGTTACTCAGTATTTTAAAAGTCAAGGAATTGCAGCTGATGAAAAGACGCTTGCAGTAATGATAACTGGGCCTACAACAGAAAAAATGGCACAAGAAGAAGGGACTCCCGAAGGATCTTCTCCTCCAAAGCCCAACATAACCCCTCCAACTCGAATTGAAGAAGAGCCCATAATTAAAGGTTCTGAAGAAACTCCGTCCCTTGTTGCAGTAACTCCTAAGCCTGTAAAACAAACTTCAACTGAACCTGAAGTAGCACCTAACACTACAGAGCCTGCTCAGCCCTCTTTTTCCTTGGTTAACGCCGTATTGCTAATCGTTGGAATCATCATCGTTTTTGTCTTGATCGCCATGATCGTAAAGATGTCGACAAAGAAAAGTTCGCACAAAAAGAAGAAGAAAAAGCAAGAAGGCGATTTTGAACTTGAATAATTCTTAAGTATTTGTTTAGCATCCTAAGGTCAAAACTCTTGCTATAAAAGTTTATGTTCGTCGCGGGGGATGGCCCCTCGGGGAAGCAGAACCTTCAAAAGAAAGCATAAAGAGTTTTGAAGATGCTAAACAAATACAATGTCAGTAGTTCTTAGCAAAGTAGGTATTCCATGGGGCTTGTTTGCCGCAGTGAAAGCACATACTCCCATAAGGGGCATTTTCGTTGTTTAAAGGCATACAGCGGCTTGTAGCGCTTGTTTTCTCCTTGATCTCTTCTTCACAATGAAGATCTCCACAGAACGTTGTAAAGGCCATTTTCTTCTCTTTTAGGGCGTTTTCAAATTCAGCCCAGTTTTTAACCGAAAGGGTTTGTTTTTGAAGGCTTTCTTTGGCTTTTTGATAAAGCTCTTTCTGCATGGTTTCAAGCGTCTCTTGAACGGCTTGTTTAACTTCATGAAGAGGAATGGCTTTTTTCTCGCCTGTATCTCTTCGAACCAGAACCACTTGGCTTTTTTCAAGATCCTTGGGGCCTATTTCAATGCGAATAGGAATTCCTTTCAGTTCCCAGTCATTGTACTTCCAGCCTGGAGTGTATCCCTCCCGATCATCTAGAAGAGAACCCTGATCATAGAGTTGGCATTGTAGCTCTTTTGCTTTTACAAGTACTTCCGGTTTTTGCTCGTATGAGATCGGGACAATGACAACTTGATTTTGTGCAATCTTTGGGGGTAGTACCAGGCCTTTATTGTCTGAGTGAGTCATAACCATTGCACCAATACTTCGCCAGGAGATGCCCCAACTGTTTTGCCAGGGAGTATGCGATTCGCTATCTGTTCCTAAATATTGGACGCCAAAAGCCTTTGCAAAGCCTTGTCCTAAGTCATGGCTCGTTCCCATTTGTAAGGCTTTCCCATCAGGCATGAATCCTTCAATGGTGTAAGTAGTAAGGGCGCCGGCGAATTTTTCTTTTTCTGTTTTTCTACCTAAGATAACGGGGAAGGCAAGGAGTTCTTCCATGACCTTTCGGTATTCCTCTAAGAAGATCAAAGTATCTTTGTGACATTCTTCTTCCGTGGCATAGAGGCAGTGTCCTTCTTGCCAGAGGAATTCTCGGCTGCGAATAAAGAGCTTACAATCTTGAGTTTCCCATCGGCAGACACTGCACCATTGGTTGATTTTCAGCGGTAAGTCCCGCCAACTTCGAACCCACTGTCGAAAGAAATCGGTGATGATGGTTTCGCTGGTAGGCCTTATTGCATAGCGTTCACCCGAGTCGCCCTTACGTTCAATCCAAGCAACTTCTGGTTCAAACCCTTGAGCGTGTTCAGCTTCCTTGTGAAAGAAGCTTTCAGGGATAAACATGGGGAAGTAGGCATTACGTACTCCTTGTTTTTTGGTAGCCGCATCAAACGTGTGCATGATCTTTTCCCAGATCGCATATCCGTTAGGTCGTAAGACCATGCATCCTTTGATGGGGGCATAATCCGCAAGTTGGCTTTTAACAACAACTTGCGTATACCATTCGGGGAAGTCTTCCTCCTTCTGGACGGTGATTCCCTTTTCATCGATGGGTTTAGTAGAGTCTTTTGCCATTGTGTACCTCTTGGTCAACCGTAGTTAAAATTACTCCTTTTTCGCTGTCAAACCCTGTAGTGAGAACTTCGGATAAAAAAGGCCCAATTTGTTTAGGGGGAAAGTTTGTTACACAAACGACTTGTTTTCCAATCAGTTCTTCTTTTGAATAAACCAATTTGATCTGAGCGCTGGATTTTTTAATGCCAAGCTCTCCTAAATCAATCTTTAATTTATACGCAGGTTTGTGTGCTTCAGGGAATTCTTCCACTTCTACGATCGTTCCGACTCGCAGATCTATCTTTTGGAAATCCGTATACGTAGTGGTTTCCATTATAGGGTACCTCTAAAAAGAATGGGGCTGCCCGGATTTGAACCGGGATCTTCTGGCCCCAAACCAAAAAGGCTAACTACTCGTCCATTTGGACTCCAAGTTACCCCACAGCCCCGAGTGAGCGCAAAGCGAACGAGGGGCTTGGGACACCAACACGAGCTCAAAGCGAGTGTTGAGAGCCCCACAGCCCCGACTGTAGGTTGAATAGCAAGATGTTGAGCATCCCACAGCCCCGATTCAAAGAAATTTATCCATAAATGCTTGAAAAAAGAAATTTCAGAATGGAATCTAGAAGAATTGCCGCACTGGAAGATAATCCCTTTCCGTGACTAGGTCCATACATTCTTGAGAAATCACCGAGTATTTAAACGTTACGAATTCAAATTGTCTTAGCACATTCGGATTAAGGTTGAGTCTGATAATATTTAGACAATAAATCAATATCCCTCAGCCGGTTGCAATAGTCTTTATTGCTTTCAAGAGTGATCTTGCCGCAAAGTGCGGAATTGCCTTCCGTGATAAAACTCAAGTAGCAATTGTCTCGGATATTATCATCTTTAATAGAATCACAGAATTCAGCTCTTCGGCTGGTTTTGACAACAACCCGTAAGCAGTCATCGTGTTCAGCAGGGTTGGTTTGTTGTTCGCAGGCGTTTTGAGCAGCGGCCGGATTCGTGGTGGCCGTATCTTGGATGCGTAAGAGAAGGGCTTGGAATTTTTCTTGTTGGTCTGGAGTAGAAGGTAAGGTAGGTTCTGGAGTGTGGGTAGAGAGGGTATTCGGTTGTGTAACGGGCGCCTTTTCAGGAGCACTCGTTTTTTGTGCTACAATTTCAAAGGTGAATAAAGAGCTGGCCACTTGGTTTTTGCCATAGCTAACCAGGGTTTTTAATTGGTATTTGCCCAGTTGAGCACGAGACGGTAAGGTCATTTCACGGTCAAGAGAAAGGCTAGTGCTAACCGCAAGAGTTTCTTGTTTCGTTGCAAGGATCTGGCCTTGAATGGACATAATGCGATAGGTGAGTGTGGCATCAAAGCGATCCGCAACACCTAGGTTGGTTAAGTCCACATGGAAGCGTAAGGCTTCATTGGGTAGAAGTTGAGGGTCACTGGGTTCTGTTTTAACGTCTAGAAGGGCTTTGGAAGTCATATACTTGTCATAAACCAAGTAGAGCGATCCAGCAATCACCAGCACAAAAATCAGTCCAAAAACGAGTTTGAAAACACTGCGATTGGATAAGTGCACTTCGTTTGGTTGTTCGTCCAAGATATCCCCCTCTTCCTTCCTTCAATAAAGAACTGATATTTAAAGGTGATGTTAGGCTGCTTCGTCATATTCCAATTGATAAGCAGAATCTTCAGAATCTCCAATATTATCATAATCACCAACTCTTGTTTCTAAACCTCCTTCACGGGGAGGGGGTGTATCCTTTCGTGCAGTTTCTTTAAGTCTTTCAATCGTTTTTTGGTAAATGGCCTGCCCTTGTAAACCTGGAAGTGTTTCAGGGTCTAGATTTAAATATTTTAGAAGAGCGGTAACTTGGTTTGGGTCTTTAATTACTTCTTGAGTGACTAAAGCATACAGTTTCCCTTTTTGTCGTTTTATGTGTTCTATAAGGTTCGCTTCATGTTGGTTCACAGAATAGTTTGCTCCGGATGCACCAATGCCTTGTTGTATGGTATCGCGCGTTTCTTGAAAAAGAGCCCATCCAAGGTATTTTTGTACAGTTTGATCATTAAGAGGGCCATAAGGCTTTCCAGTTTGTTGTTTTAACATAACTCCAAGATGTTCAACATGGGCTTTGTGAATTTCCTCAGTTAAGCTATCAATGTGTGCTGATTGATCAAGAAGATCATAAGGAATATTCCGAGTTCCCATTTTTTTGGCCCAATTCCTTGTTCCAGTGTCATACGCTACTCGCGCTCTAGAAGTGAGTGTATTAAACCAATGCTGCGCAAGTAAGTAAAGGGTAGACATTTCAGCAGTTTGATCTTGAGGGGTAACTGCTTTTTCTAATTTTCTAGCAGGTAAAGGCATGGTCCTTTTTAATCAGGGAGGGATATAAACTTTTCGTTAACAAAGAAAAAAGAAAGAAAAAAAGAGAATAAATAAAAAAAACTTAGCCCCGAACAGGGCTTTCTTGCAGCTGTCGACCCATGTACCTTTGGTAGGCTTCTTTAACTCCGCTCGCAGCGGCTTTTACCAATTCAGCAGCCGAAGTTGTTTTTTGAACTTCTTGTTCGAGGCCACCGAAAGTCCCTTCACCAATGAGGCTAGCGAGTCCTCGGGCAGTACGCTCAAATGCTCTGCGGTAGGCATTGGCCATGAAGCTTGATATATCATCGGGATCAGCAATTCCACCATGCTCTGTTGCAGATTGCATAACTCGAGCAGCAACGGCATCAGCGTCTGTTCCAAGGATTCCATATGATGCTCCTACACGGTCCATTAACCCGGCTTCTTCAGAGATAGGTAAAGTGTTCATAACAGCGCCCATAACTTGTGCAGCATAGGCTTGAGCTCCATCTACTTTAGCGAAAGCAGTAGGGTCTTGTTGAGCAAGATAAGCTTTACCAGCAGCGATAAGACTTGCAGCTCTTCGTTGGGCTTTAGTTGCAAATCCTTGTAGAATGGCTCCCGCACCATTTTTCTTTGCACTTTCATTTGGATTTGGTTGTTCAGTCATTTTTTGTTCCTCCCCTTTTTTTGATATTATTGGATGTGTTTTTCAATCGAATTTAGTCTATTATGAGATAAAGTAGTATTTAAATCTTTCGCTTTTATGCCACTCTAGAGTGAGAACATAGTAAAAATGATATCGACGGTGAGTCGCATTTTTACTAGGCTCAGAATCCCTTATTAGGCTTGCAGAGGAATTCTGACATTAAAACTGTAACTTATCACCTAAACGTGCTTTATAGCCCTTTAAACTAGGGATTTCAACAGCATAGGACCATGACTTAGAAGGAGTATATACCCTCCAAGGCCTTAAGCCTCGTTTAATTTCAACTACTTTTTTAGCAGCGTCGAGAAACAGCACGTCAATAGCATAGAACACAAACCCCATATCAATCGATGCTCGTCGAGTTTCAGGCAGATAGAGCACCGCTACCTGCGGCCATCGAAAGCGTAAGCCCATGGCCAAAGACCAGAGACTTTTGCAGTGAAGTTCTCCTCTAGAAATCAATTTTCCAGTCGTCAGATTTCGGATCATCCGATATAGCTCGTTTCTTTAATTTTGTCGATCTTCTGAACATACTTGCTTACCTTCTTAGTCGGTTCTTGCACAGGAGGTAAGCCAGCTTGGATGCGTTCAAATTCTTCATCCGCTCCTTTAATCTCTTGGTCTAGTTTTTGCAGGTTTAGGTTAAGCTTATATTTATCATTTAGAACGCGTAGGATCTCTCGAGAGCCCTTAAATCCGATATAGACGGGGTGTCCCAGGGTTTCAGCAAGGAGGCTGGCCGATTGAATGCGTGCAGGATCACTTAATCCCAATAAGAGCCCAGAAACTCCTACAATGGGTCCTACAATGCCATAAAGATTAAGTTGGACTTTGTAAGGCACAAATTCTTGAAGAAAGCCTTTGTGGTTGCCCGTACAGAATACCTTAGGCTGCTTGGGAATCTGATTGAGGCCAATACCTCCTAGAGTAATAAGTCTCTTACAATGGTACCCTTCAAGCATCCCAAGTACAGTTCGGCAGAATTCATAGCTGCTTTGTTCCGTCGTAGGTTGTACATCCCCGCTCATAAATAAAAAATCTTGACTTTTAATTTTTTTATAATACATTTCGATCTTGGGTAATTCAACCAGGTTTTGTTCATTCACAAAGACCGTGTTCGGCAGTTGATCTGATTGAAAGCTAAGGACTTTTACAGCTTTGGTTTCTTCAATGAGGATGTCAATCGCAATCTTTCCCACATTTCCAATGCCAGGTAAACCTTCAATAAAAACAGGGCTTTTGAGTTTAGGAAGTTTAGAGAATTTTTTGATTTTCCAGGGCATAACTCGTCTAAAACGAAGCGCATTTATAAAGATTTAGAATTTGGATTTAGGCATTCAACGCATCCAAAACTTCTTTTACAATACGATCTTTATCACTAAACGGAATGGTGCAGCCCGCAGCATATCGATGGCCTCCGCCGCCATACCTCTTCATCAATTCTCCTAGGTTTACCTTATTCTCATCCTTGCAAAAGATGTTATTCCCACAGCTAATCTTATAGTGATTCTTCTCATGTTTAGAGTGATAAACCGTCACCGTCACAATGTGATCAGGATACATAATATAGAGTTCAAAGTTGTTTCCGCGGGGGAAATTCTCGTCATGAGTTAGGTCAACCAGTAAAGCTTTTCCATGATGGCTGATACGCGGTCGAATTTGGTTGCGCCACTCTTCCAAGTGTTGGTAGTACTGCTTAATTCGTCTTTGTACCTCTTCGTCTAAAAAGAGCTTTTCATAGTCTTGTGTTTCCAGAAGTCCCAAAACATGCCTTTTGTAGTTGTCATCCTCGATCTTTTCGCCAAAATCAAGGGTATACCCTAGTTGAATCCAGTGATCCGGATTACGTACATCTTCTTCAGTGTACCGTGCAAAGTCAATCTTGTCAGCCGCAAGGATAATCTCCATATACTCATTCAGTTCGGGGTGTTGGTCTTTATAGAACTCGTAGATGACCCGTGGAGAGCTGGGGGCATTCTTATCAAACGTTCCCTTTGAAGCATTGGGTTCATTGGTAGCATGATGATCAAACCACAATCCTGCTCCAGGCCAGGGTAGATCTGCAATGATATCCTGGGGGGTGCTTTGAAAAGCCTTGATTTCAACACTTCGAGGGTCCATAAAGACCACTTCTAAAGGTCCATAGAGCCGTCGTAAAAGTAAGGCAGAAATCAGTCCGTCAAAATCCGTGTGGACAACAATGCGGTTGTAAGTGTGTTCCATGTTGAGTGTAGTCAGTTAGTGTTGTTGTTTGTGTTTTTGGAAGGCTTTTAGTACTTTTTGGTTGCTCGTATGAATAGGGTATTTTTTGATGTCATTATACAGAACCCATCTGCTATTGGAACTAGTCTTCGTCATTCGAAGAGGTGTGCACCGATGCGCATGAAGGGTGATGGAAAAATGGCTGTACACATGTTCTACAATGCAAAGTTCTTCTTCAACCTTCACAGCAAGTCCTGTTTTTTCCTGAATCTCTCGTCGGCAACACTCCACTAAGCTTTCTTTTTCTCGTTTTCCGCCGGGGAATTCCCACATCCCCCCAAGCAATCCTTTTTCAGGGCGTTGAATCAACAATACCTTTCCACTCTTCTCAACAAGGCCCACGGCAATCTCATAGTGGGGTTTTTCTTTTTTAGGAGATTTTACAGGTAGCTGTTCTTGGATGCCTAGTTTGTAAGCTTGGCACATGGTTTTTACAGGGCAGCTTTCACAGGAAGGTTTTTGAGGACTACAAATCAAAGCACCAAGTTCCATCACCGCTTGGTTGTAATCCCTTGCTTTTCCCAAGGGTAACAGCTCTTGAGCTTTTTCCCAGAGTTTTTTCTTAGTCACCGTCTCATTGGGGTTTTCTCGAATCGCAAATACTCGACTCAAAACCCGAATCACATTCCCATCCAGTACAGCATGATCTTGATTGTAGGCAATGCTCAAGACCGCCGCGGTTGTGTACGGTCCGAACCCTGGAAGATCAATGGCTTGTACATACTCTTGGGGGATCTTCCCTTGATGTTCATTGACGATGATCTGTGCCGCTTTGTGTAGGTTTCGAGCACGGCTGTAATACCCAAGTCCCTCCCACATCTTAAGCACGTCTTGCAAAGAAGCCTTGGCCAGATCCTGCACAGTGGGAAATTGTTTCACAAACCGTTCATAGTAAGGAGTTCCCTGGTCAATGCGAGTCTGTTGCAGAATCGCTTCCGAAATCCATATCTTATAAGGATCGCTTGTTCTTCGCCAGGGAAGATCACGTTTATTTTTGTGGTACCAGGAAAGAAGTTTGGTTTGGAGCTTCAAAACAAAATCGTTATCCATAGAAAAAGAAAAAGTTCTATTCTTTATATGATTTTACGCTCTACGAAGAATATCATCAATCCCCTTAAGGAATCCAGAAGGACTTTCTTGAGACAATAAAGCGGGAAGAATATCAGCAAGGGCTTCATCCAGTGGAGCTGCGTAAGGCACAATTCCTCCAAGTTGTTCTCGGAAGCCAGTCACTTGTTCTAAATCATAGAGTCGAGGTCTTTCTTGGTCAAAGACGGGTTTAAGAACTTCTGCAGAGGGGTCGATCTCTAAAAATTTCAATTTTAATCTTCCGTCAGGTCGTATGGCTTCTCGAAGGGTCTCTCCACCGTATTTTCCTTCATAATAGGCTACAGGCAAAACGGAGACAGGTTTTCCTTGAATAGTAACTACGGTCACATAATGTCCAGTAACATCTGGGTTAGTAACTAGGTTAGAATGTAAATTCGGATGAGATAAATCTACAGCGTGAGATCCGCTAAATCCTAAGTGTTCTGCCATTTTGCATCGAACAGCAGGGTTTGCATTCATCAGTAAATGAGTATTTTCATGATCGAGCATGTAAGGTCCATCCTTCCAGTCTTCTTTGAACTCAGGAATCCTACTCTCTGGAATGATAATAGAAGGACCTCGGGCATATGCAAATCCTCCTTCATCCTTTCCATTCGTCTTAATCAAGTACACAATGCCTGGAAAATCCAAATTAGGATATCGCTCTCGTAACAATTTCTGTCGAGCTTCAAGGTTGGGTCGCAAAGCAGCTTGTTCTTCTTTTGTCCATTCTTGTACCGATTCTTTCGCAAGGTATTGAAGAATTGTTCCATCAGAAACTCTTCGTATAAACCGATCCATCTGAGTGAGTTGTGTAAAGAATCCATCTGGATCATGAACAATTAAGTCAGCTCCTTCTTGGGGGGTGCAGAAATGGACATAATCTTCTCTAAGATTAGACACATTAAACGGTTTTTGTAGGGCGCGAATACCCCTTTTCTTTGCTCGAAGAACAAGAGAGTCTTTACCCGATGATGGAGGGGTCATTCCAGAAATGCCAATGAGGCGTCGTTTAGCTTCTGCAGGGCTTAAACCATTTTCTTGCAAAGTTTCTAATGCAGTTAAAGTAGAAGTAAGATCATCACCATGAACACTCAGATTCAAGTCCATGACATAACGACCATAAATTTGTCCTCGACATTGATGTAGAAAATCTTCTAGATTATCTACTATCACAGGTTTAGAACCATTCATTGCTAATACCTCTCCAATAAGGCTAGCAAGAGCAGGTTCATTGTGAATTCCTAAAAGAGCAGTTTCTCCAGCCATTCAGCTGCGATTCCTTTAGTCCTTTTAAACCTTGACCTTAAATCCAGCCATAAACCTTATAAATCCCTTCCAAAATCTAAGCATCAAGAACAATGTGGGCGTAGCTTGCCTGAAGTTCTGCAGTACAAGAAAACAATGGAGGCTATAGAACATGGGATTCTACAAATACATCAGAGATGCTTGGAAAAAACCAAGTAGTGGTTTAGGAGAAACCTATAAAAATCGTCTTATTGAATGGCGTAAAGAGCCAGTTACCGTGCGTTTAGAGCATCCTACACGCTTAGATCGAGCGCGTTCTTTAGGATATCGGGCAAAGCCTGGTTTTGTCATCGTTCGTCAGCGTCTAGACCGAGGAGGTCGTATGCGTGAAAAGGCGATCATGGGTGGCCGCAAGCCTAAGAAACAGCGTCGATTAAAAGTCTTAGCGATGAACTATCAATGGGTAGCTGAACAGCGGGCCAATGATAAATATGTGAACTGTGAAGTATTAAACAGTTACTGGGTAGGCGAAGATGGCAAGCGCATCTGGCATGAAGTCATCTTAGTAGATCGAGCTCATCCTCAGGTCCTAGCCAATAAGCAATTAATGCACTTGGTGGAAAGCCGGGGTCGCGTTTATCGAGGCATTACCAGTGCCGGTCGAAAGTCACGTGGCTTAAGACACAAAGGAGTCGGTGCAGAAAAAATCCGTCCCAGCTTAGGAGCCAATAAAGGAAGGCATTAGCTCTTTCTTTTCTTTGTTTTTTATTTCTTTCTTTGTTTTTTTAAGATCTCCATAAAAGCGGCAATCCTAAGGGTGGTCAAAAATCAAAAGGTTTATAACTATAGGCACTATAGCGGCTATAGATGACAACCACCATTCAGCTCAGCCAAGAAACAAAGCAGTTGATTAGTACATTTGGCACCAAGGAAGACACCTATGAAGACATCTTAAAACGGATGTATGCCTTGGCGATAAAAGAGCAATTGCGCGAATTTTTACTCTCTTCAGAGAATACGATGCCAATCGATGAAGCAATAAAGAGGGCTAAGAAGGCATGGCAAAAGTAGAAATCGTTGAATCTCTCTTTGTGCAAATAAACAAAAAGTTCAAGCAACAAAGTGTTGAGGTATTACATCATCTAAAATCCCTTGAATCCTCCCCCCATAAAGGAAAAGAACTTGGAATCTTGGGGGGTATGGTCATTAAAGAGATAAGATATAAAGGATTTCGTTTTTATTTCATCACAGACGGGTTTAAGTTAAAATGTCTAGACAAAGGTCACCTAATTGATCTCCTTCTGCGTTTTGTAAGGATGTCAGATAAAAAGCATCAGCAGGAAGTGATTGCTGAGATAAAAAAGGTTCTGAAGACAATCGGAGCTGGCGGGTTTGATGAATCAAGCAGATGAAAAGAGTAGCCCCGCACGAAATTTTATAGGTTCTCTTATCGTTGTTTTTGTTCATAAGCCTCTACAACCTGTCTAAGTTTACCTGGAGCATCTGCGTCGCATCGAAAATCATCTTCAACTACACCATATTTCCCGGATCCATCCGGATGTCGCTGATAATCCACCAAAGCCTTAGTTTCACGTAGACCGAATAGTTTTGCCGTATCAAATCCAACCCCCCCATATGGATCCTCAAATGGAAGAGGGGCTACTTCTTTTTTTTGGGTTGAAGGGGTCTGGGTCATGTTGCCTCAAAAAGGGGATGCACAAATGCATCTATGCAATAATTTTTCGGGGATATAGAATGAGCTCTATCCTATGTTTTGGGTTAGATAGATCAAACATAAATAACTAAGAAATGCAATTTCCTTTTAAGTTTTACGTTTAGTGAACTGCATCCTCTTCAGAAGTACCCCCCCTTAAGGGAGACAAGAAGGATAATAGCCCCGCACGGATTCGAACCGTGGTCAACGGATGTCTCCATAGAATTGCCAGAGTCCGCTATCCTTGGCCGCTAGACTACGGGGCTATAGAATCGAGTTAGAAACGTAAGGTTTTTAAATGTCTCTCTTTTCGGCCTGGTTATGGCAAAGTTAAGAAAGGGAGTCTCATACCGATTCTTGGAACGCCCAAACACTCGAAAGTCAAAGTATCGTATTAAGAATTTCGTTCGCGCTACACCGAGTCTTGTAATTTCAAAGTTTGACATGGGAGACCTCGATTTGAAGAAGAAGTTTGAATATTGCCTAGTATTAAAACCTAAGGTAAGTCTACAAATTCGTCAGAATGCCTTGGAGTCGGCAAGAAAGTCCAGTAACGGTTTGTTAGAAAAAGAGGCCGGTAAGAATTTCCGCTTTAAATTGCGCTTGTATCCTCATCATATATTAAGAGAAAACCCCATGGCTTCAGGAGCAGGAGCAGACCGTATGAGTATGGGTATGGCTCAGTCCTTTGGTAAGCCCATTGGGCTTTCGGCTCAGGTAATGGCAGGGCAGGCTATTTTTGAATTGTGGGTGGATAAACCAAATCTAGATCTTGCAAAGAAGGCGCTGAAACGCTGTCAGAATAAGTTGCCATGTACGTGCACCATTGAAGTAGCAAAGATCAATTAATGTTTTTTAGCGTGTTCTAGAAGTTTATCTTTAAGTTGGTTAAGATCAGTAAGGGCGTCAGGTTTCTTTTCTAGGAAAGCCTGCACTTGGGATTCACTAAGCAAGTCAGTCTTACTAAGGTAAACAATCATGGGCTTATCCAATTCATGCATGTGGGTGTAGAGCTTTTCTTGATCGACAAGGGGGTAGCTGGTCTCAGTTAAATCATATACATAAACGATAAGGTGAGCAGCATATTGGAGGGCAAGATACGCTTGTTGTTCAATGGCATTCATCTTATTGAACCGAGTAAGAGTGCCAGGGGTATCGATAACCTGCAGGGTATAGGGGTGTTTTCTATAATACCCAAGATTTAGGGTTTTAGTGGTAAATGCATACGGCTTAATTTCAGGCTTTGCCGTTGTTAATTTGCTTAGAAGGGTACTTTTTCCAACATTAGGAAAGCCAGCGATGGCAACAGTATATATTTCTTTTATTGTAGGATATTCTCGTAGAATCTTGCGGCATTCTTCTAAATAAGGCAAGGGTGCACGTTTGAGGATTGAAGAAATTCTCCCCAGGCAAGTTTGGGTATGTTTTTTGATCTCAAGGGAAGTTGAACTTCGATCAATTTTAAAGGAATATTCACGTGTAAGGTCTTTAATTTTGTCTTGTGCCCAGTGGAGGATAGAAAGGCTTTTTCTGAGTTTATCCACATCCACCGTAGCACGTAAGAGTTGGGTGTAGAATTCATTGAGATTGTCTAGAGAGGGGAAGCTCTGGGTAATGAGTGATAAAGGCAGGTTTTCTTTGACGAGTCGGAGTCGGGTTTTCTCAAGTTGTCGATATTTTAGAAGTTTATGGAGCGTTTTAAAATGAATTTGTCCAAGGCGAGCATTCGCTTGTCGCAGAGCCGTGGTTAGATAAACTTGGGCAGTTTCAATCTTTTGAGAGGTGGTAAGCATAGCCTTCGATAAGTAAGGCGCTATTTAAAGGTGAGTGCCTAAAAGAGCAATAAACCTAAGAAAAAAAGAAGAATAATCTAATTATTCATCTTGGTCTTCGATTTCTACGAAGCAGCCTTCCCGTACGGTTGTTACCATTTCTCCTGTTTTCATGGTCCCCCTCCTTAGAGTGATCGACAAAATCGGCTGATGAATTTGACTTCTTTCACCGGCACACCGATTCGTTCCAGGTCATCTTCAATGCCAGTATACGGGTCTTTACAGTACTCTTCTCCTCTTTCCCAGCTTAACCCTTTTTTTAGCATCCTCATCACCTGATCCATTCACCCTTAATGAATCGTGAAAGTAAAGCGCTATAAATAGTTAGGTCATATAGAACAAATAGAATATATGTTTAGTATATTTCAAGTTCAAAGGTAAAGTTAATAAGTATAGATCCGCTCCCAGCTTTATGGCTAAAGTAGATTTAGAGCAAGCGTTAGAGGCGGCTAAGTCCGCAGCTGTAGTTGGAGGAAGAGAGGTATGTCGGTATTTTCCTTCCCCTCCAAAACCTAAACGGATACGAAAAGATCGTCCACCTCAGATCCGTCCAGATCGAAAGGCAAATCTACGTATCTTGCATACGCTTGCAGAGAAGCTAGACGGTCATAAAATCCCTCATGTAGTAAGTGAAGAGGGAATTAGAGGTAAAAGCCGTCGGGTACTAAAAGAAGGAGTAGACGAAGAATACTGTTGGTATATTGATCCGATGGATAATAGTTCTACAGAAAGCCCAACAGGGTACGCAATTTCTATAGGTCTTGTAGATCCATTTGGGATACCAGTTATTGCAGCCATTTATCTTCCTTTAGAGGAGGGGTATGAGCTCTTTTGGGCCAAGCAAGATGAGGGAGCTTATGTTCAATTCAGTCAGGGTCAGCCTTCTCGAATTCGAGTAAGTGATCGAAGTGAAATGAAGAATATTAGAGTCGCAAAAGGTGGGCGAAATGACCCCACCTGTGTAAACGTGTATGATAATGTTAGGATCTCTAGAGATAATGAACATCGGTTGATCATTCCAGGAGGAGTTCGGAAAGGAGTTGAAATTGCTCGAGGCGGCTTAGATGGGTGGCTAGCGTGTAATGGGTATGACACCCATGACATTTGCGCAGCAGTCTGCTTAGTGAGAGAGGCTGGAGGGAAGGTTACCTACGCCTCAGGAGAGGATGTTCTTTTTCCAAATCCATATGAAGCGCGTCATGAAGGAGTATTCTGGTCCAATGGACAATTAAGAGATTTAGAAGAGGAAATCACAGATAATACCCTTGTAAAAAAATTAAGAGGCAGATTTCATGATTCAGAAGGATAAAAATAAAGCTTCAACTTTAAAAACAGATTAAAAATCAGGTTAAGAATAAGAAGGACAAATGGAATACAGAAAACTAATCAATTTTGGCAATACCTCCTTAGTTGTAACCATCCCAAAAGAATGGGTAACGCTTCATAAGTTAAAGAAAGGGGATTTTATCTATCTTGAGCAGGGTCCAGATTCAATAACTCTATTTCCTAAAGAAAAAGAAGAGGTAAAGATAGAACGCGAATATACCATTGAAGTAGACGGTGCTGTAATGGAAACCGTTAAGCGACGAGCCATTACGGCGTATATCAATAATTATGACTCCATTCTATTCACTGGGAAAAGCATCATAAAAAAATCGCAAGAGATTCGAGATATTTTGACCAAGAATTTCATTGCAATGGAGATTGTTGAAGAATCTACCGGACGAATTGTCGCGCGTAGTTTTGTAAACATCAAAGACATCAATTTAGAACACAATCTTCGAAGAGCAGATAACATGATCCGTACCATGCTCCAAGACTTAATTACTCTTGAGCAATACGGCAAAGAAAAGAGAACGGTCATAAGAGATTCATTGGATGTTCGAGATAAGGATGTAAACAAGATGGTCTTCTTGAGCTATCGCTTCATCCACTTTTTATTCACGGAAAAAAAGGCGTGGAACAAACAAGAGCCAGTTCAATTACTGGAAAATTGGTATCTTTTCAATAACATCGAACGTCTGGGCAATGATGCAAAAAGAATAGCCCGCCTCTTGGTAGAGGTTCCAAAAAAAGAATCAATTCGCGAGTTAAGTGTATTATTATCGCGAGTAGAAAAAATGTATGAAGGAACCATGCATTCATTTTACACAAATAATAGCGAGATGGCCTATAAATTAAGCTTAGACCGCACCCCCCTTCTAAACGATTGTGATGCTTTAATTGAACAGAATAAGCAGAACAGCACAATAATCAAAGCGTGCGAGAAGATCAAACAATTTGTAGGAAATGTGCAAAACATCATGAGGTTGAGATATTGAGTTTTACTCCTGAGAGAAGTTTGGTTGGGCCTGACTTGGCTTTAGCACAATCATTAGAGGAATTGGTTCGAATTCGAGTTTTGAATATTCCTATCACTGTTGCTCCTGAAAGCAGAGACGGGATTTTTGTGACAAGAGCAAGTTTATCTTTTCTTTCAGAGGTTGATCCCTCTCAACAAAGACCGCACACTAGAAGTAACTTATACGATACAATAATGCCCATAACATATCATATCGTGAAGAACGGGGAAGTTCAAAGAGAAGTAAACGGTGCAAACTTTCCAGTGATAGTTAAATCTGTAGGTCAAATCAACGCCCCTTTGCGTCCAACCGAATGTCCTGCTTTAAGCCCATCAGGGGTGGTTATGAAGTTGTTACAAGAAGATTCTATTGGGGGGAATCAAAAGCAGGCGTATCAAAAAAGCCCTTTTCTACTATTAGGATCGGATGATTGGCAGATTATGGAAAAAATACAAGGAGAGACGTTAGGAGAAGCTCTTGAGCAGATCAATCAAACCATCGCAAGCAATCAAGTATCAGGAAGGAGTGTGGACGATGAAGTTGCTTTTTTGATAGATACGTTAAGAAAATCGTTCGAGATGGATGCAGAGCTAGTTATGCATATGACGTTACATCAAGATAAAATCCCACTTGTGGATGGTAGGGGGGATCTTCTGGATCCTGGAAGAGAAAAAGATCACCTCAAGACGTTATTGTGGGGGGATCCGACAGAACATGGTGAACAAGGTTATATTCCGATTATGTTAGAACGAGCAAAAAGATATGGTTTGATTCCTGAAGGTAAGTGCACAGAACTTTTGTTATATAGTGATCGCATTATGGATACGAAGGGCATGCGAAAAGTTAAAAGGATTATCAATCAAACGTCCAGAAGACGAGACCATCGCCACCGGGTTTTACCACATGGGGATCTTGAACCCGGCAACATTCTTATTGGGTATGAAACCTCTCCGATCTGGCCAGGTTTAGGCTGGCACAAGGCTCAGGATAAAATCTATCGCCCAATTGATTTTGGTAGAACGAGATATTGGAATCTTGGGAAAGATCCAGTGTCTCTTTTATCCGATCCAGCGTATAGGGCTTTATGGGAATTAAAAAATGCAGAGAGATATGGTTTTAAGGGTCCAAGGTTGGAATTTAATGAGGCTGTAAAAAAAACAAGTCAGGGTGTTCCTCATGATTATGCATTAGATGAACAATCTGAAGAGGACTGGGATGCCTCCCTTTTCTTGCATACAGCAAGCCGTGCAGCAAAGAAAATGTGTCGTCTAAGAAACGAGGGTTTAGAAGTTTCCGTCGAGGAAACATTAAATAGGGGTTCTTCTGAAATGAAGAAAAGATTGGAGCTTACAAGATTAATTCATGACTATTCTACTTTATTTTTAGGAGCTTGTGAGCGATTAGGAATTTGTGGTGCTTATCATAGAGAATTTGCCGAGATTTTTAGCCAGCTGGGGAAGAAAGATGAAGAAGTCCTCGCAAAATTGTCTCAGCCTATTGTCTAAGGTTATTAGGAAATAAAGATTTAGCGTACTTCAACAGCAATTTTTTCATAAGGTTTAAGATGGTGTAAAGGAGATTGTGAGGGGGTAGAGGCAGCTACTGCTTGAAGAAGAGGTTCTAGGCCCATACGAATGATCTGCTGTTTTAATTGAGTAGAAACATCTTTAGAGTATAAACCTTCCCGGGTTAGTTGACGAACATTTTGTTGAAATGCTTCATGACCAATACAAGCTAAAACATGAGGGGACCATGGAGTGGGCGAATTTTTATGGCTGTAATCAAAAATTTGTCCATTTGAAGAAGCAATTCGTGAAAATATCTGAGGGAAATCTGAAGAGATGAGATGAGAGGCCGCATGGTCTTTTTGGAATACATAAGTGGATAAAACAATAGCAAGGGGTTGTTCAGACCCTTCTTCTTTAGAGGGTATAGGCGGGGTAAATTGGCCTGGATTTTGGATATCTTCTAGAGGTAAAGCGTTGATCGCTACTAAGGATCCATAAGCTTGAGGAGTAGAAGCAGCAGTGTAGATAAACGCAGGTGTTTCAACTCCAGAATCAGAAAGGGCCTCCTGTACTAGTTGAGGGAGTCCGTTTGTTCTTTCCTTAAATTTAGTCGATTGGGGATTCAAAAAGGTCAACCCAGCATTTGGGCGTGCAGAAACATACACAAGAGCAGCTGAAGGAAGTAGGTTTCTAAGTACTTTTGTAGTAGGATCTACTTCAGGATCAGAACTCAACCTGAACCATCTAGTTAAACTGGACATGATTTTTGGAAGATTCTGTGCTTTATAAAAGTTACCCTTATACTTATCGAGTGTATAAGTCCAAAATTACTTTACACTTCTAGAGTATATAGGTTGTTTTTAAA
>JBBSWA010000005.1:0-2998 GCA_038046485.1 Nanobdellota archaeon
TCATCATCAGGTCTTCACTACGCTCAGACCTGACGTACTCTCGGCCCCTGCATAGCGATCATAAATTGATTTTTTGTTTTTTCAAATGCTTTTTCTAGGTCAATATCATAGCGCACAGCGATTGTGAGTAGAGACAATAAGATATCTCCCAGTTCTTTCTCAAGGTCGGGTGTAAATGGTTTATTTGCCTTGTTCCCTTTCATTTTCCGAATAGCTTCAGCCATTTCACCTATCTCTTCCATTAAGAAAAGATACATATCGTTATCTGTTAAAGCCTTATCTGATTGTTTCCAAGCTTCTTTGGTCCAAGTTTGGGCATCTTTAATTGTTGTCATTTTTCACCAGGATGCGCAAGATGCATTAATCAGTTGTCTTTCAAAATTTCTCATCCTTGCTTGGCGTTCATCTTTTTTTCTTGATCGAAACGTAGAGTATAATCTATCGAGGAATGTTTCAATTTCATCTTTGTCGATTGACTCTAGAGTTAGATTTGCGCATTCTATGCTTGGTTTCTGGTGATCGTATCGCCCGCTTAGCTCAAGGGATAGAGTCATCTGGCCAGTCTGGTATAGGCGGGTTGCGTAATAGTTTCCAGATGTCGGATGCGGAGGATTTTGAGGGGGTCCGGATCTGATTAAATACGCTTGAGCACCTAAATACTGAAAGAGAGGCTTAAGATTCTCCTCCGTTAGGGGTGTTCCTAAAAGTGTGTCGGCTATATCTCGAGTTCTTTTGGTAAAAAATTGTGTTGTCATTTTTATCACCTGTTTAACTTAAGAGTAAAGAATATAAGAAAGAATATAAACATTTGTTGTCTTATAATAAGACAACAGAAAAGTATAAAAACAAGAGAGTCTTAAAGTTAAGGATGAGAGAGGTATTACAGCAAATCGGCCTTTCAGGGAATGAGGCGGACATCTATTTAGCTCTTCTAGAGTTAGGCCCTTCTCTAGTCAGTAAAATAGTAGATAAGACCAAAATCAATCGGACACACATTTACGACCGTCTAAAAAAATTAATTGATAAGGGGCTTGTATCTCATGTAATTAAGAGCAACCGAAAATATTTTTTTGCGGCCAAACCTAAGAGAATCCTTAGATACCTCGAAGAAAGAGAAGAAAAGATAAAAAACGAAAAAAAACTGGTAGACGCTATTTTGCCAGATTTAGAAAAGATCCAACCTGCTTCAGATGAAGAAGTTGTTGAGGTATATGAAGGAAAAGAAGGGTTAAAAACCATTTTAGAAGATATCTTACGCTCTAAAAACGATATTCTAACATATGGCTCAGAGGGAAACTTTTCCAAAGTACTTAAATTCTATTTTAAGCATTATCTAAAAAAAATCGAAAAATCAAATATCCGAATGAAAGTGATCTTTAATTTTGATGATTCAAAAAAGCCCTTTGACTTGACTTTCTCAGAAGTAAGATATATACCAAAAGAGTATAAAACCCCGACAGAAACAACAATTTATGGGGATAAGGTAGCTATTTTCTTGCTCACAAATCAGCCCAAAGCCATTCTTATACAAAGTAAAAATATTTCTAAAGCGTATCAAACTTATTTTAATCTGCTATGGGAAATCGGGAAGAAAGTTAAGAGCTGAATCTTTTACATGGCCTTCATGATGTATTTGGTGGCTTGTTTACTGTTTAGAAGTTGGTCTAACGTATTCCCTGCATAAAACGTCGTAGTGGAGCAGCGCACAGAACCGAAAGCAGCGTTGTTTACGAGCTCGAGCAAAATGGGTTCACGAGCCCGCATCCGGATGAACTCATTCAATACGGCGTAATTGGATGGCGCGATGAATACCCGGCCATTCACCCCATCTACAAAATTCGCACCGAACTCAGACTCTGATTCAGCCAAGCAATGAATGGCACTTACTACTCCTTCTTTTTTAAGACGTTCAAAATGAGCTAGAATCTCTTCGGAATCTGCTGATGGCAAGTAGGTATACCCTCCTTGTAGATCGTTCTTATCCTCTGTATGAACCAGGTGAATAACTCGGTAAAATTTTCGCTCCTTGCCCGCTGCTTTTTTCAAGGCCTTCTCATTCAACACCACTGCATATTTCCCATTCTGCTCCAAAAACCAATTGGCCTTGAAATCTAAGTGCATGTTCTCCTGCGCTTCTGTATGCGTATCACCTCCTTTCGGAAGATCCACCACAAACACCTTTATCTTGTTTTGAGTAGCAAAGTCATGCAACACTTCAGCAATGGCCTGAGCGGCCAGATACCCCGTACGCTCTGTAATCCCAATATAAACAGCCTTGTTTGGATACGAAGATTGGCAATTACCAAAGAACTTGATCAAGTTTCCACCCTCCCAAACATACTGCGGCTGACTCACCTTTTTCGGATCTAAACCCAGGTTGATTAAACCCGCACGAACCAGACTCGGCTCAGCCTTACGAATCAATTTCTCCATGTTTCCCAACACCACTACATAATCATCGTCTCCTTGAATACTAAAAACTTCGTTTGTATCGGTAGCGAAGAACATGTTCGAACCAATGGGCAATGAGAACTCAGCACTATACCGGGTAGCATGCGGAGTTAAAATAACACCCTCCCGGGTAACGACTGTACCTGCCACATGGTCCTTCTTGCCATGCCCATAAGCGAGCATAATCTCTCCGGCTGTATACGGACGATCCCCCCTAAAGAGCAGGTTATTCCAAGCCAACGCATACCTTAGAGCTTCTTCTTCTGAGCAACCATTCCTCTTTTGGATACCTTTTTGATCGGCCACGATTTGCTCCTCAATCAAGTGCCACTCCTTTTCCGAAAGCTTCAATCCATTCCGAGCCAATTCATACTGAGGATTAAACACACTCAGAACATGATCTGCCCACGCCCTCATTTTTTCCAACAATTCTTTCAATGAAGAAGGTGAATCAGCAATGGTCCTTTGAAACTTAGGACCCTGCTCTCTAAAGTGCTGTGTTGCATAATTACTTCCTTTTTAAGATTTTGATTTCTAAGACTTTAAG
>JBBSWA010000006.1:0-21357 GCA_038046485.1 Nanobdellota archaeon
CTTTAAAAACAACCTATATACTCTAGAAGTGTAAAGTAATTTTGGACTTATACAAGGAACGATCGCTCTCCTCTGAAAGGTATATGAGCGACAAATACCTCGAATCCCTCCATCACTAACCACTGGACAACCCTACGGGAGATATTTAAACTAAAACAAACTTCCGCTGTGGAATGACCGAAAATAATAAACTGGTCGTATTTCAAGACAAAGACATAAGAAGAATCTGGCATAAAGAAGAATGGTATTTCTCCGTCGTAGATGTTGTATCCGCCCTGACTGAGAGCAAAGATCCTCGAAATTACTGGAAAGTCCTTAAACACAGGCTAACTCAGGAAGGAAGTGAGATGGTTACAAAATGTAACCAACTGAAACTGATCGCTGCAGATGGAAAATACTACGAAACAGACTGTGCAAACACAGAAACTCTATTCAGGCTCATCCAATCTGTACCCTCCCCTAGAGCAGAGCCATTTAAACTCTGGCTTGCAAAAATAGGATATGAGCGCATACAAGAAATCGAAAACCCTGAATTAGGCCAAGATCGGGTTAAAGAATACTATGAACTCAAAGGGTATCCTAAAGATTGGATTGAGAAACGCCTTAGAGGAATCGCAATAAGGCAGGAATTAACCGATGAATGGAAAAATAGAGAAGTTACTGAAGAAAAAGAATTTGCTATCCTCACTAATGAGATCAGCAAAGCCACTTTTGGAAAGACGGTACAAGAATACAAGGAATTCAAAGGGCTCGATAAGAAAAACCAGAATTTGCGAGACCATATGAGCGACTGGGAACTTATTCTAAATATGATCGGCGAGAAAGCTACGACCGATATTACCAAAGCCAAAGACTCTAAAGGATTTCAGGAGTGCAAGGACTCTGCTCACGAAGGCGGAGAAATTGCTTATCATACTAGAAAAGAGCTTGAGCAAAAAACAGGAAAATCCATTGTGACTGGTGAAAACTTCCTTAGCCTAGAAGAAAACAAAAAGAAGCTGGAAGAGAAGAAATCTAAAAAATTAACTTGAAAATGACTGTTTGACTATGTCAAAGACGAAAGAGATATATACGACAGCGTTGTCTGTGTAAACATGAAAGTAAAGATATCTGAACTGGAAGAAATTGGGAAGAAAGCCCTTACTCAACAAGGATACCGTTCTGAAGAAGCTGGGCAAATTCTAGAAGTTTTAATGTATGCACAACTACGCGGCAACAACCAAGGCCTTGTCAAACTTATCGGAAAGGGCATTCCAAAAGACCCCACTTGCGGATCGATTAAAACAATCAAAGAAACTAAACTCTCTACTATGCTCGACGGAAATAAAACCAACGGCATGATCGTTTTGAACCACGCTGTACAACTCGCTGTGGCTAAAGGAAAAGAACACGGCTTTGGCATTGCTGGTACGAACAACACCTGTACCTCCACGGGAGCAATTGGTTATTATGCTCGCAAAGTTGCCGAGCAAGGACTCATCGGATTTGTCTTTAGTGGATCGGGTATCCCTACGGTTGCGACCCATGGATCCTATGAACCTCTGTTTGGAACGAACCCCCTAGCCATCGGAGTTCCCAGCGAAAACGAACCTCTTGTATTAGACCTTGCTACGGCTGCCATGGCCTTTTATGGATTGATTGAAGCCAAGACTGATGGCCAAAAAATACCTGCTGATATTGCCTATGACAAAAATGGCAAACTGACTACAGATCCTTCCGAAGCCATGGACGGCGCCTTGCGAACCTTTGACAAAAGCTACAAAAGCGCCCACTTATCTTTAATGGTTGAAATTCTTTCCGGCCCACTCGTTGGAGCCGCATTTGCAGGCATTGGACAAGGTAACTGGGGTAACCTTGTCTTTGCATTCGACCCTGAACTCTTAACGGATACGGGCGAATTCAAGAAAAAGGTAGCTGCCTTATGCACCAAAGTCAAAGGCGTCAAGAAACTGCCTGGCGTGAATGAAGTTTACCTTCCCAGCGAACGAGGCAACCGACTGACTCAAGAACGGCTCAACTCTGGAGAGATTGAGATTGAAGACAACTTATATAATGAATTGAAGAAAGCAGCTGGCTTATAATACCTACTTATTAGTGGTTACATTTATAAATAGCTTGTTCTTTTCTAAGAGGATGCGCACCTATCGAGAGATTGAACAACTTGCAAACCCCCACGGATTTGTTTTGGGTAGATATTCAGGAGAACAACCCCAATATGTATTTATTGCTGACTCTCAACATTCTATCTGCCGAACCATTGCCCCCCTCCTTGTTGCCCTTGCACAACCTGACGAAGCCATCCACCTTGAAGGCTTGCATGGTACTGTAGAAAGAAAAGCGGAGGGTATTGGGATTGTAAATGGAAAACGAACCAAACTTGAACCGAATCAATCTTTGCGACTCTTTTCCGATAACCCCTCTGCCTTGGAAACCTTACTTGATCGAGGTGTTCAGATCCAAGGCCATGATGATCTAGAACTTCTGCGTCAACAAGAACTTGTTTATCAAGACCTCTTAGCTGAACATGCCGTTCGATTGTTTAGCCAACCCAATAACTATGACAATACTTTTGCTCAATTCATGGATCTAAGCCGAAGACGATCGGCAGTTATGATCCCTCCTCTTCTTTCTGCTTCTAACACAGTCCATTATTCTTTAATTGGAGAAAAACATCTAGACTCAGACTGGTATGATGCCTTCCAAGGTAAAAACTTTACTACTCTTACCCGAGCGCCATCTCCAAAATAAAAACCGCGTCTGGATCGGGATTGATGCTTACATGAAAACAACCATGCCCCTCTAAAAAGGCATTGATGATGCTCGCCCCATTTGCTTCTTTATCCATTAAAGGCTTTAGAATTGCTCTTAATAATTCAACCACTTTATCCTGGATTGCGCTCATTCTCTTTTGAATTTCACCTGGATCTGTAATCCCCATTTGCTTTAAAATCAACTTTGAAAGCTCTCCTGTCGCAAAATCCACTGCTAATCCACGCACGTGCGCTGACTTTTCCGGTGTTGTTGCATACGGGTTCACCTGAAATAAACTCTCCTGATCCTGCCTTGTACGACTCAAACTAGCAATGATCAACTTAGCAGCCTGCCCTGAAAAAACATTTGAAAACTGCGATTTCCATTGGACCCCTATAAAATGAATTAACTGTGCCAATGTTTTTCTTACAATCGGAATGGTATCCCACGAAACATTGTGCGTATCCCCACTTGAGACTAAAGCATATTCTCTCCCTAATCCTTCTAATAATGTTCTTCCCAAATCCTCTTTCTCATCAAACATTTTAACTCCCCGCTGTTCTGCCTGCGCTAATAGAGCTGCTTCTGCTTCGTTGTGCTGCATGGTTATCGAGTCCCTTGCTTGAATGGCCTGCACGAAATGAGATTCTGCCAATTGGTTCACATCATCAAAGGCTCCTGTCTTCACCTTTTCATAAATAGCAAGTTTAGTCTTGGTCTCTAAACTAGTTCCTTCCAATAATGATTTGAATAAAACAAGGGTGCTTGAAACGATCTCGATCTCTTCCATCACACTTTTGGCTAATGCTCCATGACCCTTCTCCAAGAAATCCGCGTATGTTTTTGTTTCGAATATTTTTTTCTGTGCGACATTCACACTTCTTAATTTTGCTAACAACCAAAAAACAGACAACACTTCTTTTACTATTCGCTCCTCTTCTTTCTCTAGTTGCCCTAGATTTTGAAGGAGATTGGGTAGCTGTGCAAAACGCTCATTTCCAACGGCCTTTCCCCGCACGACCTCCACCATCCTCAAAGCTTGTACATCAAATTTCTTTAACGCGGCCAATTCCCCACTTTCAGAACGCTCCCATTGCTTAGTCAGGTCCTGCTCCAACTGGGTCTTCTGTATAATCTCCTCACAAAGAGCCTGCACTTCTTTTAAGTGGGTGAGCCACTCACCCTCTGAAGCTTCTTCTTTTAATCTAACTAATTGAATGAGCACAACTAATTTTTGATGCTTCTCATGAATCAATACTAAGATGTCCAGCAGGTTTTGATTGGTTTCTGCACTCATCCCCCTCTTCCAGTACCCTCAAGATTTAAACTTTACCGATTGGACAAATCCAATAACCCCCCCCAAATCAAGGCTCCCCCTCGCCGAAACCTATTTAAACCCTCTGCGTTCTCTTAGACGAGAGGTATGTAGATGGGCGAAGTTAAACCTAAAAGTGTGAATACGCTTCAAAAAGGGCACTATGTACTCATTGAAGGAGACATCTGCACGATTGTCGATGTCCAAAGCAGCAAAGGCGGAAAACACGGCCACTCCAAGTACCGTATTGAAGCCGTTGGCATGAAAGACGGCCGAAAACGACAAGTCGTTATGCCTTCCGGTAGCACAGTAGACACGCCCGTCATTGAAAAGAGAAACGCCCAAATCCTTAGCATTGTCGGCAATAAAGTGAATGCCATGGATGCTGAAAATTACGAAACATTTGATATGCCTCTTTCCGACGAATTCAAAGATAATATTCAAGAAGGCACCATCGTCCTGTATTGGGACATGATGGGTGAAAAAGTCATCAAAGGCATTAAAGGAGCCGTGGATGTCCCTGAATAAATGAGGTAACTAGAACATGGTCAAATTACAAAAATCTGCGATTCACTCAAAAGCGAAGCTTTTGGTGCGCCAAAACGCTATGCGTTTTGTGCGTTTGAACTTCTCAAATAAGAGGTTAGCCAAATGGTGAAGTTTCCTGAAGCCGAAGCACGCATCATTAAGAATATCTTCATCTGCCGAGGCTGTAAAAGCAAAGTGCGTGCCCAAAACCTACGCGTGATCAAAGGCGAAATTCGATGCAGAAAGTGCCGAAGTCGAGCCTTGAGGACCATTAGGAAGAAGTAAACTATTCTTTCTTAGTCGGCAAACAACCCAAAATATCTTTCATTGTTTCATTTAAAGGCCTAGTCACATCAATAACGGTGCCGTAATCAAACCTGGAAACCAAACTATGAACCGCTGTGGCGGCTCCCTCTCCATACGATCTCTTTCGCTTACTGTCCCTTTCAATGCACACTTTCAACGGGGCCCTCAAGGTAAATCCATACTGACTATAAGGCAATTGTTGGACCAAGTCATCGATCGTTGCTTTATAATAAAAGCATGCATCGAATACGACAATTTTTCCACTTTGCAACTTATCTTTTACTGAAGAAAGGATTATCCTGTTGGCTTTAATGAAATTACTCGCAGGAATACAACCCACTTCTGGATCGATTTTATCTAAACCCTGCTCTTGAAGAACCTTATCCATGTCCACATATTCCGCATCCAGAACATCGACCAGCTTCTTAGCTATTGTAGACTTTCCGCAACCTAACGGACCACGAAGAATGATGAAATAACCATTGCCCATACTTTAACCCATTTCGCAGACTAACTCAGAATCAGGGAGGGGGTCGGAGAGGGACTGAATGACAATGGGATTTGTCTTAACTGTTTCATTGCCTACCTTTACTTCTAACCTGAGTCTTATCTCTATTTTTCCTTCATTTACTATTGCTTTTAGTTCCCAGCGTGGAATCTTTAACAAAGCCTCTTTAGGAAGATTCAAGAATTCAGATGCATCAAATATCTGCACCCCCATAATTCTGTTCTCTGGATCGAAATGCAGAACGACATCATCTAACTCTATACTCTTTCGGTACAACCGGTTTGAAGCCTTAAATAACAGGATGTCATACTTATCGTCATAATCCATTTCTCCTTTCACCTTAAGTATTTGTTTTTCCATTTTAAATCCTCGGAAGGTGGTCTGATGTGTGAAACGTGACCATCTCTATCTTATCCAACTGGATTTCCATGATTAGTTTAAGTAGTTCTTTTTCATTCTTATAAAACACAGCATAAAGCCCATTTCGCTGCATGCCCACGAATACAGGCACCTTTGTCAGGATAAACCCTTTAATCACTCTTTCTTTAAATACATTTCTCTCCCCTTCTTGCAAAAGTAAAAACGTGTGGTCGGTCGTTATAATCTGCTCTTCTTTTATAGGTTCTATAAGCTTCAAAAAATCATCCACCCTTACAACCTGTTCTATCCTATGATTATCGACCATTTCAAACGTGGCTGGTAAATCCTTCAAAAAGCTTCTCGAGAAAAAACCGAAAGATTTTCGGTGAATCTGAATAATCTTCGGCAAATCTGGAAAATATCTGCAACTTACAAAAAACATTCTATTTTTGAACTTACAGCTCAAAAAAGCCACAAGATACAAAAACCTGCTATTTTTGAACTTGTGGCTCAAAAAAGCCACAAGACATAAAAACCCTTCGACTATTTGAATAGAATGACGTTCCTAGGCCAATACAAATACATCCTTTTATTCTACCTCATTCTTGTTGCCATTATCTATTATAACCGCAAAAAGTTCCAGTTTCAAGCCAAGATCATTGCCTTGTACCGCACAAAACTAGGCATTGCACTCATGGACAAGATTGCAAAAAGGTATCCTAGACTTGTTCGAAGCCTTGCCACAATCGGCATTTACGTCGGATACTTAGGCATGCTGGTCATCCTCTTCTTTATCATCCACGGCATTTACCTCCTGATCTTTGTGCCTTCAGCACCCGCCACCTTTGCTCCAGTCATCCCTGGCATTCCCATCCCTGGAAGCCCCATCTTTGTACCCTTCTGGTACGGTATCCTTAGCCTGTTCATTGTCGTTGTAATCCATGAATTCAGCCACGGAGTTGTTGCACGAGCGTATAATATCCCCGTCAAAAGCAGCGGATTTGTACTCTTTGGACCCTTACCCGGTGCCTTTGTCGAACCGGATGAAAAAAAACTTAGACGCCAAAGCAATAAGGTACAAAATAGCCTCTTTGCAGCTGGACCTTTTAGCAATGTCCTCACTGCGATTTTTATTATGCTCCTCTTCCTCCTGGTGATTGGCCCTGCTTTCAGCAAACTCTACACTCCCTTGGGAGTTTCCTTTACTGAACTTGATGAAGGCCTTCCTGCCCAAAAAGCAGGTGTTCATATCAACGAAGTCTATAACATGGTGAACAACCAAGCTGTTAAAGACATTAGCGACTTCATCAAGGTTCTAGATCCCATCAAACCGGGAGATGCGGTTACCATCTCCAATAGCCAAACTAGCTACACACTTGTTGCAGCTTCCAAAGAAAAATCAGACAAAGGCTACTTAGGGGTTCATGCAGCCACCCGTTATACTGAAGATGATACTATTGGATTCAAATTCTTTGGAATGCTCGTCGAATTCCTCAACTGGATCTATCTATTAAGCCTGGGCCTTGGACTTGCAAACCTCCTTCCTATTGGACCGATTGATGGCGGAAGAATGTTCCAACTCCTCTTACACAAGTGCTTTGGAACTGAAAAAGGAAACCGCTTCTGGGCCAAAACCAGCCTCGTTCTTGTAACCCTACTCCTCATTCTCATTGCAACCCCGATTATTAAAGCGGTTATCTAAATTTAAACTTCCGAACCGCAACTCATTTATATTGCCTCAACCCCATTGGGAATTATGCGACGAAAGGTCTTGTTTTTTACCTTACTAACCTTAACCTTACTTCTTATCGCTAGCTGTGAAAGCCAAGAGAAGAAAAAAAGTGGATTCATCCAACCTCCAGGCATCAATGGAGAACCGGGCACAGGACAAGTCTGCACGCAAGAAGCCAAGATCTGTGCGGATGGAACAAGCGTTGGACGCACTGGATCAAACTGCGAATTTACACCTTGCCCTGATGAAATGACTTCTGCTTACTCTACCCAAAATCTCATCCTAGAAACAACCGATCATGTCATCCTTACCGGAACCTTGTATTCCACTTCCGGAAATAAAGCCGTGATCTTACTACACATGCTTGGAAAGAATAGACAAAGCTGGGAAGGCTTTGCAAACGCCCTACACCAACTTGGATACAATGTACTTGCCATTGACCTACGCGGCCATGGAGAAAGCATCCTTAAAAATAATGGACGCATCCAATTCTCTGCCTTTAGCAATCAAGACTATATGGATATGACTTATGATGTGGCTGCTGCCGTGCATTATTTCAAGAACAAAGTGGTGTATATTGCAGGCGCCAGCATTGGCGCGAACTTAGCCCTCAAGTACGCTGCTCAAGACCCCTCCATCCAAAAGATCATTTTACTTAGCCCAGGCCTTGGGTATCATGGTGTGAATGTAGAACAAGACAATATGAAGTATACTGGGAAGATGCTCATTGTGACTAGTAAGGACGATGCGTATAGTGCTGAGAGCAGCTCGATACTTAATCGGAAAAGTCCGGGAGAAGTCAAGCTTAAAATCTATGAAGCTGCCGGCCACGGAAACAGCATGTTTACAGCACAGCCTGAACTAACTGGATTGTTGATTGACTGGATGAACCAACCATGACGGCTTTCTCCCCCATCCAAACTTATTGCGGATAAATACCACAGAATACGAACATTTCTAAAAAAAGAAAAATAAAAAGAAAAATTACACCTTAACTTTCTTCATTTCCTTCCAGGCCAATTCGAAGAGTTCTTCTAAGGCACTCGCGAAGAAAGGCGTGTTGATCCAGATCCCAATGTCATAGGTAGGATGGACTTCCTTATCATCCATCAACATGAAGATCAATTCCTTGCCATCCACGACACAGAACCGTGCTTTTGAATCGGTGTGACGCACTTCAGCTACTTTACCTGCGATCTTTGCTGCCGCCTGCGTTTCCTTGTTCAAGGGCGCTGCTAAACGGATCTTAACGCCGCGCTTAGCAATCTTCTCAAAGACCGGCATAAGGCCTTCCACTTTCCTTAGGAAGCCCTGCGAAGTCGTCATGATGGTCACGGACTTTTCTGCACCTGAGATGGTGAGCTCAAGATGATTGTATAAGTTGTGGCGACCCTTTAATGAACCGGTAAGATCGGTTGGATCGACGAGCTCAACTCCTTGCGTATGCAAGTTACTCAATTCATTTAAGACATCCGTACTCTTTAGGTTCTCTAAGCGCTTTACAGACTCATCTGCTTCTTCTTTCACGTTCTTTTTTACGCGCTCAACCACTTCTTTAGGAGGAACAGCGATGTACTTGATGGGCTTACCAATCTTCATGATGACAAAGCCTTTTTTTTCTAACGACTCTAAAATATCGTAGCTTCTAGAACGAGGCACATTTGCAATGTCTGAGAGTTCTCCTGCTGTACTTACTCCTCTAGACAATAATGCCGTCCAGATCTTTACTTCATACAAGTTTAAATTAAAATAACGACGCAACTTACTCAAAAATTCATCTTTTACAATCATACCCTACACCCCCTAGGAACGGGGAAATCAAAAACCGTTGCTGCAAGCAGCTTGGTTTTTGGTGTTCACGATGATACCGCGAACAAACAAATTCACCCCTTTTTAATACAGAAAGCGTATAACTACTATAAATATGTTACTCTTTTTCACAATCAGTCAATAACTACAGATTTCAAGTCTTTTTGACCACATAAAAAAATTCATTGGGCAATTCGAATGTCTGGTATGCCCAATGGTTTTTTCCTAATACATGCTCAAACCAAGATCGCTTGGATTGCTTGATCTCTTTCTTTCCCCCCAGACTTCTCGTCGGGAAAGACACCACCAGCCATGTTGTTGGGATATTTGACAACAGCTTTTCTGAAAAACCCCAATCGATGGCTTCCAATGAATCCAAGGCCTTGAACAAGAAGCACACATCGCACCTCAAAAAATCAGCGAAGGGTGTTTTGCTGAACTGCAATACGTTAAATGCAAAGGCCTGCCCCTGGATTTTCAAGCCATCAAAAAAGGACTGAATGAAAAAGGCATCTGACTCACACAGTTCGTTTGCCAAGTATTCTGGCTTGCAATCTAGATAGGGATAGGCGATTGGATTCAACCCACAGGCTAAGTCCAGGATTTTTTTTGGCTTTCCCGTGATCGCAAATATTTTTTCATATACCTCTTCATAATAGGGCAGGCGCTCTTTGGTTGAAGTGTGCAACGCTAATATTTTATCGTGCGCTTCCTCGAAAGGATTTTGAATTAATGATTTTAATAATGCCTCGCGTTTTTGATTGGACCAAAACACTCCATACACTTCCCTTAATCTACTGCGAACCTCTTTGGAAACCGCTTCACATTCCTTGCTGCGAGCAAACTCACTCCAAGACTTAGTCTTTACGAGCTTTTCCTGTGCTTGAGAGTGATCCTTCAATGCCTCTGCTAATAATCGAGCGATAAAGGGAGCGCTTAAGCTGACAAGGCCCTTCTTTTGACCTAAATCACGTACCCATTCTTCTTCAAAGCGCATACCCTGGTACTGAACCTAACCCATATAAAGCTTGTCCTGTTGAATCACCACTTTTAAATGGGGAAAATACACAATATTTAAAAAGGAGATTGCCTTCCTAAGAACAGGTGTGGGGATGCAAGCACACCAATGAGCACAAACACTGCACTTTCTGAAGAACTACTTTCTACCCCAGGAATACCTAGCTTGGATCTGGAACTCACTGCTGAAGATCTTACTGGATTTGAACAAAAAAGCAGTGCTCCAACACTCTCTTACTGTTTTTCTGACATTGCAGTTCAAAATACACTCAAGCGACTTGAAGAAGGAATGCACAACGATCTAACCTTGCTAGAAGACATTCAACAAAGAGTCGCCAAACTACAGAATGAGTTCAAATTCCTAGAAACAGACGAAATCCGTGAGCGAGCTGAATTCGACCTCACCCTTGAAGACGTTCTGGAGGCGCAAAGTGGAAAGATGGATGCTGCTTATGGAAGACTCGCACCTGAACCTATTCCTGCTGCAATAACCCCCGAACCCACCTCCACTTACATTCCTCCAGCCCCACTTCCTTTCCGACCCCAAGCGAATAGACCGGGGCATATTTATCGATGGATGAAAAGGGGCGCATCTGCAGCTGCCGCACTTACTGGCGTTGCCTTCCTTACCGGAGCACTTCTCTCCCCGCGCTTACCACCCCCTGTTCAAGCCTATTCCTCACCCCCTACTAGCGCTCAAACTTTATTCACTAACACCCGAAATGAGTGTTCAGCCAAAGATCCACTTGGACTTGAAGAGATTGCCCTGCGAGAAATTGCTCACCCTATATCCGACCTTGCTGACCTTGCCCGCCTCAGCTACATCCCTGATATTGACCCCGCTAACTTTATCTACGACGAACCATCCCCCACTACTCCCCCTCAGCCAAAGCCAGCTGAGAAATATCAGAAACATCAAACTACTCTCGCTAAAGGAACATCTAAGCCTAAACCAACTCTGCCTTTCTACATCACTGAAGATGACGGCACCCATGCCAAACTTCGACAAACCGGTCGCTACGGCAACCGAATCAACCCGATTACCAAGAAACCCCAATGGCACCCTGCTTATGATCACTCTGTGCCATTGGATAGAACTCTCTATTGGCAAACTCCAAACCCCGCTCTGGAAGGTGCATTCACTGTTAGCCAAGTAAGCAACGACTCTATGAATGGACACTATGTCCGCGCCACCTATGGACCTTTCACACTGACTCTATGCCATCTTGGGAAGGTTCTTGTTAAAGAAGGCGACACACTCACTACCGGCAAAGAAATTGCTGAATCTGGAAAAAGTGGTCGAACCTGGGTCAAGTATATTGGGAATGGAACGGTTCACTCAGAAGCTAAAATGACTGACCCTAACGGCAGAACCCGACCTGTTCCGTACCCCACATTTCTTGATGGATTAGCTCATTACCACCCCTCTTCCGCAACCCAGCAAGCCAGCCTTATTACAGGCACTCGATAAAATAGACGTTCAAACATTCTAGTTTGCAATCCCTACAGCCCAACAACCCTTAAGAGGCTATACAGACCCCATCCTGACAGGGACAAGAAATCTCATCTGAATTAACTCCATACTCATCACAGTAATATTCAATTAACGTACTTGGATCTTTACAGTAATCATCTCGCTTGTTGTCGTATGGGGCATACTTATCATAGGTTGAGCCTTGCTGAGCTGGATAGAAACCTAGATCTGTATCGATGCATGCTGGGAATGCTTGGATGTGTACGGGTTGCGTGGCTGCCTGACCTGCAACATTATACATTCCTATCCCCATGAAAGAATAAAACAAACCCAAGGCAGCGACTAAAGCCACGAGAGAAACCAAAAGCCACTGCTCTTTCATTAGACTCTAATCACTTACTTGCCTTAAATAATTTACGCTCATAAACCTATTTAAAGCCCTAGACCCTTAGATAAACAAAATTTAATTAGGAAAGAAATGGATACTACCGATTATGCTAAAGAATATGCTAAGTTAGGAATTACAGACTCTTTTTACCTAGCTTATAGAGATCTCCCCCATTTAGTTGAAAAATACGTTAAAGGTAAAGAAGCGTTAGACTATGGTTGCGGAGGTGGCCGATCGACAAGATTCCTAAAAAAATTAGGTTTAAACGTTGTAGGTGTGGATACCCTCCCCTCTATGATCCAAGAAGCAAGATCACGAGATCCCCAAGGAAAATACTACTTAATCACAAGTGGAGATCTAACCAAGTTAGGCCATCAAACCTTTGACTTGATCCTTTCTGTAGCTGTTTTCATAGCTATTCCTTCCCTAGAGGAGATGGCACGCATTTTGAGTGAAATGAAGCGAGTTCTGCGCAAAGAAGGTACAGCCATAATCATTACAGGAACAGCAGACATCTACACTCGAAATTGGGCCTCTTTTATCTGTAACTTCCCAGAAAACCGAGGACTCAACAGTGGAGACCAAGCCAAAGTTGTCATTCGAGGAACGAATATCACCTTATATGATTATCTCTGGACAGATGAAGACTACAAGCAAGCTATTTCCAACGCAGGCCTTCGACTTATTAAAACACATCAGCCCATGCCAACCGGAAAAGAGCCCTACACTTGGCACTCAGAAACCAAACACCCTCTCTGGACAATATACATATTAAAAAAATAAACCATCCACGTTATCCTCTCGTTTCAAATAACTATCTCTATGTTATAGGCCTTACACATCTTCTACTTTCAATGGAATGTCCATGTCATCTACGGGCTGTGTGGCCTTCGCAGAAACCTCTTTTAAACGTGTCATTTCCTCATCTGGATTCGGATTCTTGGTGATTTTGCTTGCGACGAACTCCATGCGATCAAAGGCCTGATTTTTATTGACACGACCTATGATTTTGACCATATTCCCTAAAAGCTCATTCTTCCACGGCTCGAACTTGGCCGGGTCCTGCCTGAAGGCCTGGATCTCTTCTTCTGGAATGGCCAGGAGTTCTTTTACTTGATCTCTCCATAAGACACAGCGCATGTTATCTGAACCATCATCTAAGAATAGGTTCATTACGTAAGCATAATCGGGCACTGAAGTTGTGTGCGTTGCACACGTGAATTTATCTCCTTCCAACTTCATGCGCTTATTGCACACCGGACAGACTTCGAAGAAACGCGGCTCAAAGACCTGAACGATGGTCGCTAAGATTTCCACATTCTGATCCTCTGCTGAAAGCTCCTTTAATGCCTTCCTCACCGCAGATTTTTGTGCATACGAAGCCACAACAGAGACTTGAACCCCTTCTGGATTGAGCTGTACCTTAGAGCGATCATTCATGTGCAGCTCTAAACGCCCCTGATTGTCTTTTACATAAGCACCGAGCAACCTCACCACGTCCCCTTGATTCATCTTTGAATGATACTCAGAAACCATATTATTCCACAACACCGTACGAATGGCACCTGTTTCATCGCTAAGCATGAAACTAGCTACTTGCCCCTCTCGCTTATCTGTTTTGAATTCTCTTGCTTCGTACTTGGCGGTGATCTTACCGATGACTTCCACGTTACGCATACCTGCTAGAATGTTCTTGACTTGCAACTTGGCTGAAGCATCCCAGAGTTTAATACCTAACTCATTTGCAACGATGTGCGCTGCGCCTTCTTCAGAAACAAGACCAGAAAGGGAATCAAGCTTTGCCTGGATCTTCTTGTCCAAATCTGCTTGAGAGATTAAACCTGATGCGAGAATCTTTTCCTTGATCTGCGGTAACGGAATCTGTAACAATACATACACCCCGAGAACTGGCAGTTAGGACGAGTTTAAATAGATTGCTATGGTGAAGCATATCTGTTAACTTATAGTTGTTTTCAAGTTGATGGTTTGTATGAAGATTAAGAGTGTTCTTCGTCGAGGAGTTTTTTCACTATTTCTCGGCTTTGGCTATAAATAGGGGGTATGGCTATAAATTGGTTTGAAGGGCTGAAACCATTGAATTGCCTATAACCTTTTTTTAGCTCGTCGGTCCGACAAGAAAGAAATAAGCTATCAATAAAGAATAATCGTTGAGTGAAAACATAATGACGTTTCTAAGTTACATTTGCTCTAAAAGTTTCTTCACTTTTCTTCCATTGTCGGTGAGCACATAGACTTTCCCAGTCTGAGCCTTCGGTGTCGTACAACGAACCAAATCCGTCTTTAACAGTTCCAATAAGCTTCGTCTGATATGAGAGCGATCAATATTCGTCTTGATGTACAACACAGCGGGCGTGACCCTGACATGTTGGCTTATTTCTAGAAAAACTTTTTTTCGTGTACGCCCTCTTAAGATGAAACCTAACAAATAGTCCACATTCACCATTGATTCCTTCGACGGAAATCATCCTTATAATGGCATATGGCCTAAATAGGGATGAAATCATGCCAAAATTTTTAAACAAACTCCCATTTTTAAGCTTAAAAAGTGAGGGTGGTTTGATGCAGTGTAGACATTGTGGGGCAAGTTATAGTGAAGATGACAATTATTGCCCAGATTGTGGAAGAAAAGTAGGAGGTCATAGCGCCTCGTCTTCTGGCCTTGAAACCCACCATTCTGCTTACAAAGGTGAATACGCTGGATTCTGGACTAGATTTATAGCGTACATAATTGATGGTATAATTTTAATGGTAGGATTGCATATCTTAGGAGTTGCATTACAAACCACTCTCCTACAATTTACTTTGTATCCAGATCCCACAACCTCAATCCAGAGATCAATCGCAGGAGGTATAGTTGGGCTCCTCTATTTTGTTCCATTCGAAGGAGCAACTGGCGCCACTCCAGGCAAAATGTTCTTAGGGTTGAAGATCCTGAAAGAAAATAAAGAGCCCATCACATATGTTACAGCAATCATTCGATACTTTGGAAGAATACCGGCCCTGCTAATTTTTGGTCTAGGATACATCTGGATCGCTTTCGATAAGAAAAAACAAGGATGGCACGACAAAATCGCTAAAACCATTGTCGTGAACACGTAAAATGGGATTCTGCACAAAATGCGGCGAAGAAAATCAAGAAGGAAAAAAATATTGTCGCTCTTGCGGTCACGAACTAAAAACAAAACAAACCCTACAAACTGATAATAAAGAAAAATCTCAACTCTTAAAAAACTGTCCAGACTGCAACGCCAAATTAGCCAAGAAAGCAAAATTCTGTCATGAATGCGGTCACGTTCTCCAAGAAACGAACATATTGGCAGAACACGAGCAAAACAAGAAAATGACTCGTAATGAAGAACACAAAAAAACGAAAAGCTCTGAATGGACTCTGCCAATCACCCTCTTATTAACCGCTCTCGCAATACTGTTCCCAACCAAAGTGATAAGCTACCAAGTAGAAGTACCATACACCGACATAGAAACTTACAATATCCAAGTACCCTACGAAGATCTAGAAGAATACAATGAACGAGTACCTTACCAAACCACTGAAGAATATACCGAAACTGTTCCCTACAAGGAAGAGCAAACACATGTAGAGCTCGAAAGTCGTACAAAGCAATTGACCTACGTTGAGGAGGAACCGTGTACTGTGGAAGAAAAATACTCAGAACTAGAGCCCTACGAAGACTGCGCCTTCCTAGGACTATACTGCACAACCCAATACAAAAAAGTAACAAAAACACGCAACGTACAAAAAACTTGCCCGACTACCAAGACAAAAGATGTATCTGAGGACGTACCCGTAGCGAAAACGAGCACTGTCACTAAATACAAAGACGTCGTCAAAACAAAACCTGTCACAAAATATCGAGACGAAACAAGATACCGCAAAGTCACCAAAACACGCATAGAAACACGTCAGCGAGAAATTCCAAAGAAACGCATGGAAACTAGGAAGAAAGAAGTTAACTGGCTATTCAACTTCGACGCCATCATCAAATACCACGGACTATCCTGATGAAACCAACACACCTCATCCTGATTTTTCTAATCATCCTAGCCACTATAATAACTATAAAAATCAAAATGACACAACAAGATCCCGTACCAATAGAAACCACGCCAACCATCTCCAAAGATGAACTAATAAGTATCAGACCTTCTCAAGAAGAAAAAAATGAACCAGAAACAAAAATAGATGACTACGCCCTTTTAGAAAAATCCTTCGATAACATCAACTACGAATATGACGAGAGAACCAAAGACTTCAGACTCGTATGTACAACCCCGTGTCCAGTTCCTAAAGAAACATTAGACCAAGAATTCGCAGCTATAGCCTATGCAGTATCGACTGTAAGAGGACTGACAAAAAGCGACATAAACTCCTTCCTCCTACCATTCGAAGTGCACGCTTCAGCAGATGAAATATGCGCGATGAAGCAAGGAGCACTGGCCTACGCAACTTCCTATAGAGATTCAGATGGACGAGTAAGAGGACTTCTATGTTTCTTCTTCGATCAACGAGAATACGACAGGACTAGATTCCCCTACAGCACAAGCGTACACGAAGTAATGCACCTATTCGAATTCGGAAAAATAGAAGAAAATAGTGCAATCCTAGAAGGACTCTCAGAAGTCCTAGAAAGCTTCTTCCTACAAGGAGCAAAAACCAGCTTCTGCGATCAACACAATAAATGGTGGCTCACAGAACAAGGAATAAACCCACACGACCCCCATGACACAGGACGAGACCTATTCTTCAACCTATGCGACCAACACGGCTTCGACTACAACGACCTACCCACACTATTCGAAAAACTCGATAGTCTAGGACGAGAAGCTACAACACAAGAATTCATCCAAATCATCAACCAAATCGTCGGACAAGACACCACCCACCTCTTCCAAGAAGCAGGAGCAATTTAATTTCTTCAGGCGATATTGAAGATGTACTCACCGAGGTAAAAACCCTTTGATGACATGAGGGGTATATACAACATATGCATAAAATTAAAAAAGAAGAATCTTATCGACGGAGATAGAAAGTTTTAAATATAGTAAAAGCAGAACCTAGCTAAGGTATAGAAAAGCTTAATAAAGAGTGCGTAAACCCTTTCATAGGAGGGTGCAGGTTCAGAATGAAACTAAGTAATTTAACTTTTAATGAAAATGTAAAAAAAGAGATTCTGACCTTATTTGGAAAGACTGTAGATGATGAAGGATTTATTGTGGAAAAAGAAGACCCTTCCCAAAAAGTTTTGACCCCTAAAGGAGAAGAGATTAGGATTGAAGAATGGGGTGGCGTACTTAAGGGATCTGAAGCCTTTATCAAATCTGATGCTTTCTCATTGATCGAACTTGCAAAACGATTAGAGTGAATATATTAGATAATCTAAAAAAAATATTTGAAACAAAATTTAGAGACTTATTTTCTAACAACAAAATTGACAAAATAGTGATCTTTGATTTCTCAAAGAACCCGAAAAATGTTTTAGAACTTAAAGAAGACAATCGATTAAGCATAGACTTAAGTAAAGCAACTGATGAAGAAAAAAAATCTATCAAAAAAAATGTTATAGATGTAATTGTGCAAGGAAAAAATGAAGTTTTTTTAGGATCAAAATCGCTTGAAAAAACAAAGCAAATAAAAAGCAACCTCCCTAATAAAGAAGATGAAGAATTGCTAAAATTCTACAAGGATAAACTTAAACCCTCTATGAATAAAGCTCTAGAAGTCTCTTTGATAATTCGTAAAGCTTTCAAAAATGGAGAAGACATAAAAGAGCTTAAACGAGACATATCCTACAAATTTCCAAATTTCGGGAATAATCTTTGTAATCTAACCTCTAGTGATTATTTTCATGATCATTTTAGAAAATTATATGAAAGTATGCTTTTAGATGATGATTTCGATATAAATATTTATCAAAAGAAAGTAGAAAAAATAGTTATATCACTCCCATACACAGTTTTTATAACTCGCTTTAAATCCTATGACCAACTTAGTGGAGAAGTAAAATTTAAACTAGAAAAACTAAAGAAATATGGAACAGGTACATTACTCCTTCATGGACTTGGAAAAGAAAATGTTAATACAGCTCTACAAATATTAGAAGAATACAAAGACGATAAGTCGATAACAATCGAAATCGAATTAAATCAAACAAAAACTATCATTACTGCAACATTAAGATTTTAATATTAGAAAATTAATGTCCTTTTAACGTGCCATCTATAATCCTATTCTTTTTCTTCTTTTTTCCTTTCTTTTTATCGAAATGACTCGCTAGACCATCAAAACCTCTTTTGAGCTCTAATGCTACTATCATTCGAGGAAAATTAAACATCCACTCATCCTGACCCTTCTTACGCTTCTTTCTTGTCATTATCCATTCTAAAGGTTCTAGCTTTCTTAAATATTTTCTCACCGTAACCCAAGAAACATTGCCTACAAGACCTATCTCACGAACAGTCATCCAACGAGGATTATAATACATCGTCCTCAAAAGTTCTATTTCCACACGATTATAAAATGGTTTCTTAGGCATTATTACCCTCTGCGAAGATATCCTTCCAATTGCTTTTCTACTCTACCATTCTCTGACCAAGTAGTTGTGAGCTTGAACACAAATTTATCTTTCTTATTATCGATATCTAATGAATCTAAAAATATAGCTGGAATCCGAATCGACACTTGACGGCCGTCATCAATGATTGGGACTTCTTTCTCATCTTCGGCTGTTCGTTGAATTCGAAGAGCTTTAAAAACTTCATCCACCTCTTCCCTTGACTTCGTACCCTTTCTCATAATCTCACCTAAAAGAAGTAGGACGAACTACTATATAAAATTACTCTTTTTTAACAATTAATCGGCCGATAAAGGATTAACTTTATAAACGCCTTAACTTTCACTACAAGTAGGACGAATAGTTATTAACTATTACTCGTCGGAGGAACAAAACATGAAAACTAACAAAACGTACCGTGTATCGCCAAGCACCCTAGCAATTTACAATGAATGCAAAACGTGCTTTTACGAGCACATCCATGGCCGGAGGCGTCCGGCCTCCATTTTTCCAAGCTTGCCTAGAGGAATGGATCGTTGCTTCAAAGCCCTGTATGATGAGAACAGACGTCTAGAAACCTTACCACCAGAAATAAGCAGTCTAGGAAACGCCAAACTCTACCCCGATCAAGCCAAGATCGATCAATGGCGCAATCCTTGGCAGGGACTCAAATGGCACACCTCAGAAGGAGTCTTACAAGGAGCAGTAGACGAAGTCTTAGAAATCAATGGCCTTCTAAGTCCTTTGGACTTCAAGACGAGATCTGGACCGCCCAGACCAGAAACCATCAATTACTACAAACTTCAAATTAGTGTCTACACGCTCCTTCTACAGAAGATAGGACACCCTACCAGTCCAGTAGGGTTCTTGCTCTTTTACCACCCCCACCAAGCAGGCCCTAACGGCCTAGTTACTTTTGAGACAACCTTAGTAAAAGTGGACGTAGACCTCACCAAAGCAGAACAAACCTTCAAAGAAGCCCTGAGCCTTCTAAGAGGTTCTGAACCACAACCCAACTCCAACTGTCCATATTGCAGGTACAAAAAATGAATGAAACAATCGTCTTCGACCTATCTACAGAAGGATTAGATCCTTTAAAACACAGAATCATAGGCATAACAACAAAAACGCAAGTAGAAGAAGAAATATTCACCGATAGAGAAGAATCTAAAATCTTACAAGAATTCTGGAACTACCTAAAAGCAAACAACTTCAAAAAAATCATCGGATTCAACTCCCAACAATTCGACATCCCCTTCCTCATCTTAAGAAGCATGAAACATCGAATACCAATGCACCCACTCAACAGCATCGACTTAAGAAAAATCCTCACCATTAAAACTGGAAAAAAAGACGGAACACTCCAAGAACTCGCAAGCTTCATCGGCATGACATTCGAAGAAAACGGTTACCATAAAATGCACATGTCACTCCTATGGGAAGCCAAACACCTCAAAAACCTACGAGAATATCTCCTAAGAGACGTAAAAATAACATGGCAACTCTACAAACACATACAAGAGGCTGGACTAATATGATGAACTGCTCAGTATGCGATAGCTTAGACATAGTAAAACACGGATTCAACATCGTAAAAGACGAGAAAGTACAAAAATACAAATGCCATGCATGCAAAAAAATATTCTCACATTCAAACAAACTACTAAACGGCCACCTACCAAGCGAAATCGTGAACCTTGGCATCGATTTGTATCTCAAAGGATTAAGCTATCGAGTCATCAGACAACAAATAAAAGAACAATTCGGAATCACCATCAGCCACGTATCCATCTACAAATGGATACAAGACAACCTAACCAGCATCAAAACCTACATAGATACACTCAAGCCAAAATTAAGTACGGTATGGCAAATGGACGAAACCTTCATCCAATTCAAAGGACGAATGATAACCACGAAATTATCCAGAGGAAACGGATACTGGTGCTGGATATGCATTGACACCGGCACCAGATTCATCCTCGACATGTGCCTAACCCTCGACAGAATGCTACCATCAGGAATCGAATTCTTCGAAAGAATCAAATCCTTTACCAACCAAGAACCAGAAGTCGTCGCCACAGACGGACTCCTAGCATACAACAACTGCCTAAACACCTACTACCCAAACACCACCCACCTCAAACTAAAACTCATAAGCCTCAAACCCAACACCTCCTTCATCGAACGCTACAACGGAACAGTCAAAAACAGAACAAAAACCATGAGATGCTTCGACTCCTTCAACCCCTGCCAAAACACTCTTACAGCCTTCCAAATCTACTACAACTTCCTACGACCACACGAAGCACTAAACGGACAAACACCAGCACAAGAAGCAGGAATACAAACAGAATTCCCAAAACGATGGATCTCCCTTATAAACCAAGCCAGAATGCACAGCTTAACAACTAAACATCAACTATAAGTTAACAGATATGGTGAAGCTACTGTGTTCAATTTCATAATTCCTTTACAGTTTAAAAACCAGGCAAAATTCCTGCTTTTTGGTGATCTTTATGGCAAAACTTAACGAAAAAAAAGACGTTGGATTATAAAGCAGTACAGAGGGGGCCGAG
>JBBSWA010000007.1:0-8175 GCA_038046485.1 Nanobdellota archaeon
AAGATTCATCGCCTACAATTTGAGACTAATTTTAAGGACGACTTTCTACAGAGCCTTTGGTCAGACAAGCTTTATAAACCAAAGCAAGTCACTTCTGAGCATGGAGAAAGACGAGAAAGTAGGTGCAAAAGAGAAGCACAAACTCAAACTTTTTGTCAAACAGCTTGCCCAATATAAAGGGCGCCATACAGAACTAGTAAGTGTTTATGTTCCGGCTGGCTACGATATGAATGGGATTGTGAACCACCTTCAACAAGAACAGGGAACTGCTGTCAATATCAAAAGCAAAAGCACCCGAGACAATGTTATCGGCGCTCTAGAACGCATGGTGAGGCACTTGCAACTCGTGCAACGAACACCCCCCAATGGCCTTGCCGCCTTCGCTGGCAACATCTCCGACCGAGAAGGACAACCCAACCTTCAAATCTTTTCCATTGAACCTCCTGTACCCCTGCGACTGCGATTGTACCGGTGCGACAAAGAATTTGTTCTTGACCCCCTTCTGGATATGGCGGAAGAAAAATCCGTCTATGGGATGGTTGTTTTAGACCGAAGAGATGCAACCATTGCTTTATTGAAAGGAAAAACGATCATTCCTTTATTGACTACTCACAGTGAGGTTCCCGGGAAAACGCGCGCTGGAGGACAGAGCAGTGTGAGGTTCGCTCGCCTTCGTGAAGGCGCTGCAATCGAACACTTCAAGAAAATAGCTGGCTATATGAAAGAACAGTTTTTGTTTTTAAAAGAACTCAAAGGCATCTTACTTGGAGGGCCTGGTGTCACGATCAATGACTTTGTTGAACGCGATTACATCACCGGAGACGTTCGCAAAAAGATCATTGGTATTAAAGATCTCTCTTATACTGGCGAATTTGGCCTTCAAGAACTTCTTGAAAAAAGCAGCGATGTACTTGCGAGTGAAGAAGTTGTTGAAGAAAAAAACATCATGCAGCGATTCTTTCTCATGCTTGCCAAGGAAGCGGGCAAAGTCAACTATGGAAAAGATGCCGTAATGAAAGACTTGCAGCTTGGAGCTGTAGATATCCTACTCTTATCCGAAGAATTACCTGACGAGACCCTTGAAGAGTTTGAAAAGGTTGCCGAACAACTCGGGACGAATGTGATTATTATTTCTACTGAGACGCGTGAAGGTGTCCAGCTCAGGGAAATGGGCAAAGTAGCGGCTATCCTTCGATATGAAGTAAGAAGGGAGTAAGTTTAAATATACCAAGCCTTTTACCCTAGCTTATATGAATGATCCGGTTATGACTTCCGCTTTGGGGTCTTTTCCTGCAAGAATGGCGTTGTCTCTGCTTGATACGTATGGGTATGCTCGCGATGCCTGCGTTCGTGCTTATGAAAGATTTTCCTCTCCTTCTCAATCTCGCTTATATATCATGAATTCAGGTATACCCCCTTCAAACCCTGCCTCTTCGATGGGAACGAATTTTAGCTTAGAAGCAAGAGTGGGTGGGGATAGTTCGGTGAGGGTTGAACTGCCTACTTCTAGTGTACCTGCTAGTTCTGTACGTTGTGTACCTATTGGATTTGGTGGGGCGTGCAATGGATCATCTAAGAGACTACGCCGTGTTGCTACAAGCCTTGAAAATGTAGATGGAGCTGATGACCCGGCCTATTTCCAATCTGAGTAAGAAGATTCTTAAACCTCGCTTTTTTGAGTATTCTTTGTGAACTTAGCTGAACAAGCCTATCAAGAACTCTTCCCAGGTAAGGAAGCTGATCGGGCCTTTTCTATCTATTATACGGACCATTTCAAGGCGTACAATGCTAATGTCCGGTACACTCGAGACAAAATGGAGTTCAGGCTTAGCCGGAAATGGAAGACCATTTCAGAGGAAATCCAGATTGGGCTGTTGCAAAGCCTCATGGCTAAGGTGTACAAGCTCAAAAAGAAAACCCTTAATATGGAACTGTATGCCAAATACCTGCATAACCTCTCTGAATACAGCCCTGTAACAGAAAAAGACCCTGTTCTTGAAGCGAGCTTTTTACGCCTTAATGAGCGCTATTTTAACGGGCTCTTAAACCAACCCAACCTTGTTTGGGGGAAAAATTCCTTTCGAAAACTAGGACACTATGAATATGCTAGTGACACCATATGCTTATCCACGGTTCTTCAAGAAGAACCCTGCCTCATCGACTATGTCCTGTACCATGAGATGCTCCATAAAAAACACAAGTTTCACACTACTGCACAAAGAAGCATGCATCACTCAGCGGCGTTTAAAAAAGATGAAAAGAAGTATGAAAACGCTTTGGAATGGGAACGAAAGCTGAACGAGTACCTGCGCAAGAAACGACGTAAGAAGTGGCTGTTCTGGTAACCTTTAAATACTAGAACTTCGCAAAAACGCTTAAAATACTCAATCCTTAAAAAGGGGTGAATTGAATGGCTAAAAAAAATCGATCTATGCGGCCCATGGCCCGACCAACATATGGTACAACACCAAGAAAAAGTCCATTTGGAAAAATACTTTTCATCATCGCAACCATCCTTGCCGTGTTGTTTGGCGCCCTCAACTACTTAACGCCAGCTGTTAGCGGATTCTTGTTCCTACTTGGCTTGATTGTGGGACTGCTCAACATCCAAAACACGGAAACCAAGGATTTCCTCATGACCGGAGCGATCTTGATTGTGGTCATGGCCGTTGGCCAAAAGCCCATCCAAGCTTTGCCTACGGATGTGCCCTTTGACATTCTCTACAGCATCATGCTCATTATCGTGCCTGCTGTCGTGATCGTTGCACTCAAAGAGGTCTTCCGACTCGCAAAAGATTAAGTCGGAGTTTTTTTCTTATTTTTTATCTTTTTGTTGTGTGATCTGTTATGTGTGGCCCATCGAAAACCTATATAAATTAACTCGGTTTTCTGGCTTTATGCCTAGAATCCTTGAAGGAAGTGAACTTGAGGAAGTTGTTCGTTTTATGAGCATGGCTGTTGAGCTATCTGCAAGTTCTCCTTGTGAACGAGACAAACGAGGGGTTGTCATCGTTAAAGATGGAAGGAAGATTGGCCAAGGTGTTAATGCTCCTCCTCCAGGATTTCGTTGTGAACCTCGGTATTGTCAGTCTACTTGTCGAACGTATGCGGTTCATGCAGAGATGGGTGCCATTGCAAATGCGATGTCTTTAGGAAATGATGTTAGAGGCGCACGCATGTATCATGCTCGAGGAGATAAAGGACAACTGGTTGATTCAAGACAACCACGATGTGCGGATTGCAGCAAACACGTCCTTGCTTTTGGCCTAGCTGAGTTTGTCTTGAAACACGCTGAAGGATACACTGTTTATGGAGCAGAAGAATTTAACCGCTTGAGCCTAGAGAATCAACGCAAGCGGGATTCGGGTTCATAATTGGACATTCGTCTTATTGGTAATATTGCAAGGCGGAATTCTATTTCACAAATTCGACATGAGGAAGATCTTTAAATGCCATATCTCCTGTTAGAAATTTTATATTATTCTTTTTTGCTAGCCAATATCCTACTGAATCTACAGAAGATATGCCTTTCTGTTTATTTTTAAATTTGAATTCATTTGCTTTTAAGATTGTATCATCATCTATGGGTATGCAAAATTCTTTGAGATATTGGTATAAGGTTTTTCGATCTTTTCTATTATGTTTTATACAATAGTAATCAAATTCTATAAGATTTAGCATACTTGTTATTATTTCATTGTTAGAATATTGGATGTAATTTTTAGACCCTTTCAATAACTCTATAAGAGCATAGGTATCAAAAAAGCAAAGATTATTCATTTCTCGCTCACCATTTTCCATAATTTTTCGTCATCTTCATGTTCTTTGCGACGTTCCTCATTTCGCCACTTTAAGAAATCGCTTGAGTCAAATCCCTTCATGATTCCAAACAGCTTGGGTCTCTTTTTTTCAATCGTTATGATGAGCTCTTCATTGGGCTTTATGTGCTGTTGCTCTACAATCTCCTTTGGGAGGGTAATACCTAAGGAGTTGCCCCACTTTCTTGCTTTGCACGAGGTCTTCATGTATAATTATAATGTATAATTATATTTAAAGGTTTCGCTTTTTAATATATTCTTTAATCGGCTTGCAGTCTTTCCACATGTTTAAGAAGTGGGAGCGAAGCATGGTGGCAAAAGCCTTGCTCTCGGTCCATAATGTCATGTAATCTTCCTTGCTCTTGACTTCAGGAGAACCGATGGTGAGCCTTGCGATGGAACCGTCGTAGATGCTAATTCTTGGAATGAGCGGGCCGAACTTCGTTTCGTTGAAGACCCTCATTTCCACTCCTGTGCCCAACCAAGCATTGAACATCGGAACCTTCTTAACATCAAATTTACAAATCATCTTCACAGTAACTCCTTGATCCCTAAGCTCCCTCATCGTCTGCAAATACTTATAACCCATTACTGAGAGGCGATTACACATGAGCAATTCCTTTCTTGTCTTCTTATTTTGCTGCAGCATCCGCTCCATGATGGCCTTTTGACCTTTAATCACCCAGAACAAGTCCTTGAACTCTTTTCTCTTTGGAGATTGGATGACTCTGATCAAGTTTTCTACGGATGTTTGCATCTGATCCACGTCTTCTTTGAACGTTTCCGGTCCAGAGATCTTGTATTTTCTGGGGGAGACGGGAATGGAAATGACCTTGTTTCTTTCTTCTAAACGTTGTAAAGCTTCATAGGCTTTATTGCGTGGTAGTTTGCTGTGTATCACGATTTCACGCACGGTACTCGGACCGAGTTCAGCTAAGGCAAGGTAGGCTCTGGATTCATACTCGGTAAGGCCGAGTTTTTGCAACAACTTGAGTGGATCCATACTCGATGGACCTTGAAGGAGTATAAATAGGTTACTGTACCTTTTGTCCCTGACAGAGTTACAGATCTATAAAACCATTTCCTAGATCCTCTTAGCATGGATGAGTGTACCTTCTGCGAGGAGATTAAAACAGAACAGTTTCACGGGGAAGGCCTCGATATGAATCGCACCTTACTTTCGACCGATCATTTCCTTGTTGTTCCCGCCTTAGGGCCATTAGGTCCGGGCCACTTGCTTATTTTATCCAAGGAACACTATCTTGCTGTGGGGCAACTTTCCGATCCATTACTCTCAGAATTTGAAGGTCTCCAGATTTATCTGCGTCGAACGCTCGAAAGGCACTACGGGGCCCCTGTTTTCTTTGAGCATGGACCTGCCCTTTATAGGAAAGGAGCAGGGTGTTGCATTGAACACCTCCATATGGCTGCATTTCCTTCTTCTATTGACCTTACAAACCAGCTGCGACTTGATTTTGCCGAGCAACCCATTCAAACATTAAGAGATCTAAAGAAACCTTTTGAAGCAAGAACCCCTTATCTTTATTTCGAGACTGCAAACGAAAAGCGACACCTCTTTCTTGCGCCGGATTATGTGCCCTCTCAATACTTCCGTCGCCTCATTGCGTCTGCCCATGGAGAAGCTGATCATTGGAACTGGAGAGACCATCCGGACCTTGAAGAGATGATGCGAACCTTTCAAATGCTCAAGAAACGATTGTGACAGGCTTGTCCCTCATCTAGTAACATAATCTTATATACTTATTCTTGGAGATACATGTATGCCCAAACAAATCGTCAAAATCTACTTTTCCGGGAAGATCCACCCGACCCCGCTTTGGCGGGAGGATGTGTGCAAGACTTTGGAGAGCAAAAGTGGCTGTAAGATTCTTGCTTTGGATCCCACCAAGTTTGAACCTGGATTTGATTTGAACCATCAGAACGCTATGCTTCTGGTCGGACGGAACAGCTATATGATCCAACAAGCCGACTTTGTCTTTGTGAACCTAACGGATGACATCAGTGTCGGGGGAAGTCAGGAGATGCTGATCGCCAAACACTTTGGGATTCCTTTGATTGGGCTTGCTCCGAAGGAAGGCAAGTTCAACAAAAGTAAGGAAGTGGTTGTTGGACGGATGTACACAGACTTTATCCATCCCTATGTCAAGCTGAGCTGTGATGCGATTGCTGAGACGGTGGAGGAAGTTGCGGAGTTTATTGTTTCCTACCTTAAAGAACCTAAACCATCTAAGAATATGGGTATTATTGATCAAGCTCTTGTGTACTACCAAAAACAGCATTGCGCAAATGATCTTTATCTTAATCAAAAATTTAAAACATAACCGTCATCCCATTGTCGCACGATCACGTTTCTTGCCTCTGTATCTAGGGCTATATCTTTTGGAGAACCCAATTCTTCCCCTAAGGCATCGTATTCCCCAAATCGGTCCCAGTGTCGGCCAATGATAGGGACTCTTCCTTCAAGAGCTCTTTCAAGTCTTAAGAGGTGGTTTTCATCCCCTCCTATTAGAGCAGCTTGAACGCCAGTTAAATTGTCCAGCTCTTTTAGGATTTCTGGCGTGTATATTTCTGGTGGCTTGGAATTATCAGCAAGTAGGTCATAATGAGTCAAGCCCGATACAGGTTTTCCCCCTAAACGCACCAAGATCAGGCTGCAACAATCGTTGACATTTGTTGTGAAAAGGTTTGAATGTGAAACTCTATGACCGGGGTAAGGGACTTCTGTTATCGCTTGGCTTGATACTCCCTTCCTAAATAACCGATCAGCAGCATAGAGAGATATCTTCTGAAATTCTGGAATCATCATACTATCACTTCCGCTTTGATCGGCTGTTCTACTTCAGGCTTAGGAATCTTTTGAATGAAGTGACATTTGGGGAATGAGGAACAGCCATAGAAACTACCATAAATGGACTTTCTTAAGATAAGGTCTTTACTGCACTTGGGGCAGATCCTTTTTTCATCGCTCTGCTGTGGAATGGCCTTGGTTGGACAGTCTAAGTTCAAGCAGACCTCCTGCGGACGCTTTCCTTTTGAGCGCATACTGATCATTAAGATGTTGCAGGTGGGACAAAACTTTTCCAGGGCGGTAACAAATCCATTCTGAGGCAAGGGATACGTATTCGTACACTCTGGGTATTTGGCACAGGCTACAAAGCGCTTGCGATTCTTCTTTGAGAAGGTAATCTTCAATGTACCTCCACATTTACAAGGGCCTAATGTATTTTCTTTGTCCATGGTTTCCATTAAGGAATCCTTTAACTCAAGCCCGATGTTCTTTTGATTCTCCTTGAACTTTCCTAAGAGCTTAACTAAAATCCCTTCTGCTTCTTTTAGAATTTTTTCCTTTGTATGCTTCTTTTCCCGAATGTTTTCCATTTCTTCATCAAAATGATGGGTGAGTTGTTCATCCAAGATCTCCGGGCAGTATTTTGCAAGAGTCTCGATTGTTTTTATGCCAATTAAGGTAGCTCGGATCTTCTGATCTGCCACGTACTTGCGCTCGAATAAGTTGTCTACAATCTCTGCTCGGGTTGCTTTTGTACCTAAGCCTCTTTTTTCTAGTTCTTTTACAAGACTCGCTTGGTTGTATCGGTTGGGAGGCTGGGTCTCCTTATCGATTAAATTCAGTTCTTTCACCAGCAATTGTTCGCCTATTTTTAAGGGAGGTAATTCTTCATCTTTCAAATTCATGTAAGGTTCGTAGAGTTCATGCCAACCCTTGAATGCCGTTTTTGTCCCTGAGACACTAAATGATTCACTATTCATATCTAAGGAGACTTTCATTGTGACTCGGATGGCCGGCTCGCCGAAGGTAGCAAAGAACCTTTTTACAATTAAATCATACACCTTTTCTTCTCGCTCTTTAAGCCCTTTTGGGGTTACGCCTGTTGGATAAATGGCTGGATGTGCTGGATCTGTTTTTTTACCCTCATTCGGAGTAAGGTTTTTTTTTGCGAGTAAGGTCTTTACTAACTCTTTGTACTTTTCCTGCTGGCCTAAGCTTGAAAGAAGCTTTTGGTAATTCAATGAAGCCGGAAGCTTTTGTGAAGAGGTTCTCGGATACGAAGTGAATCCATTTACGTATAAACTCTGAGCAACATCCAAGGTTGCTTTTGGAGAATAGCCAAAGGCGTGATACGCTTCGGATTGCAAAGAACCCAGGTCAAATGGGAAGGGGGGTGATTGCTTGGTCTCTCGTTCTTCTATATTTACTACTTTCACCGGCTTACCCTTGCATTTATTGTAAACGCCTTGCGCTTCTACCTTATCCCAGAACTTATCTTGTACATGCGAAGCGATTAATACTTGGCCGTTTTTATCCACATTTAACTCC
>JBBSWA010000008.1:0-1449 GCA_038046485.1 Nanobdellota archaeon
TAAAGTCTTAGAAATCAAAATCTTAAAAAGGAAGTAATTATGCAACACAGCAATTAAAGACTTCTTCTAAACCCTGCTCATGTATAACCTCTTGGATAAATCCTTGATATTTCTCTTCATCGGTCATGACCCTAGGAAAAGATGAGCCTTAAAATAGCTAATCCTTAGTCTAGATTTTCGAAAGCTTTTTAACTGTTTAAGGTAATGAACAGGTACATGAAGCTTACCCGGGTTGCCTTAACTTTTTTACTCTTACTTATCCTTCTTCCTATGGTTTTTGCCGTTGTTGGTGAAGGAGAAACTTACCAAGTACGGCATAAACCAGATTATGAGCGATTCCTCAATGCTTTTGAGCCTTATCGAGTTGAGTTTCTCCAGGACTTAAGAGCGAGTAAGCAAACCATTTATGATGCTCGCATGCGAAAAACCTGGCCGATTGAATCAATAAATGATGAATGGCTTATGGAAATCCTTTACAATACCCAAAGTCGTACGTGGAACCACATCCAATTACCCTTGGATGTTCTTCAATATGGGTTAGGAACCGTTGCCCAAGGAGAAATATCCACTGGAATAAAAATCCGCAGTGGGGTAAGCTTATATCCTTCTTCTACTAAACATCGTACGGGAGGCAAGTTCCTTTCTAATCGAGATGAGCTTATCGATCAAGAGGGTTTTCAGATTACCCCTGAAGAAATCACGTGGGTGCGATTAAACTTGTATAGCCTACGTAATCCAGTGACTCAGAAAAACGTTCGCGTGGTGACTCTTAGTGATGAACAGATTCGATCCTACCTGGTTGATCGAAAAACAAGAAAAATTGCAGGGATTACTTCTGAAAAAATTGAAATTACCCCTGAAAAAGCTAAAAAAGAACTCCAAACCATTGGAGCTTACTACCGAATCCATCACCAACGGTTTAATCTAAGATAAGACTCTATTTCTTTCCTTCTGCCTTTTTCTCAGCAGGCGCTTCTCCTTCTGCTTTAGGTGCTTCCAATGAAGCCTTTCCTGCCTTGATAATCTTTAGATTGATCTGAGTGATCTTATCGGAAATCATGTTTCCTACTACCGTACGACGTCTTCTTCGGCCACCCCAGTTATCCTGGTTGCCCACTCCTTTTGTGATCAAGATACGCTTTCTTGCACCGCCTACGACATCATTACGCATGGGAAAGCCACAATAATCGCTTCCACCACAGATCTCAAATTCGTAGCCTTCTAGGCCGATCTTATCGCCTTCAATCTTATCGCCCATCTTCTTACCAAAAAAGACTTTGGCTTCTGCTTCTTTAACATCCTTCTTGAAGGTTTTACCTGTCTTCGGATCCCCTAGATTTAGCTTGTATTCCATGTTCATCCTCCCGAGACTGCACACCCTTTATGAGTGTTACCTTTACGGCATCTCAGCTTGATTGATTGAACTTGGAGGGGTTTTATAAAGGTTTT
>JBBSWA010000009.1:0-1354 GCA_038046485.1 Nanobdellota archaeon
CAAGAACTGAATCGCCCCTGACTCACTACCTGTAATACCTGGAATCTTCATGTCCGAGCTGTACTCCAACAACTTATGGATGGGCCTTGTCTGCAACCCAAAGAACTTAAGACCTCGTGTGACCTGGATAAGACCTTTCTTTGTTGCAATTTCTAAAATCAGGTTATTCACCCCAGTAAATCCGTCTGACTCCTGCACATCTCCAATTGCTCCCACCATTGCAATGTGCGCCATGTCTTCATTTTCTTTGTTTACTGCTCTTGCAAATAAGAAAGCGACTCCCGAAGCACAAACCTCTCCTGAACCATCGACGTCAAAAGGCAAGGGATTTATGTGCAACATATTTGGTCCAGGCTCACCCTGCAGCTGGTGATGGTCTAGAATCACGATCTTACGATCTCCTAAGTATTTGTTTACATTCACCAACTGACCTGAGCCTAGATCTGAAAAAATAAAATACTCATATGGTTCTTCGGCTATTTCTTTTAAGACGTCCTCTTTCAACTGGTGGATGATTTTCACCACGTGAAGCCTGTTTTCACGTTGTAGCATTCTTACTACAATTGAACCCGAACAAAGCCCATCTGCATCCAGATTTGTTACGGCACAGATTGTTTTGTCTTGCGGCCAACCCTTAAACGCTTGTGCGATCTTTTGGATGTGCTCGTCAAACTCTTTGTACATAACCTGCTCCAAAAGAGAATTCCTTATAAGGTTTACTCAACATAGATACGGATGGTCTTTGGATCGTACTTCCAAGTCAAAGGCAACCGACCAGAAATCTTATAATACTTCACTAGACGCTGAATCTTACTCTCAGTCCATAACAAGCCACGCTTGGCTGACATATCGTGCTTGTTTTCTTCCATATGTTTACGAATATCAATGGATTTCTTAATCAAAGCCGTTAGATCTTCAGGCAACTCTTTTAATAATGATTTTTCCTTTAGAAAGGCGCTTAAGGTCTTACTCAGGGCTAACTTTACATCTGGAACCCCATACTGGTCTCGAAGCAAAATACCGATTTGAGAAGTGGTTTTATTCTCCTTTACGAGCTTCACAATGAGCATTTCTAGCTCCTTCTTAGAAACTCCAAGCCAACTCGGAACAGCTTGTTTAGAGGGCTTTGTACTTCCACTCTTACCCTTTGCCCTACTGTGCATTCGCGCCATGTTGTTGTCTCTTTAAATAACCAGAAAATGTGAACTTTCCGGTTTAAGCAAGCCCTATATGGACCAACTTATCCTATATTCAAGAGAAACGAGGTTGTTTTATAAAGATTACGGTACAGCTTAACCTTTGTTCAATTTCATAATTCCTTTACAGTTTAAAAACCAGGCAAAATTCCTTCTTT
>JBBSWA010000010.1:0-24713 GCA_038046485.1 Nanobdellota archaeon
GTATATTAATTAGTCGTCGTCCTTCTCGTCTTCATCTTCATCGGGCTTGATAGGGAAAAAGAAGCTCATAAATCGTGTAAGGTATTCTAGTATTTAAGCATTTAGGGGGGTAAGGGTCTTAGAAAGAGAAATCTTTTAATAGGGGGTTCTCGTTGTTCATCGTATGAGGTGGGGTGTTAGAGGGCAAGTTACTTTATTTGTAATTCTAGGTATATTCATTTTGGCGTTGATCGGTCTTACTATCTATATGAAGTCGGTTCCGCAGCAGGAGCAGTTGCAAAAAGAGGTTACCGAGGTCATTCCAGGAGAATTCCAACCTGTAAAGCAGTTCGTCGAGCGCTGCGTGTTCGAAATTGGTAAAGAAGCCTTGGTCAAGGCAGGTCAGCATGGAGGTCATGTGGATCCAGTAAAGTCAGGTGTCATTTCCATTCCGGAGTTTCCAACGCAGGGTTCAGGTGTAGAGTTAGCGCCAGGTTCCAACATTGACCTGCCCTATTGGTTTTATATGCGCTCTTCTGATTCATGCAAGAACAATTGCGTGTTTGATTCACTGCGTCCGCCCTTGTCAAGGATACAAGGTGCGAATTCTGTAGAGGAGCAGGTGGATAAATACATTGAGGAGCATGTAAACGCGTGCCTGGATGGTTTTAAGCCCTTCAAGGATCAGTTTGCGGTGAAGGAAACAGGGAAGATAAAGGTTACAACGACGATTGCAGATGAGGGTGTGTCTTTTTTTGTAAAGTATCCTTTAGAGGTTTCAAGGAATAAGATTCGTCAGCAGGTTTCAGAGTATCAGGCGCAGCTTCCCTTGAATTTCAAGGAGATGTACGATGTGTCCAGCTTAATCTTGGAAGCAGTACAGGATCGAAACATTCGGTTCTTTGAGCGTCTTACATTAAGCGTGATCGGTGCCTATGGGTTGGGCAAGGATCCGCTCATTCCGCCGATGGAGGGAGGAACTCGGTTGGGTGTCGGGAGTCCTAAGATCTGGGAGAAAAGAAAAGTAATCAAGGAGATTCAGTCGTTGCTCGCAGATAACATTCCTGTGGTGGATGTGCTCGGTTCATTGAATGGGCAAATCGTGTTGCTCGAGAACAACCCGACGTTTAATGGGATTTACAACAATTATCACATTACTTTAGATACCATTCCTCCTCTAAACCTCGATTCGAAATCAATTGAGTTTGATTACTTGGATTGGTGGCCAATGTATCTGGACTTGCCGCAGGCAAAAGGGGAGATCATCATGCCAGATTCAGTGATGAGCTTGTTCTTGATTCCAATTGGAATACAAAATTTTGATTTCACGTATGACATGAGTTTCCCCGTGGCCGTTCGCATTCACGATGTGGATTCATTGAATGGAGAGGGGTTTACGTTCCAGTATGCCTTTGAAGTGAATGTCCGTAACAACCGGCCCATGGAGTCATTTAGTGGTCCTGAAGGGGCTTTGCAGGGAAGCTTGTTCTGTGATGCGAATAAGCGGAATTCAGGCAAGGTAAGGATTCAGACAAAGTCCGTGGAGGGAAAGCCGCTGGGTGAGGTGGCTGTTTCTTTTTCATGTGCAGATGAGTCTTGTTTTATTGGAAGGACAGATGAGTTTGGTTTTTTGGAGACGTCGCTGCCGATTTGTATGGATGGTTTGTTGTCAGGGAGTAAGGAAGACTTTTATGGTCCTAATTTGAAGTTCAGTACTGGATTAGGTGAGGCAGGATCTGCAACCTTGGTGTTGGATCGCATTGTTCCTTTGGAGGCTTCTGCGTTGCGTTTGCCTGTAAAAAAGAAACCGTTCAAGTACGAGTTGGATAAATGGAATGATGGCATTGAGTGGGAACTTACGTCGAGCGGTGTTCCGTTGAGAAAGGATGAAAAGGCGGTGGTTGTTTTGGAGCGGGTGCAGGGTGCAGGGGAAGAGCCTTTCTTGCAAGTGCTTCAATTTGAGGGGGATGAGAAGCATGAATTGAAGTTGACACCGGGTTTATACAATTATGAGGCTTATACATTTGTTACGTTTGGTCCAGGCTTGCCTGTTGAAAAGATTGTGTTGCAGAATAGGAGTGTGTGTTACGATACAGCGCCCTTGATTCCCTTTTGTTGTGATGAGTGTGCTGAAATTCCTGCGTTTGAGTTGAATGAGTCCTTCATGGAGGGAAATGTCAAGTTAGAAAGCAGTACCTCTGGCCCCATTGAGGTTACTTCAGGGAATCTGGGTAAGAAAGTGGTGTTTGGTTTGCCTGGCGTGGATTTGACTGATGTGAAGTATCATGAGGACTTGTTGGTGATGCAGGCCATTGAGAACATGTCCGTTTCAAGCAGGGCAGCTTTATTGCCCAGGTTTAGTTGAAAAAAGGTATTTGTTTAGCATCTTCAGGGCAAAATTCCTTCGAGGATAGGAGCATGAGCGTTGAGGGGGGTCGCCCCCTCGGGGACGCAGCTCCTGCTACTCTTTGAGCCTGAATTTTGCAGATGCTAAACAAATACGAAAAAAGGTATTTGTTTAGCGCAGATTCTCGAAGGTGCTAAACAAATGCGCGAATAGAGTTTTAGAGGATAATCATAGAAACCTATTTATAGGGGTTTTTCGAAAAAAGAGGGTATGGTAGAGGCTGGGGTGCATGGATAAGGGGTTTGTGAGGGGTTTTCTTGCGGTTTTCCTTGTTTTAAGCCTGATCGGGGTAGTTTGGGCTGCGGATTTTGGCCCAGCGCAGGATCCGAACCGGGCTCCAGGGAATGATTTTACTCGAGGAAATGAGTCGGGGGGTGGTGCGGGGAATAATACAGAGAATGTTTCAGGTTTGCATATCGTTTCTTCCCGATTGGTGTTGGCAGGCACATGGGCTCCTCTAATGTCGTATAAACTAGGTGAGTCGAAGAGTGTGGAGGTTCAGCTGGATCTAAAAGGAGGCGATTTCTATCGTCTGGATTTGGACGCTTCAAAGTTGAATCCATCTATAAACCCAGACTTGTTCAAGGTGACATTATCCAGGTCGAATTGTGATCTAGTGAATGGCACGTTAAGGTGCACAACGCAAAGTTCATTCCAATTGAAGACAGTAGAAAAAGTATTGAATCTACCCGTAACTTTGGTAGAATATTTAGTAGATGATTCCTTGCATTCTTCAGATGTTTTGGTGTCCATCACGCTTCCAGTTCCGATTGTGAATCAGTCCAATGCCTCTTCAAATTTTGCGCCGCCTATACCTTTAGTGGCTTCCAACCTTCGCCTGGTTAGGAACGGCCAGCCAGTCGTGTTTGTAAGTTCAACGCATCCGCGGGTAGCTGACATGATGTTTGATGTGGACGGGCCAGTGCAGAAAGCAGTGGTCAGAGCTTCACACCTCATTCCGTATTCATCAGACTTGGAGGCGTCGTGTGCTTCCCTTGTAAATAGAACTGTGTGTTCATTGAAGGACAAGTTGGTGCAGACGAACGAGAGTTCAGGTTCTGTCATAGTGAATTTGACGAGTTCAGATGGTGTTGTTTCAGGTCAGGAGTTGCCGTATTCCGTGACAATCGATGATACTTCGCCGGATCTTCTTGGGATTACGACGCCGATTTGTCAGGGTGGTGTTTGTTATTTGAAGCCGGGTAGCAAGACGAACATTACGGTGGCGTTGCAGGATTCTGTGGGTACATTGGATCAGCGCTTGGTTGCATTTCAGATTGGTTCTTCCGCAGCCCAGTTGGTGGATAATTGTTCTGGTTTTACGTGTACAGGCATGTTTTCAGGGTCGTGTTCAGGTTTGGTGCAGGCGAAGGTTGCTTCATTTAAGGGCGTGCCCAGTCAGGATGATGCGGGAAACCCAGTGAAAGGGGCTGCTTCGTCCATTGTTTGTGATGGCTCCCCGCCCGTGGCAGGGGAGCCTGTGTTGAAGGTAGGGGATGAAGAGGGTGCAGTGGTTTCTGCGTTAGGGTCAGGGTCGGTTGTGAATGTTTCTTCAGGTAGGGATTTTATTTTGTTGAATGACCTGGTTACGGTTACGGCTACGGTTACAGACGTGAGTCCCGTATCATTGTCGGCTGATCTTTCGTTCTTGGGCTCTGCAGCAGCCAGTTCATTGTCAAGTCCAGCAGCAAGTTCTACTCAAACAACAAGTGCTACTCAGCAGGGCTTTGCTCCGGTAAATTCCTTAGGAAAGGCCATTCAGCCTTCATTTGTTCCTGCTTTGAGTGATACGGTTGCATCTTCAATGGCATCTTCAAGTACGGCAGTGGCGAATAATTCAGTTCAGCTTCCTTGCCAGCAGAATGGTACGGTGCAGGTGTGCACGCTTTCATTTACAAATACCAATCCAGGTCCTTTGCGCACTCAATTGCCTTTGATGTTTACAGATATAATTGGTAATTCAGCGCAGCGCTCCGTGGAGCTGGTAATCTTGAAGACAGAAGAGACAAAGGCACCAGATAATTTCAAGGTGGATAAAACAGAGTTTAGTCCGACGCGAGTGAACATCCAGACCGTGTTGTTGTTCAACAAGCGCATCATTACCCATGTGACCTTAAAGGCGCTTAATTCCAAAGCAAAAATAATGGCCCTGGATGTGAAAGGTTGTGGAATCGGAGATGGAGCAAATAACAGCACTCAGGTGGCCATTGCTGCGCAGAAGGTTTCAGAAGGGGAAGATCACCTAAGTGTTATTTCAGAGGTTTTGCTTCCAAGGACATTGAATGTACAAGGCAATAACGTGACGATTACGTGTGAGCTTGCCATCACAAGCCGCGATGATCGAACCTTGTACCGTGCGCCTGAAATAGAAAAGTACAGTTTCACGATGGAGTTCTACAACAGTGCCACGATGGATTTCAAGGTGCAGGAAGAGATAGATCGGGTCATGAACGGTTCCTTGGATGACATTCGTAAGGTAGTGAATGCGTTAGGCACCGTCAATAAATATGCGCAGTTGGGGTGTGGCGTGGTCAATATATTAGGCATGATGACTGGTGTGCTAAGCGGCATGGATTCAGTTTTGGGCAGCATTCCTTGGACAAAACCAGCAGGAGAGGCAATGAACATCGCAACAAACCCCTTAACCAAAACCACTCAGGGCCTCATGAGCAGTCCCATTGGCCAAGTATGTCAGTTCCTCACATGCAATAGCAAGTACAATAAAGTCATCACCAAGTACTTAGAAAAACTCCCAGGCATGAATCTAGTGAACAAGTTCGCCAGCACAACGACCAAACCCCCACAATTGCCGATAGGAAATTCAGAATCAAAAGCAACAGGCAAGGCTATTGTGGACATCACTGGTATGGCTTGGTATGCCCCTTGGACATGGATTGTAGGTAATGATCTCCATTACGAGGCCCGTCTGATTAACCCAGATTTTATAAAAGAATTGAGGGCTCAGGATTATCATTATGGTGAGGGTGATAGTATCCGTCATCTTCCGGCTGGGACTGCAGATGAGCTTCTCGATTCCATAGCCGAAATCCAATCTAGAGAGGGAGCGGACGCAAACTTAAATTTGGCTAATAATAACGGCATACCGATTTATATCAATGATATTATTGCTAGTCCTGCTGTTGCTCCTGTTGCTGTTGCTGAGCCTGTTGTTGCTCCTGTTGTTGTTGCTGAGCCTGTTGCTGTTGCTGCTCCTGTTGCTGCTCCTGTTGTTCCTCCTGCTGTTGCACCTCTTAAATCAGTAGGCGCCACAGTCGATCTTCCAAAAACTACCGAAGAAGATCCCATCCCTGTAAAGGAGCCTCCGGCCTGGTTGGCTTATTATCGTCCGCAGAACAGCTTGATTGTAAGCCTCGCGAGTTTCTGTCTGCCCGGCATCGTTTACAACTTGGAAAAATGGTCGACGATTGATTGCGAGTACATCCGTTGTCTGAAGTTCGACGTTCCAGGTGGTCTTCCGCCGCAGGAGTGCCAGCGAGATCATTCGTATCAGAAGTGCAAGTTTGTGACAGGTGAGATCTTCAACGCCATCCCTTACACGGCAGTCTATCAGGGTATGATGACGGAAGTGAAGAACGTCATTTCAAGTCCGTATGCATTAGCGACGTTGGTCGTAGCCATGTTCCCGTGTGATACATTGAAGTCTTCAGGTTCAGGCTTCTGTAGGCTTCCGAATGCCTTGAAGTTCATCAATAAGATTTTGTCCGTAATTCGAGATACGAAGGCAGTGGCTTCCTCGTTTAAGGGGTTGAAGGATAATTTCAAGAAGGAGTCGTTCTGCGATACCGTCTTGAACGCCAAGGTGCCGGATTACTTGAAAGTTCCTCCTGACTTAAGGGATCCTAGTTTCTCCGGCTACATTCAGGATGTGGGCCAGGCCAATGGAAAGGGTGGTTTGACAGATGCTCAAGGAAATGCATATGTAATGAATACACCTGAGCAAAACGAGAATATAGAACGAAATAATCTCGTCGAGCAAATTGGGCAGATCGATACACAATTGAAAAATTTGCCTAGTTTGGATACTGTTCTGAAGGATGAATTAATTGGGAAGAAAACTGCACTCGTTGATCAAATGAACCAAATGGAAGCGATTGAACGCGTACGTCAGGTGCAACAATCAGCTAGCTCTGGTACTCCGCCGGCTGCCGATGCAAAAAATCCCCCCACAGCAACCACTCCTCCTGCACAGCGAGACTTGCTCTTCAAGAAGGGTATTGTGGTCTATATCAGCAATAAAGCCTATCGCTTGAATCAAGATGCAAAGCTAAGTGAGATTCAGGCAGCCATTCAAAACTCAAAGACGTCTGAGCAGAAAGCCTTAGAAGATGCCAAGGCAAATGTGAAGAAGTTAGAATCTGAGAAGAAGCCAAAAGAAGAGATTGAAGCGGCTAAGACTGAAGCCAAGAAACTAGAAGAGCCTGCAAAGAAGGCGAATGAGAAAGAGAGTAAAGAAAAGAGTAAAGAGCTAGAGGTCGCACGTAAGGCTGCAGAGAAGCAAGTAGCTGACTTGAAAGCAGTTGAGAAGGGTGCTAAAGAAGGTGTGAAAGCACAAGAAGATTTGGTGGATAAGCAACAAAAAGCGTTAGATGCGGTAAAGAGGAAGGTGCCACCTGATCAAGCCGAAATAGACAAAGCTAAAACTGAGCTGGATCGGGCTAAGGAAGATCTCATAGCGGTGAAGACTGGCGCGACGAACGCAGAAAAAGGTCGTAAAGCTGCAGAGAAGGAAAAGAAGAAAACCGTAAGTTACGGTCCGCTTACCCCAGAGGGTCATTTCACTTTCGCTCAGTTCCGGGCGGCGATGTCTATGGCAAGGGACGCTTACTATACGTCTAGTATGATGTTCCCGAAGTTTGATTGGTGGGGTTACACGAGTTACGTGGATAAGTATCTGAATAACGGTGTCTTTAACTTGCAGGGTTACGCAGAAAGTAAAATCTGCTTAGACACGCAGGGTTCGTGGAAGCGGGGCAGTATGGGCAGTCAAGCGGTTCTAGTGAAGGATCCAAATACGAATGTGCAGATTCCGGGTGCGCATGTGGAAGGAGATGGCAACAAGGAGGCTCAGTTGAGGGAGTCGGATCCAGTTGTTTATGATTATGTGGTTACGGCAGGTGTGAAGAAGTTCAAGGGAGGCAGCCTGTCTTTGGATGTTGCTATTTACAGCGGTGGTCAAGAGAAGGTGTTGGGTTCTTTCTCATTGAATGATACCAAGTCATCCTTTGCAGCTGCAGGCGCGAGTGCTTTGAAGTTCAACAGCACTCAAATATTCGACAAGGTCTGCATCAAGTTTAAGAGCAGTAATCTGAAAGACTTCTTCGATGAAGTAAGAGTAGACAACCAAAACAGATTGTGCAACTTCGTCTCCATCCAAGGCATGTCAAGAACCACCAAATAAAGTCTGTATAGTGGTTCTTGAGCCGCTCAGAAAGGTCATGTCTTTCTGGCGCACAAAAATGCATAGCGTTTTTGACGATTCCAGATTCCATTTAGACATAAGTGGCCTTGGCCACCTAGAGTGTTGGAATCTGTTATTCCCAAGCCCGGTCAATTGCCGAATAAGTGAATTTGAGTTTTCTTTGCCATAAAGTTTATATATACAAACACATTACAATTGAATTACTATGGTAATGGAAACATTGCAGATCCGTCTGAGTAAGGGCTTAAGGGATAGGATTGATGCCTTCGTGAAGACAGGGATTTATGCGAATCGTTCAGACGTAGTTCGGGATGCAGTAAGGAGGTTGGTATGGAATCAGGAAGTAGGGACGGTTCCATTTAAGGGCTCAGGTGTTAAGTTAGTTAGACAGGCTAGAGATAAGTTATCCAAAGAGCCAGTTGATTTGAATGAGCTAAACAAGCTATAGTTCCTCAGGTCTTTTTGCTACCACTCCATATTTCGGTGCCGTTTCAATCAGTTTTCGATCTCGCGTTACAAGAACAGCACAAACTTTTTTTGAGTATAGCAAATGTAAAATATCATAGAAGCTGATGCATCTTTTCAATTGCCGTTCAACCTCTCTGGCTTGTTGTATGTTTTCATTGGTTAAAAACAGTCGTTTGTGATTTTCGGATCGAACTAGTTTCTCTCGTTTTTGTAAAAATGCCTTTTCACCGAGTATGAATCTAAGCTCTTTTAAAATATTTCCAGAATAGTAAAAAACAGTGTCTTCTGTATTATATTTTTCGAAAAATTCTTGCGCCCATTTCCAGTAAGGTGCCCCTGATCGGCCAGTTTCTTTTTGCCATAAATTGAGATAAATGCAAGTGTCAACATAAAATAGTTTAGGCATGTCAAGAAGAAAAAGAACTCCTTTAATAATTCGAACAAGGAAAAATCAGTTATTTTACGCTTTTTTCGGAATAAACACGGTTCGAACGAAAACCTTCCGCCTTTATCGTAAAGCCTTCAGGAAAGGTTTTTAAACAAGGAATCGTGAAAAGGAAGGATGAGTTACGAGCGCCTGGTCAATTTTAAGGAAATCATCAAGATAGAAAGCTTTGATTATGTCTGCGATGCAGGCCATATTCGTGACATGGGCGATATGATTGACTTATTGGTTTCAGAAAAAGAGGGGCAGAAATGCCGGGAAGTTTTGTCCGTGTACATAGATCGGTTGATGAGTTTCTATTTCGGATTGGATCCAAAGGATGTTCCGGATTTGACCATCGGATTTGAAACAGCAAGGAGCGTGTTAGTTCAGGCATTTAAGCTCTTTGCAGAGTCGTTGGAAAAGCGTAGGCTCATATCCCAGAACAAGTTGAACGATCTTAAGGAAGATTTTTTGTACGGCCTTTCTCGTATGTATACTGGTTTGAAAGCTGTATTTGATCCGGATCTGGTGACAGAATCAAGCATAACCAAGGAACAGTTGGTGCGTTATTTTTTGGATGAAAAAGAAGGTTTAAGGGGGAGGTTTGCGTTTAATCGGATGGGCAAATACGCATTTGCGAACCGATTGTCAGATCTGAATAAGGAAGAGTTGGCTGTTGTAGAGCGTTTGCTGCTGCGCCCGAGTGAGAGTCAAATTGAAAGAAAACGAGAGGGTTGGATCGGTTTTGGTAAGCATCAGAGTCCAGTTAGGATTTTAGCAAGCGAATCGTTAGGGGGTAAGAAGAAAATTTACTTTGTTTTTAAGGTAAGTGAGCATCGTGATTACGAGAGTCAGCTGCGCATTTCGCCGGATAAAATGTCTTTCGCAGCAGCTTGAGTTTCATAGCATCGGATGAGTTGGTTGAGAACAAGGACAAGGCCGTCTTCTCTTCCAGTAACAATTTGAGATACTTGTGTCAGGCCTTGGCCTCTATTTTTGAGTCGCCCTCTTATTAGGTAAAAGGCTCGGTGACCTAGATTTTCAGGCCATCGGTTAGGAATGTCAAGTCCTTTAATGGTGGTAAGGAGTCGGTCACGGTCTCCTTCATAGTCAATACCAACAGCAGTTCCTCCTTGGAGTTGGATAAGGCGTAATCTTTCTTGGTGGCCTTGTAGAACGATCTCTTCAATAGGGTTTATAGAAGGGGTTTCACCTCGAAGAACAACCACATCTGCCTTATAAGACAGGCATGGGCTGCGTTCAAGTTTCCGATAAAGTCTTTCTAAGCTCATAAAGAAGGGTAAGAAAAGGTATTTATAAAGGCCTATCCTACAACAGCTGTTTTCTTGCTAGTCTTAACAACTTTCCCAGTGGCCATGTCAACAAGGGTGATCTGTACGCTGACCTGGTCTCCCTTGGCAACACTGGTTAAGTAAGGTCGTATGTCCCCTGCAGTATTAACAGGTTGCTTTCGGTTGTAGGGCTCACCCATTTTGATTTCACCGATTTCAAGATGTTTGTAGATGAAGTTGCTCGAGACAACATTGTTTCCTTTGCTGTCAAGCACCATAAGGGTGCCATTGAGGTTTACAGGATTTGCTTGATTGTTGGTAATGGTTAGGGTGATGCTAGAAACTTTATATTTAGTTGTGGTCTTATTGTCTTTTCCTTTGAGTGTTTTGCTTTCAAATTCGACATTGCCAACATCCAAGGTAAGGGTGCCATCACCAGTTACTTCAGGTAAGGCTTCTTGAGGAGGCTCTTCACTAGGAGTTTTGGTTTCAGTTTCAGAGGTGCTAGGGGTATTGGTATTTGTTGAAGGGGTTTGTTGAGGGGGGGTAATCTGGGGGATAGATTGGTCACTTGCGGTTGGAGTAGGTGTTTTATGGAGTAAGCCGGATGCTTTAGCAACAAGGCCGAACTTCCATGCGGCAAAGCCTCCCCCGCCAAGAATAATTAAGATGAGAATAATCCAAATCCACTTCTTAGCCTTGCTAGGAGTTACTGTGACTTCTACGCCCATACGCGAGTGAGGTTTCTAGCGATATTTAAAGCTTTTGCTTTCTTAGACTTTATCAAAATCCTTCGCTAGCTCATTGATGTAGGCTTCAGTATCTTCAGCTTCTTTTGTTTTTTCAGGAGTTTTTTTGTGTTTCTTAGGATCTTTTTCGCCAGTTACATGTTCTTCAATCACCACTTCAGTTTGTTTCTCAACTTCGGGCATAATAATGTCAGGCTCAGCATTTTCTTGGAATTCGTACTGAACTTCCGTGCTTTCCACTTCTTTAGCTTCTAGGGTTTCTTCTTCTAACTCTAGCTTAGGTGGGTTTGGTTTGTGATGCATAGGTTTGGTTGCTTCCATTTTTTCTTCTTCAAAGGGATCCAGAGCGATTTCTTCAGGTAGGGAGTCTTCTTTGACTGAAGGTAAATCGGGTTCAGTAGCAGATTCAGTAGCAGCTTCAGGTTCAAGAGCAAATGACGTCTCTGTGAGGGGGTGTTCTTTTAGGGCTTTTTGTCGGGCGTAGTCTTCATCTGACATGAATTGGATGTTAAAAAATCCTTTCTTTCTCAACCGTTTTCCTTCACTAAGGATCTGTAGAGCCTGTTCAAGGTAGTTTTTGTCAAGGGAGAGTTGCAAGGCTTTTTCTCTGCAGAGCTTAAGTAACAACGCCGGGTTTCGGCTGCTTTTTTCGTAGAGTTGTTGGAAGTGAGTGGGGGTAAATGGGTGCAGTCCAAGTCCACCGGCGCGTTCAATTCGTTTCTGGATGAACTGCCTTGCTTCATCGAGGGTGATTCCTTTGAGGTTTATTTTAAGAGCATCTTTTTGTCCGATGGAACTGGCTTCCGCAAGTTCAGTTTTGGTTCCGGCAAGAATAATCTGTACCGATAAATTGCCTGTGTAGAGGTGCTTGAAAAGAGACAGATACTTGGGGGGTAAGGAACCAATCTCATCAATGAACAAGAAAAGGGTTTTTTTACCTAGTTTTTTGGCAAGGTACGGTGCCAGTTGTTCAAGGGTGAGTTTATTTTGAGGATGGGTGATGGCTTTTTCAATACTGCCCATTAAGGGTTCAATCAAGGTTTTGACGAGGTCTTGTTCTGTTTTGAGTTCATTCGCTTTAAGATACCAAGCAACATATCTTTTCTCATGTGGGGCGAGTTGCTCTTGGAGCCATTTGAGTAACATAGTTTTGCCAAAGCCGCGTTCAGCTTGGACCATACCAAAAGATTGTTTTTCTAGAACAAACAGGTTCAATTTTTTCTTTTCTTCCACATAGCCGCAAAGGGAATCATCAATGGGCCTTAGGATTTCATCCTCAAACGGGTTGATCTCAAACTTCAGGCGTTTATACCATTCCAAGAGGAAATTGTCTTTCTCAGCCATATATAGATAGGGGATGATTGCTGTTTATATAGTTTATTTTAATGGGGGTGGAAAAATATTTAAAGCAAAGATGCAAAAGAGGGAATATGCGTAATAAATTCATTCTTTCTTTGATCCTAGTTGTTTTGTGTGCTTCATTGGTTTCAGCCGGTTGGTTTAGTTTCTTGGATAAGATTTGGAATCCTGCTCCGGTAGTGCCAGTGTATCCATCTAGTTCTTTGTCAAACAACGCAGGTCTTGCTAGTGCTGAAGGAAAATTTTGTAATCATGACTGGGATTGCGATTCAGGATATTGTACAGAAAGTGGAGACGCTCCGGGTTGTACAAGGAATAGCGACGATAGTAAGAGGAAGTGTAAGACAGTCGATTTGGTTGTTCCTGTAAGCCTGGAGTTCCACTTCCCAGATGGTCGTCAAACTTGGACGTGGGATGAGGTACCGATTAAAAGTGGGGAAACCGTATTGATTACAGATAATAACCGTTTACAATGCCCTCCCTGTATAGCTCAAATTGAAGATTGGGCGGTTACAGGGTGGTATCTGGATGGGGCTAAAATAGGTACTTCACTATTGACTTCGGATATGTATGGGTGTAAGACTCAGTTTACCTATACCTTTAATGTAGCTCCTGGCACGCACACATTAAAGTTTGTTTTGGACGATAAAAATGACTTAAAGGAAAATTACGAAGATAACAATGTGATTGTGAGAAAATTGATCGTTTCAGGTTGTACTCCTACTTGCATAAATAAGAAGTGTGGGGATAGTGATGGTTGCAATGGTAAATGTACTGTTCAGACGTGCAGTTCAGGGCAAACCTGTCAGGCTGGCCAGTGCGTTTCTTCTAGCTGTACTCCTACTTGTGTGAATAAGAAGTGTGGGGATAGTGATGGTTGCAATGGTATATGCAATGTTCAGACGTGCAGTTCAGGGCAAACCTGCCAAAAGGGTCAGTGTGTTTCAGCTATTATTCCTACTTCAGGTTGTCATGCCCGGGGGGGTACGTGCCCTGCAGACAATGACGGCCGTCCATCTAAGTCAACTTGTCCTAAGGGTAAGGTTAAGGTGAACGGAGCTCCGGATTGTGCGTATTGCTGTGTTCCCGGTGAGTTAATAGATAAAAAAAATCCTCCCAAGCTTCCTTATGAGTGTGGCTTGTTGAATCAGACCTGTTGTCCGGGTAGAGATATTGGCATTGACGGTAAAGGATGTAGGTCTTCTGATACAGCGTGTTCTTCAGGTGTTTGTAGCGCTGTAAAGGTTGTGGAAGCGGAATGGACTACCCGTTGCATCTTAAATGGGGGTAAGTGGATTTATAGCGTGGGTAATTATAACTGTGTTGGTGGAAACAGTAACACGGAAACGATGGGTGACTTTAAGTGCTGTGTGGCTCCAAGCATATCAGGCAGTGTGGATTATCGTAGGAGTGCGGCAGTGGTTCGTCAGATTTATGGGTCTACTAACTTCTATTCAAATTCTACGAAGTTGACGCCTTGTCCAGAGCATGTGCGACGGGAGGCTCAGATCATGGTGGATCGGGGCGGTGCAGATAGTAATACGGCGCGTAGCACGCTGGGTGATGCATATAGGACCAATAAAGACCTATATAAAAGTCAGTCGGTAGAGAGTGGGGGTTGTTCAGCTTCGCCACCGCCTCCGGACAGCCCTCCCCCTTCGTCTTCATGTAGGGGGGTTTGTCATCAGTGGTCGTGTAAGCAGAATGGGGGTTCTGCAGCAGGTAGTTGTAGTGCTGGTTGGAAGTGCTGCGTCAACTAGAATTTTATTTTTCAGTCGATCATCTGTATCTGTTCAACCTGTACTTCTTTCTTATTTCCGTATTCATTGTACTTGCCTGTAACCTCAACAGGGCTTCCAACAGGCAAGCTTCTTTCTTCAGGTAGAACAGCTGTTACAAGGCAGCTTTGGTTGAGGGTTAGATACGTTTGGTTATTTTTATTCCATGTTTTCGTTACAACCCCTTGTGTCCGTACCAGTTTTCCAGAGTCTTGGGCGCCCCACTCATTACTCATTTCTAAAGGTGGGAGAAGGGTTTGTTGAAGGAAGTAGAGGACGATGATACCAATAAAACTTAGAGATAAGGCAATTCGTAGGAGGGTATTGTCATGCATTATTCAGTGTAGAATGAGATCCTTTTTTAAGGTGCTTCTGTCAAATCCGGCGTGTTTCCGGTGTTTTCGGAAGGTTTTTTTGTTTTTCGCACGTTTTTCCGCCTTACCGGCTTTGCACAAAAAGTGGGTTAGCGGCCTCCAGTCGAGCTTTATCAGTTAGATGGCAAAGCGGACAAGGGGGTAGCCCCCGTCGGGGAATGTCCGTCATCGTAAAGCAACATCGTAAGCGAGAAGCCGCTAACCATAGCATTTTGCGACTTTTTGTGCAAAGCCCGCCTTACCGAAAACTATTTATATCATGATTAGAAAGAAGAGAAAATCAAATGTCTAAACAAAAGAAGCATTGGGTAAAACAGTTAGATCCTGAGCATATGATGGTTCTTATCTTGCTGGTGATTATTTTAATTGCTCTTGTTGTTCCTTTTGATGGTTCGATGAATCTAGGGGGCAAGGCAGGAAAGAAGCCAGTAATTCCTCTTTCAGCTTCACTCTACCTTTATGCAGCGAACTGGGCTAACGCTTACAATTTTTATGCAGGTTATCCGATGAAGGTGCTCGCTTGTATACACAATGGAGCAAGCATAGATATGAAGGCAGGTCAGGGTTACCTGCTTACATTGGTTAATTCTCCAGATATTTATGGCATTAATACGGTTGATATATTTGCGGATGGAGTCCCAATTCCTACATCTGGGGATAAGTGTGTGCCTTTTGTCGTAAGGCCGAAGGCGGAGCCAGGTAATTATTTGATGGGTTGGGCTTTGACTAAGGATGGTGCTTTTGTGCCGGGCAATTCAGAGGGTAAGGCGCAGGCTAGTTTGCAAGTAATTCTGTATGCTCCTCCTCCTTTTGAAACACCGAGCATTGGAGGCACGGACCAAGGGGATTTTGATTGTGGTGGGACTCATGTTTACAAGCTTACAGCTCCTCCGGGCAGTTTCATTGCTGGGAACTATGAGCCTTTAAAGGCTCAGCCCTTTGCAAAAGATAAGAAGCTGGTAATGGCAATTTTCCATTACGATCCTAAGATGATTCCAGATGCTACTTCAGTGGCTTGGTTTGAGAAGCAAGTAAAGGATATGGTTAGTGCAGGGGTAGATGTCATCTTGCCAGTTTATAGGGGATTCCCAAGTGCTCTTCACGCGGATAATGCTTGGGCGAATCAGGGCATCATGAATCTAGTGAGTGCTTTGCAAAAGGTGCGAGGAACTGGAGTGTCTGTTCCTAAGATAGGTTTGTTTTTTGATACAAAGATCTTTGCGAGTAACCCGTATGGGGTTATAGAAATTCCGGGTTGTACAGGTGTTCAGAATGCAGGGATGAACAAGTACGTCTGGGGAATTTATAGGGATTTCTGGTCTATGGTGCCTCCGGACCTGCGCGCTCAGCTCCAGTTATCTACTGGAACAGCCAATATATTGGTAGTCAGTCCTAAAAAGAATGCTCAGGGAAAACCCTTAGTTCTTCCCACAGCTGGAGTGTTTGGGCCTATGTTTTTCGGTGGCGAGGGAGATTATGATTTTGTGGATACAGATTGGGCGTTGGCTCCAAATCAGTTCAATGGTGAGCTTACGACGTATGGTGCTGCTCTAAACGGCCCTCAATTCACGACGACAGTCGCTCAATTGGGTCCTGGTTTTGATAATTCGAATAGCAAAGGTGCTGCTCCCATGTTAAAAGATCGTGAGAATGGAGCGTTTTATGTGGGAGCTTGGGCGGCTCTTTTAGCAGATCCGAATGTGAGGAATCGGGTTATTTTGGAAACGTGGAATAATGATTATGAAGGTTCAGAATTGGATGAAACGGCTGAGTATGGTCGTAAGTTTATCACTCTAACCCGTGCTTTCGTTGATAAGTGGAAGGGCGCGAAAGATGATGCGGTGATTACAGCCAAGATTCCAGGAACGATGAATGTGGGTTCATCATACACCCTTATGATTACAGTTCAAAACTCAGGTACAACTTCTTGGTCTAAGGAGTTGGGTTACAAATTGGCTGTGTTAGAGTCAAACTGGGGTGTTAGTCGTGTGGATTTGGATTATTCAGAAAGCATTGCTCCTGGTAGTTCTAAGACATTCACGTTTTCGGTAGTGGCGCCCAGCACAGCGGGTAAGTATCCTTTAACAGTGCAAATGGTGCAGGAGCTCGGCAGTTATAAGGTTTCGTTTGGTAAGGTTCCGTCTACTGGCAAGAAAGAAAAATTGGTTGATGCGAGCACTACAGTTACGGTAAAGGCTCTTCCTCCCCAGAAGTGTAAAAAGGATGCGGATTGTCCAGGTCAGAAGTGTGTGGATAAGGTGTGTGTTTCAGTTTCAATTCTTACAGCAGCCCCGTCATGCGCAGACGGGATTAAGAATGGTCTAGAGTCAGATGTGGATTGTGGTCAGCCCTGCTTTCTCTGTGCAGATGGTAAGATGTGTACTATAGTCGGGGATTGCAAGAGCAATTCTTGTGTGAACGGAAAGTGTCAAGCAGCTAGTTGTGTTCCTAACTGTGAGAGTAAACTTTGCGGGGATGGTAATGGTTGTGGTGGTTTCTGCACTGTCCAGACATGCCCTGGAGATCAGGTCTGCGTGAATGGGAACTGTGCAGCTGGTTCTTCTACTGCTGTTTGTGGTAATGGTCAATGTGAGTCTAGTGAAAGTTGCAGCTCCTGTTCTTCTGATTGTGGTTCTTGTGGTTCTGTGTGTGGAAATAGTCAATGCGAATCGAGCGAAACCTGTTCTTCATGTAGTGCAGACTGCGGTGCCTGTTCACCTCAGGTAGTTTGTGGCAATGGCAAGTGTGAGTCGGGTGAGACAAGCCAGTCTTGTCCTAAGGATTGCGTAACTACACCCACTGTTTCTTGCACAGATGGTGTTAAGAATCAGGGAGAGTCGGATGTGGATTGTGGCGGTCCTTGTCCGGCTTGCGTAAATACGAAGAAATGCGTAAAGTCTAAGGATTGTAAGAGTGGTAACTGCATCAGTGGGGTTTGCAAGAGCAATTGCGCCGTTTCATTTGGAGGCAAATGCCCGAATGAGCGGGGTGGCACTAAGCAGTGTGGTTCTTCTGCTCATCAATTAGCAGGTTCGGATTGCTATTGGTGTTGTGTGCCGAATTAGTTCATTTTAGCTCATTCAGAAAGATATATAATAATCAGAATACAGATTTCGGGGGTATGCTCCACTTTTTTACAACGTCAAGAATCGATTGATGATTTTAGCCAATGTTTTGGGTCGTTGATCAGGGATGTAATGGCTTGCTTTCTCTAGGGCAACGATGAGGTTGGGTTTTAAGATTTTCTTGTTTTTGTAGCGCTCGAGTTGTTCATAGGGGTACTGGTAAAGTTTCACAAGAAGGTCTTGTTTCCCGTATACAAGTAAGGTGGGAACAGATAGAATAGGGATTTGGAAGGGTTTCTTGAGGACATCATATCCCGCATGAAGCCAACTATGAAGGGGTGCTAAGCGTAGAAGTTCATGTGTACTAGGAATTTTGTGAAGTATCTTCTGGAGGAGCTCTCGAGGACGAGCATTGTGGAGGAGGTATCGGAATACTTTTTTGCCCCATTTTTTTAAGTGAGAAACCCGAGGGATCAAGGGGGGTGCAATCAGGATCAGTTTCTCCACAGGAAATCCTTCTTGGAGCAGTTGCAAGGCTAAGTAGGCTCCAAGGCTTTGTCCAACGACAACAGGGTTTTTGAGGTCGTTTTTCTCTACAAATTTTTTAATAAGCTGGGTGTATTGTTTCATCTTGTGTTGGCCGTATTTGGGCATTTGCAGAGCCCAGCACTTGTATTTAGAAGAGATGTGGGGCAAAACCCTCTTCCAGATGCTTAAATCTGTGTTAAGGCCGTGTAAGAAGAGGATGTGCTTTTTTCCCCGTCCTTTAGAAGTATAGGGCAATCTATGTCCAGAGACCAGATCGATAAAAGTTTTGAGGTTGTTCACGGCCTTTTTACTAAGATATCCAGCCTTTTAAACGTTATGGATGATCAGTCATCGTCGATAACACAGGGAGCCCAAGATCCAGAATGTTTAAAAAGGCTTTATCTATTCACCTCATCATGGCTTCTGAGTTTAAGCGTCAGAATTCTGCAAGACCAAGCAGAGGTACGAATAACAGAATTCTGAGCGTGCTCAAGCCCAAGAAACGTTCGACGTTTCTGGGCGCCGAAAAGCAATCTTTTCGTGCGAACAGCGTATCGAATAAGACGGCAAAGCCGTCCAAGGAAAAGCTGTTCTTTACATTCAAGACGACAAAGGACATTCAGGTTTCAGATCGGATCATTGATCAGGTGATCGGCCAGGAAGATGCGGTGAATGTGGTAAAGAAGGCCTCCGAACAGCGTCGTCATGTCTTATTAATTGGTGAGCCAGGTACAGGTAAGTCCATGTTGGGTTTAGCCCTAGCAGAACTTCTTCCGAAAGAAAAGTTGGTGGATATTCTTTCCTATCCAAATCCAAACGATGAATATGCTCCCTTGATAAAAACCCTTCCAGCAGGACGTGGCCGAGAAATTGTCATGCAGGCTCGTTTTCAGGGGGCGAGTTTATTTCGAAATCAGAATGTGCTCATGTTCATCATTGCGATTATATCCATGCTCGTGCCATGGTGGGTTCGTGCCAAGTACAATTCAGATGTGATGTTTGCCGCCTTTTTCTTGGGAGGCATGATCTTTCTAGCAGCCTTTGTCATCTTTTTAAATATAGGCAAGAAGATGAATGGAAAGGTTCTTTTGCCCCGGTTAATTGTGGATAACTTCCGGCGTCAGCACGCCCCATTTTATGATGCAACAGGTGCTCACGCAGGAGCTTTATTGGGGGATATCTTGCACGATCCATTTCAAACGGGTGGCTTAGGCACGCCGGCTCATGAGCGCGTCGTTGCAGGTATGATCCATAAGGCGCACATGGGCGTTTTATTCATTGATGAAATTGCAACGTTACAGCCGAGTACTCAGCAAGAGCTTTTAACAGCGTTGCAAGAGGGTAAGTTTGCCATCACAGGTCAATCTGAGCGATCTGCAGGAGCCATGGTACGTACCGAGGCTGTGCCGTGTAGTTTTGTCTTGCTCGCAGCAGGAAACGTGGAAACCGTTAGGCATATGCATCCAGCGTTAAGATCACGTATTCGAGGATATGGTTATGAAGTGTTTATGAAGGATACGATTGAGGATACGCCTGAAAACAGGAAGAAAATTTCTATTTTCGTAGCGCAAGAGGTGCGTAAGGATAAGAAGATTCCTCATTTTACCTGGGAGGGCGTGCAGTACATGATTGAGGAGGCGCGTCGTCGAGCAAATAGAAAGGGTCATTTAACACTTAGATTAAGAGAATTAGGTGGGCTCATCCGTGCAGCAGGAGACGTTGCCGTTGAACAAAAGGCTGCCTTTGTGGAAAAAAAGCATATTCTAATTGCTAAGAAAACTGCTCGAGGTTTAGAAGAGCAAATCGCAGATAAGTTTATCGAGCAAAAGAAAGAGTATGAAGTCATCGTGGTGACCGGTAAAAAAGTAGGACGGGTAAATGGTCTTGCAGTAATTGGCTCCGGTAGTTCATATTCTGGCATTGTGCTCCCTATTGAATCCGAAATCACGCCAGGTGGAAAGGATAGCCAGATCATGGCAACAGGTAAATTAGGGGAGATTGCAAAGGAGGCCATCATTAATGTCTCTGCAATTGTGAAAAAGTTTTTCGGTTTGGATATCCAGGGTAAATACGACATTTATGTTCAGTTTTTGCAGACGTATGAAGGCGTGGAAGGAGACAGTGCAAGTATTGCGGTGGCTACTTCAATCATCAGTGCTTTGAAGGGAATTCCAATAAAACAGTCCATTGCCATGACAGGTTCCTTGTCGGTCCGAGGAGAAGTCCTCCCTGTGGGGGGTGTAAGCAGTAAGGTAGAGGCGGCTATTGAAGCCGGTTTGCAGCAGGTGCTCGTTCCAAAGAGCAATCTAAAAGACATCGTAGTGGATGCAGATCGCTTGAAAAAGATCAAGATCATTCCCGTTGAAAACATCAAGGAAGTATTGAAGGAAGCCTTGGATTGGAAGGGCAAAGAGGATGTGTTGCGTAAGATTTTAAAAGCATGAAGGATTAGAGTTAAAAATGACAAAGTACAAAATCATCTATGACTATGAAACCTGCATTGGCGTCTTTGCGTGCATTGAGGCAGCTAAGAAGTTCTGGGTAAAGTCTAAGAAGGATGAGGGTAAAGTGGACCTGAAAGGGGGTAAATTAAACCCTAAAACAGGCAAGTACGAGTTAATCATAGATGAGAAGGACTTCAAGGCGATGAACGAGTCTGCGCAAGTGTGTCCTGTTCTTGCAATCCAGGTTGAGAAGGTAAAAGATTAAGATTAATGGATGACGATGAGGCTTTGTGTCTTTTCAATTCCTTCTAGAAGTTGGAGTTTTCCTAGTAGAACTTGGTCGAATTCGTGTACATCTTTGACGCGAATCACTGCTACGAGATCGGTGCCGCCGCTTACAATATCGGCTTTCTCAACGAAGTCGAATTTCTTGATTTCTCGCAACAGATCATACTGGGTTCGTTTCTTTTCTTTAAGCAGGGGGAGACTGGCTGTGACGAGTATATAGGCGACAAAGCTTTTTTCTATCTTGTGGGGGTCGAGTTCAATCGTGTATTTTCGGATGATGCCTTCTTCTTTTAGTTTTTTGATGCGGTGGTGTACAGTTGTAACAGGCAGCAAGACCTTCTTGGCGATCTGTCTTGTGGTGTAGTCTGCGTGTTCTTTTAGGATATCGAGGATTTTCCAGTCTTTCTCGTCTAATGCATAGGTCATAATGGAACATATGTACAATATTGTATTAATATCTTTCTATTTATTGCCATTTTTACAACAAAATATTGGATATTTATTTATATAATGACAACTATATGGTAGTTAAAACAATAAAAGGTGATTAAAATGGAAACATTTGACGCAGTAAAAGATGAACTCAGTCAGATAGCCCTAACATTGGCTGTAGAGCATGGCATGGTCTACAAAAGAGGCTCTGATGTCCCAGTTACCTACGAAGAAAGATTGGATTGTGTTCAGAGGATAACTGTGCCTCACGAATTGGTTGGTTTAATAAGAAAGTTTGGGTATAGCCCATCATCTCATGTTGATGCTTTAGCTAGTGTGGTTGAGATCCCAGGTTATAGAGACGATGTACCCTTTACTGTTCTGAAGGCTGAAGGAATATTGGCGAAGTTAGCTGATCTGCGTGAATCAAGAGGAAAAGAAGTGGTGTCTCTATTACTTGAGCAACTAATAAAAATCCCTGCCCTAGAACATGTCCAACGTATCGCTAGTCCTGAAGGGGAAAAACACGTCTTGTATCCTGCAGGCATATATCGGGGCCACCTAGATTACTATAGACGTCTTCCTGAATCTTCCGTACGCAGACAGGAGTTTACCTTACAAAAAGCGCAAGAATTGCTTGGAAGAAAGGATTAAAAAACATATGTTGTAGGGGACTATTAATTTTTTTGACCAAATTCTATATCTTTAATCATTAGTCTAAAATACATAAAATGTGGTGAATTACATCACCACGATATTATATATGCCTCACCGTGTTTTAGAGGAGTATGAAAAACACACAGGTGATCGAAATGAATCAAAACCCAATCATAGGAAAGTTTATCCCGACCATGCAGCCTTCATATGCTACACCGGAAGCGGTCATGCAGGCACACGGAACCACGTTTGCGGATGTCAAGTATGATGGTTACCGTGTTCAGCTCCATAAAAGCAAGCACGGCCTCGTAATTTACACTCGAAATGGGAATGAGTTGAATTACACGTGCTATCCAGACATTCTAAGGCTTGCAGAAAAATTGCCCTTAGGTATTTTTGAAGCAGAACTCGTAGGAGAAGGTTCTTCACATAAGGAAGTTTTTGATCATGTAAAGGCCCGTTTCAGAAGAAAGGGAATAAAAGACGAAACGATCCAAGATTATCTTCGCAGTGGCATTGTAAAAGAAGTGCCTTTGTCCTTGCGCCTTTTTGATGTGTTATGTTTGGAAGGCAATGGCATGATGTCCGTTCCTTATGAAATTCGAAGAGTGGCTGTTGAAGCCTTAGGAACGCGTGGCCTTGAACCAGCCGAAACAGAAAAAATAACCAGCCAAGGTGAATTAGAAGCCTTGCTCTCAGCGACGTTCAAAGGCCAGCAAGAAGGCCGAGTTTGCAAGAACCCCACTTCTCTTTACAGATCAGGTCAAGAGACAATAGATTGGGTGAAGTTCAAGCGTTCAGAAACCTTGGACTTGGCAGTAGTAGGTTTCTATCAAAATGAAAACTATGCAAAAGGCTTGCCATTTACTTCAGTGCTCTGTGCTGCTTACAACGAAAAGACAGGGCTTTACGAAACCCTAGGTAAGATCGGGGTTACTCGAAATGGCTTGGCCAATGAAATCCAAGCTCAGATAGGTCAGCATACCCAGCCTTGGCGAAACAATAAGGTTGTGTTTTCAGAAAAGCTGGACAGACCTGCTTATGAGCGTTTTGTGCCAGATGTCTTCATTGATCCAGATAAGTCTTTGGTTATGGAAGTCAAGGCGATGAACCTTCAATTTACCAATAATTGGCAGACCTGCGGTTACATGGATGGTAAATCCTTCTCAATGAGAATTGGTTATGCCCATCAATTGCGTCCAGACAAGAGTCCAAAGCAGGCGACGAAGACCAGCACCATTCGTACGTTATACAAATTACAAGAAGGTGAATAAGATGAAAATAACAAAAGAACAAGTGGAAAAGAACAAGACTCGCATCCTTCGTTTGCTCGAGAGCACCAAGCGTCCAGGTATTGATAGATTAGTAGGTTGGCTGGAAGGAACAGATTTCTTCACCGCTCCTGCTTCCACGCGGTTAGATTTCCACGGGGCGCATGAGGGGGGCCTTGCCTTGAATTCATTGAATGTTTACGACGCCTTAGAAGTTAAGGCAAAGACATATGATTTAGGAATTAGGTCGGATGAACGGATTGTTTCAGCCTTGGCCCATGATTTTTGCAAGATCAGTGTGTACCAGCAGAATGTGCTGAAGAATGGTAAACTGTCCGATAGCAAGCCTTACGTCATGAAGGATGATTTCCCGTTTGGTCATGGTGAAAAGTCTGCTCTATTGACCGCTAAATACCTGGATCTCACTCGAAATGAAGCCTTGCTCATTCGTTGGCACATGGGTGATTACGATCGCGAATGGGAAAATTACCGAGAAAAAGTGTCCAACCTGTGTCCTGCTATCCTTGCCTTTCACTGTGCCGATCACGAAGCGGCAAGATATATGGATTACCGATTAGTGAAGGGGATGGTGGTCGAAGAGTGATTTGAACCTCTTTTGGTTCAAGCACCCTTTCCACCCCCTCATTCCAATCGATTCGTCTTTTTTCCTACACCCATTGTTTATGTAGTTAAACAGTTTCGAAATCGCTATGAAGCAAGGGTTTATCGAGTTGCAAGGAAAGATCTGGGATGCAAGAGAATACGAACATCGCTTGGTGCTCATTAAGAATTTTCTTTGGCAGAGATTAGAACAAGAGCTTTTTTTAGAAGGCTTTGAGCTTTCAAAAGACCGCAATTCCCATACCTTAGGTTCAGACCTCATCTTTTACAACGCGCCATTAGATTTAGAACTTAGGGTCAAAATCAAGAAGCGCTCCAAGTGGGTGTGGGTGTAGAAAAGTATTTAATAATAGAGGGCTTGCTAAGGAGGTATGGTGGAGATGAATCAAATTCTTGCTGAACTGAAGGGTATAAAGAGAGATCTAGCAGATATAAAGAAAAACCTGTCCGATATTACGTTGACAGCAGAAGAGAAGAAACTGCTTGAAGAGAGCTTTATCCACGAGAAGCAAGGAAAATTACTCTCCACTACTGAGCTTAAGCGCAAGCTTGGCTTATGAATTATTTAATATTTTATGATAAACAACCTGAGCACTTTCTTCAAAAATGTGATAAGTCTATTTTCGATCGCATAACTTTTAAAATAAAGAGTTTATTAGAAAATACACTGGTGCCTCACCAGGCAAAAGTCCTAGTGGGTGAGCAGAATGTTTTTAGGATTAGAATAGGAGATTATAGGGCTCTTTACAGGGTAGATCAGGGTTCTAAAAAAATAATCATCGTGAAGTTAGACAAGCGGTCCAGGATTTATTGACTTATCTTGTCTAAACCAGTTACGTTAAAAGGTGCTAAGGTTCAGCCTTATCCCATAGCAGTTCAAAATATTTTTTATAGCCTTGCGCCACTTTAGGGTCTTGGATCAAGAAGCTATAAGCATTTTCAGTAAAGACATTGATCGCAACATGATCTCCGACGATAACAGTTTCTTGAAATTGGGCGAATTCTTTAGATAAGAAGCGCACTTGAGTAAGGGGTTTGTTGAGGATATCTTTTCCCTGGGGTCGTACAGTTTCATCAAAAACTTGTCGGCTAGGCAGTTTGTTCTCTACTCGTCGTGTGTGTAAATTAATCCAC
>JBBSWA010000010.1:24723-41692 GCA_038046485.1 Nanobdellota archaeon
CCCATGAAGGCAACGCAGTCTTTTCCTCCGCCAAATGTATTGTATTCCTTTGCAGATAAGCCAATTAGTTTGTGGTAAACTTCAATGATGCCTCGCTTTCCTTTATAGATGGTGGCAGCTTCATATGGAATTGAACGTTGCTGTCTTTTTTTTAGGCTAGGTAAGACCTCTTGGAATCGTCGTTTCTTTTCATCAATGTAGGGTATGAAATTTTCAGGATCAGTTGCTTGGTAGATCCTTCGCCTTCCTTCCAATATATAATTGATAAGCCCTTTCTCAATCAAGGTATGCAAGGTGCGGTGAACAACCGAATTTTGAAGGTGGGATTTTTCAAGAATAGGTCCAGCCGTACTGCTACCCAGTTCAAGTAGGGTGAGGTAGACTCTGATTTCAGCAGCTGTTAAGCCCAATTCTTCAAAGATACTAACATCCATAAACTTCATTTATATCCTCTCATATTTAAATACATACTAATATAGTCTCTTTTGGGAGGATAAATATTGATAACCTTAAACGTCTCAACTAAGCAGTGATATGAACCTCAAAATCACAGCCTTGCTGGGCTTAATTTTGCTGTTAAGTGCTTGTCAAAGCACTCAAAAGATCAAGATCGGTATCTTAACTCCTCAAACAGGAGACTTAGCCTTTCTAGGGACGAACATCGTCCGCAGTGCTGAATTAGCCATTCAAGAGTTAGGTGTTCAAGATCAAGTAGAATTGGTCATTGAAGATGCAGGAACCGTAGGCGGCGGAAAGGATGCAGTCACTGCGTATCGCAAACTAGTAGACCTAGACAAAGTCCAATTCATCATCGATGGTATGGCTTCAGATGGCACCATGGCCGTTGCGCCCTTTTTAGATCAAGATAAAGTGGTCATGATCACTCCCTTAACCGGAGGAGAAAACGTAGATAACGCCGCAGAGTTCTTGTTCCGGAACGGTCCTTCAGACATCCTCGCCGGCACCAAGCCGGCGTCCGACTTAACAAAAAAGTTTGCTTTTACCAAGATTGTTTTGTTTACTGACAATGCCGAGTATACCTTAGATATATCTAAACATTTCCGAGCAGCTTACAAAGGGCAAATCGTCTCAGACGAAGTCATCCTGCCAGATAAAACCGATTACCGCACCGAGTTATTAAAGATGCAAGGAAAGGGTGCCCAAGCGATTGTAATCAATACAGCCTCGGGAAATTCAGCCATGTACTTGATGAAGCAATTGTACGAGATGGGAAATAAGCTACCTATTTTAGCGAATTTCATTGCTTTCAATGCGAATACAATTACAGGGGCGGGGAAAGGTGTAGAAGGCGTCTATATATATGATCCTGAATTCGATGAAACTTCCCCTCTAACACAAGCCTTCTTTGTAAAGTACACCAAGAAGTATGGCACTGCCCCCACGATTCCTTTCCACACCACCGGCACGTACGATGCCATCAAGATGGGCTTGGAGGCAATCAATGTCGTCGGCTATGATGGTCAAAAGATCCATGACTACCTGCTCTCCCACATCCAAAACTGGCAAGGCATGAACGGCCTTGTTTCCTTCAACGACAAAGGCAACACCGAGACAGGGTTTACATTAAAACAGATAAAAAACAGCTCATTAATCAAGCCAATTTAAGTTCAGGTATATATCGGAAGTCTTTCTTGTTTCTTGTTTTTAAGGGTATGTTTTTCAGTATGGCAGTGGTTGCTATAAATAAGTCTCTAACTTCTATGGTGCGGTTTATGGTTTTGAGGTAAGCGCGTATCTGCGCTGCTTTATACATCGTTTGTTCTCCTAAGGTGAGGGTGAGGAACCAGTTTTTGAGGGTTTGTATTTCACTGATTCTTTCTTTTTCATCCGGATAGCCTGCTACTCCGATGTATAATTCGTAGAGGCTCATAACTGAAAGATAGCCTTCGATGCGCCGTTTGCGAATGTCTTGTATCAAGAGCGTGGCGTCTCGCTGGTCTCTGAAGTAATCAATGAGGTAATCGGTGTCAAGGAGGAGTTTTATCATAAATGGTTTTCCACCTCGCTCGCATTTCTTTGATGCGTGATTCAGGCATGTCTTTCCAGGCTCCACATAAGTCCAATAGGTCTTTAGGCTTTTCCAAGAGGATTTTGTCCCCTTCCAGCTCCAAAGCTACCACAGAGCTTGTGTTCAACCCCAGTTTCTTCCGGTATTCAACCGGTATCGTGATCTGTCCTTTCTTCGTCATTTTGGTCTGGTACATGTAATACGGAAGGTATTACATTTATTTAAAGCTTGCGTTTAGAGGATACGAAATAGGTTATTTAACAGGCAGGTGTAGGAAAGACGACGAACAACGTCGTTAAAGTCGACGAGAAAGGCAATACCCTGGTAGGTTTTGTGTTGAAACGGGTTATGGGTGGGAAGCTTGTAAAAGAATAATCCTATAATTATAGTTTCTCTAGATTGTTGAGTAACTCTCCAATAAGAGCCCGATATTTTGGATGAAGATTATCTATGTCAGATATAGATAGACAAGCCAATGGGTTGTGAGCACTTATATCTGCAAATTCTTTTGTTTTACTAATAAACTCTTTAGAATGAGAAGTAAGAGTTACCTTATCGTATTTTAGTAATTGATTTATGAGAGCGCCTAGTTGCATATAATAGTTAGATCCATCGGCTTTAGTGATTAAAGAGTTATCTTTTCTAATAAGAAAGTTTTTTATAATAAGGGTCTCCAATAACCTACGCATCATTACAAGGCAAGCATCTGCAAAGTTATAGGTATAACAACCATTTATCTGCCGAGTAATCTCTATTAGAACTTTATCTTTGGTGGGTTCTATTAGATCTAAAGGAATGATCTGGAAAGGTGATGGTTTAGTAGTATCAGCTAAATTTTCCATTAAATCGTACAAATGGTCTCTTCTATATTCAGAGAACTTGCTTAGTTTATCCCATTTTGTTTGAGGAGACAGGGTTTGAAGATTAGTTAAATCTTTTAGTGCGGATTTAGTAGCCTCGTTAGCTAATCGGGGGTATTCATTATGGATTGATTTAATATGTTTATAACGTCTTATAACTTCTTTATGGAATTCATAAAATGAAGATAAGAAATCTTTTTTTTCATGGTCTAAAAGATGATTTGAGCATAGGCTATTAATTGTCTCTAAATCTATTTTTGCGCAATCAGCAGATAGTTTATGAATTATATCGCTTTTATCGGTAGGCATGGAATTAAGATATGTAAGTAATATTTATAACTTCCTAACAATTCATCTCCAATTCACGTCCACATCATCCGTCCGTTCATACGGTCGTATGGCACTATCCTCAACCAAAATCGTATTCTTAGCCTGCAGCATCAGCAATCCTGTCCAGGCAATCATCGCTCCGTTGTCAATCAAGTACGGCCTCTCAGGCACGTAGAACGTAGCTCCTCGTTCCTGACACATAATCTGGCACATCTCTTGCAGTCGCTTATTGCACCCCACTCCGCCACCCAGTAGCAATTCAGTTTTCCCAGTATGCGCCATCGCTCGCTCAGCCACTTCCACAAGCATGGCAAAGACGTATTCTTGAACAGAAAAGCACAGGTCTTCAGGGCTATCTTTCTTCTCTTCTATTTTATGCAATAAGTTGGTGTACAGGCCTCCAAAAGATACATCCATGCCTTTCACAGAATATGGTAACTTGACGAGTTTCTTTCCAAGCAATGCCTTCTGTTCAATGGCAGGCCCAGCTGGAAAACCCAATCCGAGTTTACGTCCCATGCTATCTAGAAAGTTTCCAACACCCATATCCAAGGTTTCACCAAACACTCGATACTTCCCAGCCTCATAGGCAATGATCTGGGTATTGGCTCCAGAAGCATAAAGAAGGACAGGGTCTTTGACAGGAAAGAACAGCCGTCCCACTTCCAGGTGTGCAATACAGTGATTCACCCCCACTAAGGGCTTATTCAATTGAGTGGCTAAAACTCGGGCCATCACCGTCCCAATCCTTAAACTGTGTCCAATGCCAGGTCCTTGAGAAAACGCAATGGCATCTACTTCATGAATAGAAATCTTGGCTTGTTCCAGTGCTTTCTGCAACACCACATCGCACACATCCACATGATGTTCAGCCACGTGAGAAGGAATCATCCCTTCTTTCTTGGTTTTGAAGGCATCCATGGCATTCGCAAGGACTTTCTTATCCTGAACAATGCCAACTCCAAAGGTGTGGGCAGTCGTTTCAATGCCTAGGACGATCATAAGGAGTTGGAAGAAGGAAGACCTTTTAAAGTTTGGTGCTTGGTTTAGAGTTCATTTCTGTACTCTTTTACATCCTCTTCCATTTCAATTTCTTTTTGGGTGAGGGGGATCATATCGTTGTATTTTTTGATTTTGAAGTATCGAATGGGTTTTTTCGCTTGTTTGGCGATCTTGATTTCAGCGAGTACCCCATCGCTAACAGGGCCAAAGACCCAGAGTTCATCGCTTCGTTTGACAAGATTATTGTTGGCTTCTCGGATGAGGTCTTGGTTAACCGTATCTAGAAGGAAGTAATCCAAGATCATATAGGGGTTGAGGGGGATTTTGTGTTGTTCAAGGACATATTTAGAGATGAACATGCGACAGAAGAAGTAGTGTTTGGAGATGGCTGTATAGACAAGGCAATGTTCGGCGGTAAGTTCTAATGAGGTATGGTGGAAGGGGGTTGGCATGAAGAAAGGGGTGAAACTGCATATTTAAAAAAGTATCGAAAGAAAAACAATCGTTTTATTTTTTAGCCGCCTTAGGCAAGGATATCACCGTAAAGTCATTGATCGTAACTTCTTTGGGTCGAACCAGTGTAAATCCATTCCATCCCTTTTCATTAAACAGGACTTCCAATCCGCGGTCTTCATAATGGTAGATTTCAAAGGGTTTCATAACGCTTTTACGGGTAGGAACGCCAAAGAAGTCAAAGAGCTCTTGTTTATCATATTCCGGTACAATCTTTGTTTTTCCTTTCAAGTATTTGTTAAAGGGTTCTTTGAAGGTGATTCGTTCAACAACCCCATTCTCTAGGTGTACCACAAGGCCGATCTTATCGGTTTCAAGTAGGGTTTTGTATTCAAAGTTGCTGATGTCCATATCCAGGTCATGGTAGGTATTGATGTTGTCCGGTTTACCCAACTGAGTAAGGACCCGTTTTTCCGTATCCCCCAGGCGTATGGTAAGAACAGTAACATTGAGGCTTTGGTAGTGGGGTATGGAGAAAAGGTCGGTTTCAGTGATTTCAACAGGGCCGGAAGGGTTGCTGGCCGTGCAGGCAATAAAGCTAAGGAGTAAGGCAAGCAGCAAGATTCTTTTCATAGGATGTTCAGGGTTTGAGCTTGTTTTTAAACATTATGGATTCCACCTACTTAAAATATGAGATTGGGCGGAATCCTTATGTGCCAAGAACCTGCGGGTTCTTGAGCATTTAATGGATTCCTCGTCTAGAGAGAGGTCATTCGCATGATTTATATAGCTTAAAAGAGTGAACTGCACCATGATAAAATGGGTTTTTTTTGATTTGGCTGGAGTATTGTTTGTGGAGGACTATCCTCAAATGATGAGGATTCTAGGAAAATCCATGGGTTTACCAGCGGACTATGTCTGGGAAGGGTATTACCATAATTTAAAGGAGCGCCTATGCTTATGGAATCAAGGGCGTTGTTCAGCGTTGGAATTTTGGAAGCCTTTTTTTCGCCTGCGTAAAGATGCTTCTTTATCCATGAAAAAAAAGTGGGTACAAGAAACAATAGATCCATTTATTCCCATCCCCGGTACGGTTAAGGTTCTAAAACAGTTAAAACAGGTAAAACTGGGTATTATTTCAAATCAGCCTAGAAAAGTGATTCGGCATATGAATAAGCAAAAGGCGATCATGAATGCATTCGATATAAAGCTAGTCAGTTGCTATTTAGGGTTAATCAAGCGCTTTGGAGACCCTCGAATTTTCAAATTGGCCTTGAAGCGTGCAAAGACAAAGCCAGAAGAGTGCATCTACATTGATGATCGTGCGGTTCATGTGGAAACCGCGCAATCATTAGGTATGAAGGGTATCGTGTTTGAATCGCCACAGCAGTTGAAGAAGGAGTTGAGAGCGTTAGGAGTGAAGTTCTAGCAAATTATTTATACCCCCTATAATACCACAGAACCATGGGTTTATTCGACGATGTTCTAAAATCAGATCAAACCATCATCAAGAACGAGAATGCCTTGGATTTTGAGTTCATTCCAAAGCTCATCCCACACAGAGAAAAGGAGCAGTTTCAGGTGGCAAGCTGTGTCAAGCCTTTATTGGCGAAAAGGAACGGGCGTAATCTGGTCATTCACGGCCCACCGGGCGTTGGAAAAACAGTCGCAGTTCGTCACGTCCTCAAAGAGTTAGAGGAGCAAACAGAGGAAGTCAATCTATTTTATGTCAATTGCTGGAAGAACAATTCTTCGTACAAGATTGCATTGGAAATTTGCGAGCAGTTCGGGTTTAAGTTTGTGCAAAACAAAAAGGCGTCCGATCTATTCAAAGTGATTGCAGCACATGTCAATAAGTCTTCAGGAGTGTTTGTGTTCGATGAGATCGATAAGATTGAAGAGCAAGACTTCCTCTATTTTGTATTGGAAGAGATTTACAAGAAGAGCGTCATTCTCATCACCAATTTCAATAGTTGGCTCTTGGAGTTAGACGAACGCATCAAATCAAGGTTAATGCCTGAGTTGATGGAGTTCAAGCAATACAATCGCTTAGAAGTAGATAGCATCCTTCGCCAGCGCATCACGTATGCCTTTTTTGAGAATGTATGGAAAGAAGAAGCCATAAATAAAGTAGTAGACAAAGCAGCTGAGATCAAGGACATTCGTTCCGGTATTTTCTTGTTGAAAGAAGCAGCCTTACAGGCAGAAGAGCGCTCTTCAAAAAAAGTAGAGGCCATCGATGCGGAAAAAGCGATTGGAAAGCTTACAGGTTTCACAGCGAAGAACAAGGAAGAGTTGGAAGAAGAGGCCAAGTTCATTTTAGAAATTGTTTCGACAAATTCAGGCAAGAAGATTGGTGATCTCTTTCGCATTTACCAAGAAAAAGGGGGTAAGATGGTATACAAGACCTTCCAGCGCAAAATTCATCAATTAGACGAAGGAAGCTTCGTTACCTTAAAGCGCATCACCGGCAATAAAGGCAATACGACGATTGTGAATAAGAAGTTGACAGAGTATTGAAGTTAGAATTCTAAGAACATCGCATCAACCATGCCAAGTCGATCAAGTGCTTTTAGGTTTTCAATGTCGGCCATAGCTTTTCGAAGTCCCTGATAGTCGTTATTATCGCCAAAACAGCTGTACAATTTTTTCTGAATGATCTCTTCTAATGGATTAGGAAAAGCTCCAAATTTTTTGCGGGTGGCTTCTTCGCTCTGGCCAATGAGTCCGATGGTTTTGGCCTTGATGGGTCCAGCCGTTGCTAAATAAAGGGCAGAATCTACTATGACTTGATTTGAGTATGCAATGTAAGATGGTTTCTCTCCAGCATGGCCGGAGAAAACAGTAGAAGTAGAAAACAATCGGCCACCTTCTTTAATCAAGTGAACCGCTTTAAGGATACGTTCAGGAAAGGGGATTTTGATCTGACACCAATCGCTTGCCGTTTGAGACCATTCAACGGAGCTGCAAGTGTCACCCCAATACATGGATCCCCAGAAGTAGACAAAGTTGAAGCGCTGGTTACGAATAGAGCTTTGTTCATCCAAAACAAAGGCAAGGTCACCCAGGTAATTGGTTATGGGTCCATCCCGTCCAGCGATTCGAGGAATAAGAATTTGAGAACCGAGTTGTTTTTTCATATCTTTATAAGCGTCGTATGTAGCTATATCCGTATGGCGTTGGATGTTACAGTCAGCATCTAGAGTAGCAACGCACATGCCCTGCTGGTTAAGAGATCTAGAAGGTTTGAAATTATTGCTAGCTCCGATTTCTAGGCAATCTGCTTTTGATGGAAGATTCAGAATTCGAACAAGCCCTCCCATAACTTTGGCAACACTTTCAGGTTTTTCATAATTTCGAGCATAGCCTTCAATGTGATGTTCTTCATCAGGGAAGTATTCAAAAGGATTGCCTGACTTTTCATCAATGATTTTAAGCTTCATAAGCAGTGGAACAAAAAGGCAGTTATAAAGCTTATCCTCGTCGAGAATCGAGAGGAAAAGATCTCCACAACCCACTGGACATCTCCTGATAGCCTATTTAAACCATTCTTCTTAGTAGAGGAGAGTGGTGATGAACATGGACATGGATCATGGAACAATCGAGCGGTTATTTTGGCAGCAAATGAGGCAATGGACAGTAAAAACAGCATTACCTGCTCAAGCAAGTAAGATGTATGATAAAGTGTATGGATGAGGAGGTGAGAATATGTTAGACATTGAAGAAGTATCGGACTATGCGGATAAAGTGGCAGCAACGTTGAAGGACAGCAACTTGATTGATCCCGAAGAAGTGGGTTCGTATGCGCATTTTATACGAAAAACAAGTTTTTAATTTTTTATAGAGGGTTTTGAATATCCTTATTTTTATCATTTTTTCAAAGCCATCTATTCGGACTGTCAAGAACCGCCATTACCGATCTAATCTAGTGGCGGTTCTTGAGCATGCCAAGAGCTACGCTCTTGAGCATTTGAATTACATTTTAAGGGTTATTCAAAGTCCTCTATATTCTTATTTATGAGTTGTTCAGTACCACTGTGTAGTTCTTGCGAGCGAAAACAAATACAATTTGTATATACTTTTTAAGGAATAAGAATATTTAAACAAAACAATAGCTATTTAAGGGGTATAAAGTTTCAAGACACACATGGCACTCGTTCTTTCAAAGCATGACTTGGAGCGAGGACGTATCAAATTTCTAAACGGGCTTAAAGAAAAGATTTTCGTTTATCCAACCGATACAATTTATGGATTGGGTTGCAATGCGCAAGATGAAGAGCTCGTCGAGCGCCTGCGTGAATTAAAAGAACAGTTTGCCCGTCCATTGAGTGTGATCCCTCCTTCTTTAGCGTGGGTAAGAAAGAATTGTGTGATGAATCCGTTGGCACGTTCTTGGTTGAGTCGCCTTCCAGGTCCTTATACATTGGTATTAAAACTAAAGAAGAGAGCAGTTGCTCAAAATGTAGATCTTGGAACCAATAAGTTAGGGGTGCGTTTTCCAAATCATTGGTTTGGAGATTGGGTAAAAGAGACTGGAGTTCCAATGGTGACAACATCCGTAAATCACTTAGGTGGCGGGTTTATGACCAGTTTAGATAATATGAGTGTTAAGATCAAAAAAGGTGTGGATTGGATCATTTATGATGGGGAGTTAAAGGGTCGCCCAAGTACGATTGTGGATGTTTCCTTGCATGAGAAGAAAAAAATGGTGTACCTAAGAAAGACCACCAAGATAAACCCTGAAAATGAAAAGGAAATGGAAGAAAACGAGAATTGATTTAGATCTAGTAGGTGATTAACTCAGGTCAAGAAGGTACGGGGATTAAGTGTTGAGCCGTTAAGTTTTTATAACCCGATTTCTTCATAGCTGGTATGAAAGCCTGGATGTGCGATTGTGGCTCTGAAATAAAGGGCGAAGAGCCTGTGCAGTGCCCAATCTGTAAGAAGAAGAACACATTCACAGAGATGGATCTTCCAGATCCTTCGCCAATCGACAAGAAGTCTTCTAAGTTATACGAGGATTCTTTAAAGCAATTAGAAGAGTACGAGGAAGGCTGCCCAGTAAAACACATGGATCCCTGTGGCGAGGATTGCTAATTTTTGTGCTTTTCTTATAGCAAATCCCCTTATAATTAAACAAATAGGGAGATTTGCTAGACTAGCGAATCTCGCAATAAGCTAACAAATTAACGAGATTCGCTATTAGATAAAGCTTTATATAGGTCTGCTTGATCTATTGGAGTATGGATATCGAGCATGGAGCGGCATTGCTTGTTTTTTTATATGCATTATATGGCCTAGTTAAGTTGCAGAATCTGTACCGGAGAACAAAGGATCTAGAGTTCATCATCTTGTTAAGCATCATTCTAGTAGTAGGTTTGGATGCGGGAATAATCTTGTATGGGGGTAGTTCAATAAAGCTTTTTTCTAGGTTTCAATATGTTTTAGCCTTGGTTCCTTTACTCATGTTTATCATATGCCGACATTTAGCAGGGGCTCGTTCGCAAGCGGTTTCAGCTTCGGTGATGTTGCGCAATGCCTTTCAGTCATACTTGGGGTCTGCGAGTCTAGATCGCTTAGCGGAGGAACAGGTAACTCTATCGGGCGAGAAGAAAGTGTTAACGGTCTTGCATTGTAATATTAAGGGTTTTCGATTTTTGTCGGATAAATTAGGCCCACAAGAATTCATTCATTTTCTGAATACATACCTATCTGACATGAGTGACATAATTCTTCAGTATAAAGGTACACTAGGTAAATATGTGGGGGATGAGATCTGGGCGTTTTGGGGAGCTCCTTTATCCGAAGAAAACCCTATCTCTTTAGCAAGCGAAGCCTCTTTTGCTTTAGTGAAACGCTTAAAGCAGTTACGTCCAGTTTGGGAGAAAAAGGGCTTGCCCAGAGTGGAGATTCAAATTGGGTTGAATACAGGTAATGTAATCGTTGGAAATATGGGTTCAAACAAGCGTTTTGATTATTCCATTGTGGGCTATCAGGCTCGCCTAGCAAAGGTCTTGGGCAGGTTGAATAAAGTGTATGGGACTAAGATTTTGTTGCCAGAAAGCATGGTGGAGTCGCTGAAGGAGAGGTTTATCTTCAGGGAAGTGGATTGGGTGGCAACGGGTAAGAAAAAACCCGTGCGGGTGTACGAACTTCTTGATTCAATGGATGGCTTAAGTAAATACACAAAATTCTTTGAAGTGTATACCTTAGCATTAGCTGCATATCGTAAGCGGGAGTGGTTGAAAGCAAAGAGCTTATTTGAAGAGGCTTCCACTTTGCATAAAGGGGAGGGGGTTTGTAAAGTGTATATGGATCGGATTAAAGGGTATATTCATTCTCCACCTACAAAGGATTGGGATGGTGTGATGAGGCTGTAGCATGGATGGAAAAATAGTGGAGTGGAAAAATGTAAAGGATCTCTTAAAAACTGTGTACTTTGATGAAGAGGCCTTGTTGGGTCTAAAAAGTAAAGGCTCTTTAACAGCAGGAATTGTCTTGGTTTTGTTAGCGATTTTATTACAGTCTTCTTTTTCAGAAAAGGCCTTTCACTGGGCTTTTTTGTGGTCCTTGGTTAATTTATTTGGTGCGATCTTAGCAGTGTATATCACGATTAAGATTTTGAGTAGTAAGAGTCATTTTAACTTTGAGCAGTTGTTGTTTGGGATATCTTTGGCTTGCGTGCTTGGCTTTATTGCGATGTGGTTAGTCATAGGTATAGGGTATTTTTTATTCGGTCCTGCAGGGTATAACTTTTTATTGCAGGTAAAGCAGTATTATATGATGGTAATGTTTAGTTTTTCAGCAGAAGTGTTTTCAGAATTAAAGGGTTGGAAGTCCGTTACAGTTGGATTAGCCGGCATGACGATCTTGTTGATTTTATCTTATTTGTTGGGTTGATGGTAAAAGAAAGAAGAACAAGGATTACTTCATTTCAGTATACGCGCACCGGCCACAACTGGCTCTGTTTTTGTGCTGGGCTAAGAAGCTATCGCCACACTTAGGGCATTTCTTGCTCTTGGTGGTGAGTTTTCCGCCTTCAGTGGAGTAATTTTTAGCGTACTTGTAGACTTTTCCTTTCTTTACTTTCGGGGCGGGTTTTTTTTCAGCCATACTTATTCACTCTTGGTTTCAGTTTGGGCAGCGGCGGCCGCAGCGATAGCATCTGCTTCTGCTTTGATTTCTTCTTTGCTTTTGTGGCGCTTTTGGATAGGGCCATTTTCTACTTTTTGAAGAAGAGCGGCATCTTTGTAAATGGTGGCTATGACTGTTGCCTTTTTGTCTCCGAAAACACCTTGGATCTTGCGTACCATGACATGTTCAGGTTTGCTTTTGGTCTTATCGGCAATGAGCTTGGCAACGTCCTTTCGAGAGGGAGTGGTGTTTTCAAAAGTAAGTTCAGCGTAGATATCTTGAGCTTGAAGTAAGGGCTTATCTTCTTTTTTTTGGATAGTGATCTCCATTTATCTCACCTTGATGGCGTATTCGCCTTTGTGCTCAAGACCAATGGCTTTCGCAATCTGGCTTTTTTCAGCGTTTACAATATAGAGCCTTCCTTGCCAAGTTGTGGTGAACTGTTCCTTCTTACAGATGGGGCAGACAGCTTCCTCGGTAAAGATCCGGCATTGTTTGCAGGCTTTTTTCTTCATGGTCTTATGTGTTCCGAAGGCCTTTATTAAGCTTACGGATTCCGAAGGGATCTGTAAGTTCAGAATGTTAATTCTGTAGCTTACGGATTTGTTCGTCTATCTAATTGTAAAAATTCGATAATTTCTGGGAATTTGTCAAGGTTGAGATGGAGAGCACCTTTGCTTCGGTTATACCATCGAATGTAGTCTTTCCGAATGAGGTTCTCAATTTCTTTCTTCAGTTCTCCTCGAACATGGGAAGGAACCCCCCTTACAAGGTTGTCGATTCGGAAGTGTTTGGCGCCCATGGCTCGAATCTTGTATAACTTCTCCAGGATGTGCTGTTGAATTTCAAGGTTCTCTTGACTCACAAAACGACTTCCCAAGTTGCCTTCTTAATAGGTAGATGTAGTAAAAACTACGACAAGGAGAAAAGTTCTATTATGAGCCTTTTAAAGGATCACAATAGAAATATTTAAATAGAACACTGTTTTTTTTATAAGAATGGCAGAAGATGGAATAGAGATTAAAGACTTGCATGGTTCCTCCTTTTTTGACGTGATGGGGGACAGTCCTCGCAACCGCATATTAGATTTCTTGGCATCAGACGCTTTCGATTACACTCTAAAAGAGATCGCAAAGAACAGCCGTGTTGGCTATGCCACAATCAAGCGTATTTGGCATCATTTCATTGATTTAGGTCTTGTCAAACAAACTCGCAAAGTAGGAAAAGCCGTCTTTTACAAGTACGACAATACTACGCCATACGGAAAACTTTTCAAGCGCTTCTATCTAGATATTATCATTTCCGAGGCCAATAAAGAAGCGCAGAAATACTTATTAGAAAAGAAAACCTCGTCAACAAAGCTTATAAAGAAAACAGCTTAAGGAAGAGGGATGAACCTGAGTCGTGCAGCGTCTATTTTGGCAAGATATGATATTAAGAAACCATTAGAAAGATATAGGGATGTCTATAGGGCTATTGAACGACTAGGGGATTCACTTTCAGAAGAAGAACATTTAGTTCTTTTTGATGCATTATGGTTTATGAAGCATAGAGATAATAGTTTTGCATTGCCTGAATCTTTAAAATTAAAATTGATTAAGCATAGGAAAATATTTTCTCCTTTGAGCGAAATATTAGAAATACACGCTCCGCATTTAATTACATTAATAATCGAATTATGTGATTTATCAGAAAGCGAGCAGGCTGCCTTGTGGCAGGCCTTCCATATCATTTCGCCAGAATCCTGCTCGAGAGAAGCAACTACGATAGAAAAAAACTTGAAACTTGATAATTTCATAATGAAAAAATCAAGTTCTTACGGAAAGATAAAAGTTCTTGATATAGGTTGTGGGAGAGGCTGGACTATAATAGGTCTAGTAGATAAGTATCTGGAGAAAATAGTAGGTTTCGGTGTAGACTTTAATATTGATCCCAGCACATTTCGCCATCCAGGAGTTAAACTTACTCAGGTTAACTTAGCTAATGGGCTTCCTTTTTTGGAGGGTTCTTTTGATTTGGCGTATTCTTACCAAGTCTTTCGCTATTTTACGAAAAAAGAAGGGATCGTTTCTCTGCTGAAAGACATATTAAGGGTTTTGCGCAAAGAAGGAGTCTTTGTTTTCGAGGACGATAAAAAATCTTTGGATTGGTATAAATCGGAAATTTTTCCGCAGATTTCAAGTCAATGTGAATTATCTGACCATCCAATGACATTAATCAAGAAATAACTATTCTTTCTTTTTCTTCTTTTCTTTAGGCTTTTCGGCAGGAGCAGAAGCAGCCTTTTCTCCTCGCTTGAGGTCCTCTTCAACCCATTCTTCCTTACCCAAACCCGGTTGTCGCATGGTTAAGCCCAACTTGGGGTTTGCAATGTCCTTATAGCTAACAGCAATGACTCGTGCAATGCATCGGTCGCCGACTTTCAATACCCGCTTACTCTCTCGTCCAGCAAGGGTTTTGTCTTTATTGAAACTAACAAAGTCATTCATGGTCTGAGAAATGTGGATCATGCCTTCAATAGGACCTAAACTGATAAAGGCTCCGAAGTCGGCAATGTCTTTGATCTTACCTAGGCAGACTTCCTGCATTTCAGGTTCAAACGCAAGTAATTCAAAGGTGGTATGATAGTAATTTGCTCCATCGCCTGCAATGATGATGCCTTCTCCAATTTCAGTGACGCTAGAAACATCAATAACAAGACCGAGTTCCTTAGAGACGTATCCAGAATATTTTTTCTTGAGTTCATCCACAACTGATTTTTCGAGTGCGAGCCCAAATGAGGTAGGCGGCACGCGGACATGGTCTTTGACTTTGACTTTGTAGTACATTTATTCAACCTTCAAATAGTGTTTTTGGCGCAACGTAATAATTTTCACACCCTTCGCCTTAAGCGCTCGCTTGAGGTCGCGGTCCTGCGTGGCAGCGTAATCCACGGGTCCGTTCAGGATGCACTCGTCTACGGTACTAGAACAGGGCAGGCTTTTTAAGCCTTTTTGTTTTACAAGCTGCAAAGCGAGTTTAGCTGCTTCCTTATCCTTGGTTTTGGCACTCGCAACGATCTTATTCAACTCATCAATGGTTTTGTCCATGATATAGAGTTCATAGGGTTCGTTCATGAGTTCTTTGATCTTCTCAAACACATCCACCCGATAGAGTTCAGGAATGAGGAGGAAATTAGTGTCCAAAATGACAATCTTGGGTTTCATAGTCGTTTTTTATGCCTGAGCTGTTTCCTGGCTTTCTTTCGTTGCGTTAATTTTTTCTTTCTGGGTTTTTCTTTTTTTAGTTTTGGTTTTGTTTTTGAAGATTTAGGAGCCTTTTGCTGAACAAGCCTAAGAGCTTCAGCATCAGATAAACGATGCCATTTCCAGTAAGTCTTTTCTTTCATTTCAATGGAAATGGAAAAATCAGGCAGTTGTCTTAAGGCAATTCGACTTTCCGTACTTTGTTTTTTATCTTCCAAAACCTTTTCCATCTTAAGGAGGTGAATGGTTTTTTGTTGGTGAGAATTAAGATAAGGAACAAGCCTTTCAAGGTTTTTTTCTTGTCCAGGGATATAATAAGCGGGGCTCGTGCCAAATTTAATTGCGCTAACCCGAATCTGTTTAGCATCGGTAAGTTCGCTAAGAATCGCTCCAATCAGTAAGGTATCTCCTCCAAGAACTTTTTTGATTTGTATGGGTAGAAGAGGTCCTTGTTCTTGCACGATGCGTAGAACGTTTTCTTTGGTGAGCATAGTTTAAAGAAAGGATCCTGGGTTATATAAAGGTTCTTAGGGTCTAATCCATCGACATTCCCAATAACTAACATCCCCTTCATCGTCGACAATACCCAACATAAGTCGTTTTTTAGTGCTGTGAGCTACGCGGTTTTTCGCAGCAAATTCATGCCAGGTGAGTTGTTCGCCTTCGTGGATGGGGTAAACAACCCATCGGGCGTGGTCTTCCCCAGGCTTTACGCCGCGGTCATAAATGCGAAAATCAGCTCCAAATTTCAGTGCCGTCTTGATGATGTAGCCACGGTTCCTTATGTCCTTAAAGACAATGTATCGGATCCAAAAATTAGGTTCACACTTCTTTGCTTTTCTGATGAAAACATCCTTATCAACGACATTTTTTCCGTCGTAAACGTCCAGTTTTCCTTTTTCGATGAGGTAGAGTGCTTCAAGCAAGGAGAGTTGTATTTTGCCATCTTCTAGGGTTTGTCCAAATCGGCTTTGGTTGTACAGTTCACGAGCTTCATCGCTAACTTCAGTAACAACGAGTTCACTAAGAAGAGTGGCTTTTATTTTTGTTTTCTTTGTTTTTGGCTTTTCTTCGGTAACGCCCATGTGTTTGATTTCAATCTCTTCTTCAGGAACAAACCGAAGGGGTTCTTCAGAGGTATGTGTAATAGAATCTAGTTCCAGGCCGAGTGGCTCATTCGGGGCTTCCTCTTGTTCAGGGGAAGGCTCTCCCTGCGACTCGGGCGCTTTTTTGGGCTTGCGCGCCATGCGACGGTGTAGCTCAGGGCTATTTAAAAAGGTGGTGGTTCCATAGTTTATGGAACCTCAGAAACAAGTTCATTTCTAGTGGTTCGTATTCTTTCCTACACCTAGTCTTTATAGAATAAACAGGGCTTGCTGGACTTATCCCGACGTAACGCCAATTTGCCAGGGCCTGTCCTGCAGCCCCCTGAAGGTTTGTCATAGGTCCTGGCATTTTTCTTTAAAGTGAGCAAAAAAGAATAGGTAAAAATTATTTGTATTCCCGCCAGGTATGTTTACAGGCTTGGCAGCGTAAGAATCGCGTTTCAGGTTCATCGCCAGCTCTTGTTTGTTGGAGCCAGTAGAAGGCTTTGGGGTGCTTGCATTTAGGACATTCCGCTTCAGTCTCAGGCAAGGTTTGGTCTTCTTCAGATACCACTTCAATTTCTTTGACGGTTTCTTCCATGGTTTCTTTGATTTCAGTAACTTCGGCGTCCTTCTTGGTGTAACCACAGGTGCAATAAAGTACCTTTTTACCTTTTTCTTTCTTAGGTCGTAGAAGACTTCCGCACTTGGGACAGAACATAATGCGTTTCGACCGCCCACGCTTTATATAGTTTTTGGCTAAGGTTAAGCTGTACTGTATAAGTCCAAAATTACTTTACACTTCTAGAGTATATAGGTTGTTTTTAAAGT
>JBBSWA010000011.1:0-3617 GCA_038046485.1 Nanobdellota archaeon
CGCATTATAAGAATCGTACACACTCCCTCCGTTTAACATATATCTCATACCAAAACCCACTTCTCGAACTAACGTATCAAATAAAAGACCACCCCCAACCCATGAAAACGCTTCCCCTGGAGAAGGATCCACATCAACCCCCCAAAGACGGGCTACCAGCGAAATCCCCACCGCAGAAGAAAGCACTCCATTTACCACGCGAGAAGACGAACTTAATAGGCAAGCAGCCCTCTCATCCCCCGATGCAACTTTCATTTGCAACCTCGGCGGTAACCAACCTACAAAGGGACCCCCAAGAACGCAGGCCAGTTTTTCTAGGTTAGATAAATCTTTTTCGGTCATATTTGATTAAGGATCATGTCTTCCTATTTATTTCTATCCATTTACGAAAGTTATAAAAAGGCGGAAAACCCTCTTTCTTTGAAGTATAAACTCGGAAAACCATGCAAACCGTTCTTACCGTCGAAGAATTATGTAAACGACTCCGTCCGATTCTAGGAGAAAAAATCGATAAACTGTATGTAACCTATACTTTTTCGGATGATCGACAAAAAAAGGCCGAGATTGAACAAGTCCTGAACTCATTGTACTTAAAGCATCTGAATGCCAACTTGCTCCAAGAACAAATTCTGTTTGAACCGCCCGCTGCTCAACTCATTAAAGGAGATTATCCCCTTGGGATTGTTAGCTACGCTGAAAAAGAACTGCACCCCTTTGGATTACGAGAACAAGACTGGATACGACACGTATGCATCTGCGGCATGAGCGGCTCTGGCAAAACGAACTTTACCGTCAATATTCTGCGACTCTTTGTTGAAAAAGACAAACCTTTCGTAGTTTTAGACTGGAAAAAAAGCTTTCGACCCTTACTGGCACTCGATCCCAACCTCCACTGTTATACCGTGGGGAATAATGGTATTAGCAATAACTTCAAGATTAATATTAACCGCCCCCCTAAAAATGTTCGCCCAAAAGAATGGATCAACCTCTTATGTGATATTATTAATGAGAGCTTCTTTGCTAGCCACGGTGTACACAAATTGGTTTCGGAAACACTGGATGAAGCCTTTCGAGACTTTGGAGTATACAATGGATCTGAAAACTACCCTACCTGGTTCCAGATCAAAGATCGCCTTGAGGAGAAAGAACGAGGTTTTCGCGGAAGAGAGAGTGAATGGTTAACCAGTGCCTTACGTATTGCCCATAGTTTGACCTTCGGAGACTTTGGCGAAGCCATTAACTACAAAGGAAAAGACGCCTTGGAAGTGGAGGATATCCTAAATCAGAAGGTTATTTTTGAACTGTATTCTCTGAATGGGGCTGAGAAAAAGTTCTTTTGCGAATACTTGCTCACCTCTATCTATAAGTACAAAAAGACCAATGAAGTCAGCACGGAAAAGTTTACCTACGCGATTGTCGTCGATGAAGCCCACAATATCTTTTTGAAGGACAAACCCATCTTTATCAAGGAAACCGTTACGGATCAGATCTATCGAGAGATTCGAGAATATGGGACTGGATTGATTTGTTCAGATCAACACATCAGCAAGCTTTCTGAAGTAGTAGCAGGAAACAGTGCCTGCATTGTTGCGTTTCAACAAATGCTACCCCAAGATATTGATACGATTAGCCGACTTATGCAGATCTATGAACAGCGGAAAAACTTCAGCATGCTCCCCGTTGGAACGGCGATTGTACAACTCGCAGAAAGACACCACAATCCCTTCCTGATTAAAGTTCCTTTACTCCATATTCGCAAACAGAATCTGAGTGATGACTATGTTAGAGAACGCATGAAACAGTTAACCCATCAACACCACCTGCGCAAGATCATTGCTGAATGCAAAACAGAAACTGTCAAACGACAACCTGAAACCATTGAAATGCAACGGCTCATGGACCACCAAGGCATTCAAGCAGACTTGGACACAGTTAGCCAACTGTTTATTACGCCCCCCATGTCTGTAGACCATGTGCGCAATGAAGTACACCCTCAAGATGTGAATCCAGTTCGAAGCCATAGAGAAGACCAAGAACTCCCAAGAGATTTTACAGATTCAGTCCTGCGCAAACTGGACTTGACCGAAGAACACAAAGAATTCATCAAGATTCTAACCTACAAACCCGGCATGAACGTCTCTGAAGTGTACAAAGAACTAAATATATCTGGCAGGAAAGGGAATCAATTGAAGAATGAACTCATTGAAATTGGATACTTAGATGTGGAGGAAATTCGAAGTGAGAAGGGTTGGCGTAAGATCTTGAAATTAACAGATAAGGCGAAGATGCTGTAGTAATGTCTATTCCACTCTGTGAACTCTCTTTATACTCAAATACTCCTTCAAACTCAAGAGCTGCTTCTTTGCACCCTTTATCTGACTGTTGATCAATACCTTTTGCTGGCGACTCCACTCTTCGTCTGGATGTGAGCGTACAAAGTTAGCCCACTTAATAACAAAATCGAGCCGCTCTTTCTGGTTTTTACCTTTATCAAAATAACTCATTGTCTGAATACCCTCATGAATGGATAGTCGTCACTTTGGTCTTCTTTCATGGTCAAACTTTGCTTCTTAGGTTTTTATAGATGTTGTCCCAGTGGTCGAAGTCGTAGAGTCTTATAAGGTCTTGACTGAGGTCGTATTTGAAGATTAGGATAAAGCTTCCTGTAATGTGTATTCGTTTGAATGGTTGGAGAGGGCTTTCTAAGTTTTTATAATGATTGGGGTCTTCGCACGTTTTGAGTTCTTCTACCTTTTTGTAAATGGCCTTCCAAAGAATGGGATCTTTTTTGGCGAGCTTTCTTAATTTCTTTTTGAGACTTTCTTCTATTTCATGCTGTCTCATGTTTCTATGTCTTTGCGGAAGTCTTCCATGCTATCGTATCGAGTGAACTTGCCTTCTTTTTCCAAGTGCTTTATTTTGTTCACGAACTCGGGTCGAAGTTTGGGCTCTAGTAGTTCTGCTCCATATTCATGTACAACTAGGTTGATGGCTTGGGTTTTGTCTTTCAGGCCGTGCTTGGCTTTTACAATGTTGACGATTCGGTTCGCAGTTTCATCAAGGTTCACAAATGTTTGTACCATATAAAGATCACCTTCATGTTACATAAAGGTCGCGTATATTTAAAGGTTTCGTCTTAGTCAATCTGTGTGAGTCAAAAGAAGTGAATAAGGTGATTGAGCTCTTCCAAAAGGCTTGGTCTTGCGCAAGCCTACTGTTGGAGGTTTATCTGAAACCGCATAAGAAAGCTGAGATCGAGAAGCTAGCGGAGATAGTGAAATCTTAGTTTTTTATCATCCCTTGTCAAAAACAAGCTATCTTGTCAAAAACAAGCTATCTATAAGGAATATAATCCTGATTTTCAAAAGGTATGATCTTTTCACAGCAAGGTTTATAAAGAAGTGTTTGTGACTAAGCTTCTTCTTCAACACAAAAAAAACCAAACGCAATCCGCTTCGATTTAACCACCAAGGTTAAACAAGCGCTCCCTGAGCAAATAACAAAGACAAGAGAAACAACAAAACTCTTGCAATAAAAAAGCTCGAGGAGAGTAGCACACCCGTTCGAAAACGGCTTCTTTTTTTGTTACACTGAGTTCTGTCCTGCTCTGAAAAACC
>JBBSWA010000012.1:0-54933 GCA_038046485.1 Nanobdellota archaeon
AAACACCAAACGAAGTCTACCAAGAAGCACTGTAAAGTAATTTCGGAATTGTAAAAAGACCAGTTCTTATAAGATAGGAACTTTTGCTAAGACTTCATTTATAATCTCATCCGGGTTTACTTCCTCGGCTTCTCCTTCGAAATTTAATAAGACGCGGTGACGCATTACCTTCATGGCCACATCCTTTACATCTTGTGGACTCACATAATTTCTTCCTGCAAGCAAGGCGTGCCCCTTTGCTGCGATAAACAAGGAAATGGTTGTTCTTGGAGAGCCACCGAATTGGATGAACTTACCTAGCTTGATATCGTAGCGATCCCAGTGCCGTGTTGCATCTACCAGACGTACGATGTATTTTTCCACTTTTTCATCCAGGTAAACCTTCTTAACAAACTCCTGTAAGTCAATGATTTCTCTTGCAGATAGAATTGCTTTTACGTTAAAATCTTCAAAACGTTTTAACGTGATGTTGTTCTGCAGGATCGCTTGCTCTTCAATCATGTCTGGATAACTCATTAAGATCTTAAAAATGAAACGATCCACTTGGGCTTCGGGAAGCTTATATGTTCCAAGGGTTTCTATAGGGTTTTGCGTTGCCATCACAAAGAATGGATTGGGCAAGAAAAAAGTCTCCTTTCCAATGGTGGCCTGGCGTTCCTGCATGCTTTCCAATAAAGCGGACTGTACTTTAGGAGGCGCTCGGTTTATCTCATCTGCGAGCACAAAGTTGGCAAAAATAGGGCCTTTAATTGTGAAAAAGCCTCTGCCCTCTTCATAAGTTGTAATTCCAACAATATCTGTGGGGAGCAAGTCTGGTGTGAACTGAATACGTGAGAATACGCAACCTGTTACTTGTGTTAAGGTCTTTACAAGCAAGGTTTTACCAATACCTGGAACGCCTTCTACTAATACATGGCCCCCACCCATTAATGCTTCCAATAAGCTGTTGATTGCTTCTTTTTGCCCCACTACTGTTTTTCCAACTTCCTTGCGAATCTCTTCGAACTTATTTGCGTAATACTCTATTTTCTTGGTTAATTCCTTATCCAATTTAGGCGTTAGAAAATGGATTCCTTTTTTAACCTCTATAACTTCCATGATCCACTTTGTGAACTCCTCCTATAAAAACCTTTTCATGCTCAGGCTCAGTAGAAATCTTCACTTCGTTTCGGCTTGGTGGCTTCTCGCCTTTGCTGTTTTCCATTCAAAGCTGACATTCTCCGAAGGAGCACAGAAATTCACAAAGAATTTCTGGTTCCAGAAATCTGTAAGATTTCTGTGAGGCAACCCTCTTGTCAGCTTACTTTCCTTATAACCAAAGGCTCGACTGGAAGGCTACCAAGCTACCTTTCTACTGAGTCCATGCTTATCTTAGATAATATTTATATAGCCGCCCTGCCTTAAAATACACCATGGAAGAGAAAAGAGGTGACCCTAGCGAAGCGGCTTTTCTTAGAACTCAACTTCGAAGCGAAACCCTCTCTAAAATGGAGGCTTTTCACCAACAAGGATTTTATGATGGTGGCGATTTCTATTATTTAGTAAAAAACTTCTTTAAACAATACCTCAAGCTGAACTATGAATTTACTATTGATGAACTTCATACTGAACTTAAGAAAATCTACCTTACGGAGACCACCCGAGCACAACTCGACCTAATCTTAGATCATATAAGTTCTGTCGAATGCCTATCGGATAAGAACCAACCCTCACAAGTTCGTGCAGACTTAGACAATTTTCAGCAGATTGTCGAAGCGCTTCTTGATGCGGAAAACCCCTCTTCCATCACTCATTTCTGGGAAAAACTCCATCTTAAGAATTTCTTTCAAAAGTTTACCCATCCATCTACTGATTCACACCAAACTCTTGCACAGAAAATCGAAGAACTTCTCCCACACCTTAAAAAAGAAATCCAAGATAAGAACTTTGAGAGTGCCCGAAATATTTACCAGCAACTCATGATCTATTATGGTGAACTTGAAGAAACCGACAAAGCCCGCTATTACCAGCAAATCAATGACCTGTATGGTATTCTTTCTACTCCCCTATCTTAATTTACCTTGTTTATCTTAAATTGTACTAATCCATCTTTTCTATTTTTTAAAGAAGCGCTGGATCCTAAGTGCCTCTGCCTCTATCTTTTGCAATTTTGAGGTCTTCCTTAGCTTAAACTCCCAACTTACGGCTGCACCCACTAATATGATCAGCAAAAGAATGGATGAAATATAAAAGCTCTTCACTGGATCTGTGTATTCAAAGGTGATGCTCTTGGGTTGCTCCACCTTTTTTTGCGTTTTTGCAATTAAATATTTGCAACCGTTGATAGCTGCATCCACATATTTCAGAGCCTCTTGATACTTAAACCTTCTACTGTCATCCTTTGCGCGGTCTAACAATTCGTTTAATTCGCGGCATTCCAGGTTTTCTTTTAATAAGCTCTCAGCTACTGAAATCCTTGTTTTTACTTCTTCAGCATATTTTACTGTGCCTTCAGATACAATCAACAATTGTGAGCTATCCTCCAATGCAGGTACTTCAGATCGTGCGGTTACTTCAACTCCAAAGTTCTTACCAAAGGTGAAATTTGAAACTTCCAAAATGGTTTCATTCAACTGACCATCTTTTACCACATTCATTCTTGGAGGGACAAATCTAAACATGACTCCGGATTCGTTTGTTTTTGCAGAGAAATTAATCCCGTAAATGTCCATGCCCATACTGTTGTTCAGCTTAATGGGGACGTAAACAGTGTTGTTCTCAATGTAGCTTACGATCTGAGGTAAAATAAGATTAAATGGATGTTTAATCTCTCTTCTTGTGGGGATAATGGATGTACCTCCTCCTCCACCTCCTCCTGAAGAGGTTATGGTCGTTGTTGTGGTTGTGGTTGTGGTTGTGCTCGAGCTCAATGAACTGATGTTGATGGTGACTGGGTTACTTATATTGCTCAAACCCCCTGAATCGTATGCTGTGAAAACAATGTTACACGTTCCAACAGCTGAAGATGTCACGACTAAATCTGTACCTGAAATGGTGAGTGTTGCTTTGTCACAGGTGGTCACGTTAAAACTTAGCCGGTTTGTTTCATTGCCCGAGATTTCTCCATCGCTGTTTTCATCATCATCTGGATCAATGTATTTGATGTTGCTCCGCTGATAGAGATAACTGTAATATGTGGTTGTCCCACTCACACTTAAATTGTCTAAGTTGTTTTTTAATTGAGGAACACGATTGGTATTATTGATCGTCACGATCCAGGTCCAGGTACTGTTTTCTAATGTGGAATCCTCAACGAATAAGGTGACGTTTTCCTGTCCTGCTGAAAATATTCCATACGTTCTGTTGGCGCTCTGATTCTGGTTCACTAACGTGCTGTTTACATACCAATAGAATTTAAAATCGGATAGTGAAGTAAAATCATCTGTGGCCGAGATGTTGAAAAGAGTGCTTGTATTTTCCTGCAGGGTTATGTTTGTAATCGAACTATTGAAGTTTGAGGTGTTTATGAACGCATGAATGGTGGTGGTGGTGTTTAAAGGAGCACCATAAGGACGAATCATTGTGATGTTTGGTTTTTGCGTTTGATTCAAGATATCGAAGTCGTACTGGCGCCAAGCCACCCTTCCTGCACGGTCTTTTACTGAAATGTTGATTCGATACCTCGAAATATTCGCCGTTGTGGGGGTGATGTTCAAGATGCCAATTGATTCGTTGGTTGAACTATTGAAGATGGTTGTGAAGTTGAATGGGATCTGGGTCGTATTAAATGACACATCAAAGGTTAGGTTTTCTGTGTTTCCCAATAGGAAAAAGTCTTCATCGCTTGCATTGATCTCTCTATAGGTGGTCTTGTTGACTACAATTGGGGGGTAGGTTAGATTGATGGCTCCCAAAACAGGATCATCGTTTGTGTTGTTAATCGAGAAAGTAAACGATTCAGAAACGTTTGCATTGAAAATGTCCTTGACTGTGATGGTTATACTGTAGTTACCTACTTGAGATTGAGTAGGGGTAAAATTCAAAAGGGCGGCTGAACTATTGAAAAAGACTATGTTAACTACATTGGTGTTGTTGCTAATGAATGTCAACGTATCTCCATCTATGTCTGATCCTGTAAAGAATATCGTACATAATACGTCCTCTGCACAGGTCTTATTTCCGATTGAATTCAAGGTAGGAGCAGTATTATTCCTTACGTCAATGATCATGGTGCGGTTTACACTTAATCCACTTTGATCGGTCACATTGATCCTGAATGTATTGTTTCCCAGATAAGAACTGTTTGGAATCCAGGTAATGGCCCCTGTTTGGTTGATGTCAAAAAGTGATGTATTGTCGGAATAATTTAGGGTGTCGCCGTCCTCAGTCAATTGGTCTATGTCCGTAGCGTTTACCCTGAACACCAACGTTTGGTTGGATGCTGCCCGAATATAAGTAAAATTTGTATTGTTAAATGTATTCTCTTGAAAATGGCTGGGCTCATTTATGACTGGAGCATCGTTTACATTGGTGATATTAATCTTAATCTGCTGCCAAGCGTTCTGCGACCCATCTGAAACACTGATATTAACCAGTTTGCAAACTCCATTGCTATTATTCATAGTATTGTTGATCACTCCATAAGCAATTGTTGCGTTCGTAGAGTTCATACTCTGGTTGAAGTTCCGAATAATCCAGGGGTTGCTCAAGATGCAGTTGACGGATCGAATGCTAAAATTTAACGTGTCATTGTCCACATCGGTTGCGTTTATGAACAAGGTGAAGAGTGCATTTTGCGTTCCTGTCTGGTTCTCAATAAAACTAAGTATAGGGGCTGTGTTAGTTCCTCTAACTTCCAAATTTATAGAAGAAGTATTTGTTCCAGACCTTGAATCGTTGATGGTAAGATTTACTGTGTAATTCCCAACATCTGCCTTTTGGGGGGTTCCTGCATTTTTAAATGAGAGGTTGTACGTTGTATTGCTTGTGTTTAAGATGATTAGATTTGAAGGCCCTCCTGAAAATGTAACGTTAAATGGAATATTGTTTTCCTCGTCTGCTCCGGTTATCGTGTAACTAAAATAACTACCTTGGGTAGCTGTTTGATTTGCTAGATCAGGACTGAAATAAGGATTGTCATTTATTTCTGTTACAGTCAGGTTTACAGTTATCGCGACTGAACCTGGCGAAGATTGATTGTCCAACGCGATGAAGGTGATGTTGTACTGACCCACTTGCGCATCGTCCATTCCCCATTTAAATTGGCCTGTGCTTGTATTAAATGTGCTACCTGTGGGTAGACTCGTTGCCGAAAAAGTCAATATATCTCCGTCTGAGTCTGTGGCTGTAAAATTTAACGTTCGATTGGTATCCTCAAGGATTTGGAAATTGATTCCTAGATTGCTCCCGGTTTCATTTAGAACTTGGGGGGTGGTTGGAGGAGCATTCCCAATGGTTACCCTATCTGAGGCTTCTGCAAGATGTGTACTGTTCCCTATTCGAATGGTACAATTCCAAACTTCCCCCCTAGATAAAAAATTGGATAAAACAACGGATGGGGGGGTTTGATTGGTGTCGTTTCTAAAAGAAAGGCTTCCATTATACCAACTTACATTCTGTGAGACCATATCGATTGAAGCATTCCAATTGCATACTAAGTTGTCTGCTTTTGAAGGACTGTTGGGGGTGACGTCTGGAGAAGTTACAAAACTAAGGGCCATGGCAAAAACAAGACTTGTGACCAATGCCAATATACTGATGGGTATGTCTACTTCGTACTTGTGGATAAGCAGCTTATGCTTGTTTAATCTTATCTTAAGTTTTTTCATTCTTCACCGCTTTTTCGAGCAATTCAACGACCAGTTCCTTTAACGTTTTGTTTTCCCTTATTGCCTTTAATTTGAGCTGCTGGTGCAGGTCATCTGGAAGCAAGATGTTTAGATTAACCATGTTTGATTGCCTCTTCCAATACTGTTAGAAAGTGACTTTTTAGTGTTTTTCCCTTCTTTACTGCTTGAATCTTGAGTGATTTATGTAACTCGTCCGGTATGGGAATGTTTACGTTTACCATTTTTATTAAGTTAACTAAGTAACATAAGTTAACTATATAAGTTAACTTATTTATAAATCTTCCGTACAGCTTGAAAAACTAGATTTTATGATGGTTTAACCCCTACACTTCTAGATCTAATACACTATTTGCGTACTTGATCTCTTGATATAACCGATATATATCGGAATATAAGCTTAATCTTGAACGATTGTCCAATGATTCATATAGCTCAATTAAGTCTTCGTAGCGCTCCCTTGCAAGATCTACTTCGTTAAATTGCAGTGCAATCCAGGTATTGATCATCTTCAAGCGAACCTTTTCTGATGGATGGGTGTACTCATCGATTTTTATTTCTTTTACATCATAAGGAACCTTTACTTCTGCACTGGAAGTTAGATTAATGATCGCTCGGAACTCTTCTACTACAAAGCGTAATACATCCTTATCTGGCCATCCTTTTCGGTCTAGGTGCTTACTATGCCCATAGAACAAGTCCAATACGGACTCTAAAGGTCCGGGTAGCGCCTTTTTGACCTTTGAATGATTGTAATGAGGACTTGTTCGCGGAGTCACCTTACTTTCTTTGAAGTAATCTTCTACTAATACCTCTACTTTTTCAAAGGCATCCTCTACTGATCCCTTATTCATCTTGATTAAAACCTCATTCAGATCTTCGAGCAACCTTCTTTTTACCCCCTCGCTGATCAAAATTACCTTATCGTATCGACCACTCAAATACCACCCACTTTTTACAAGCAGATGATGCAATTGCTTGTGATAATATTTATTTGCCATCAAGAGTCCAAACCCTAATAATGTTAAAACGAATAAAATGTAGGTAACTGGTTTTAGGTCTTCTTGAATAAAACCAGGAGTTTCAATCGTAAGGCAGGCTTTGCAACTTCCCCCGCAATCAATGCCCGTTTCATCTCCATCCTTAAGCCCATCAAAGCAACTGGGCAAGAACTTACACGGCTCTTCTTCCGCTGGGTGCTTTGATGCTGTTTTACACCCATTTAAATTTGTGCATGTCCTGTATTGCCTGCCGTTCAATAAGCACTCTCCCCAGGATGTACAACTCCAAGAGTCTAGGCATTTTTCTACTTCTGGAGCTTTACATACCACTGTGATGTATTCATCATCTCTACATCCGTTTTCATCTACGCATCGTTTTGTTTTTACTCCTTGTGGAGAGCAGGAGGTATAGTCAAAGCATGTGAACTGAGATAGGCATTTACTTTTTCGACTTGAAGCCTGTGAGGAACTTGTTGAAGAAGTAGTTGAAGGACTTACACAGGTAATACTCACTAAGTTGCTGTCTGCTGTTTCATTGAAAGGGTCGATTGCTGTAAAAATAACATTGGCTGATTGACCACACGTTGTTGCATTGATGACGACTTCACCTGTACTGCTGATGGTGATGATATACAATGACTGGGATGAGACATTAAACGTTAAGGCATCCCCATCTGGATCTGTGAAATGATTGGTCAAGAAAAAAGCGCTCACAATCTCCCCTTCATTGAAGGTAACTGAAGAGATGTTTTTTACTAATACAGGTGGTCGGTTCCTGCTTGAATTGATGCTCAGATTGAACAACTCAAAGACCTTTCCATTTGAACAACTTGAGTTATCTTCCAACGTGAAATTAATCGTGTGATTCCCTATATTGGATGAATTCGGTGTGAAATTAATTAGCCCATTCGTCCCGTTGATTGTAAATAAATGAGTACTCAAGAAGAGCGTACCGAATGTGATGTTTTGAGAAGCATTATCCGCGTCCGAACCATTTAACATGCAGGTGTATGTGGTGTTTTGGGTTCCTTGCGCATTGCAAGGAATTCCGAGATTGGGGGGATGATTGATGCAGATCTGAACCCTTCCTTCCGGATTACTTGCCTTGCCTGTTAATTGCGCTTTTCCTGCTAATTGATCCACTTTGAATAAGAGATAACTTGTATGAGCTAAAGAAAGAAAAAAAACAATCAGAACCCCATACTTAACCCAGTTGCGCATCCCTTTTTTTGCGACTCATTGACTATTTAAACGTTTCCAAACGCTTTATCCAGGGCTCTTTAAAGATGAATACAGCTGTTCCTGTGTAATTCCCACTTTCGGCTGAACCAGGCACATCCAACTTGAATCTGACTTTATCTACTTCCCCCTTATCTAAAAAAAAGCTTTCGTTTGAGACCCATACCCATTGAGCTAGATCACCTTTCAATTGAACAGTAACCCAAGAAGGTTTTTCAGAGGATATTTCTACGAAACGATTCGAACCTCCTCCAGACCTTAAAGAACCAAATCGAAGCGCATCGGTATCTGTGTTTAGACCCATGACTTCTTTTTGAACAACAACCATCATTGGCAATTGATGTACCTCTTGAATAACGAAAAAACTATAAAAAAATGTGCCTAGACCTATCGCGCATAATATACTCACGAATACAATCTTATAAAAAACGCTTTGTTTCATGTTTTTATGGTTCTAGGTTGGTGTCGGCGTCGCTTCCTGTGATGGTTATGGTGAGGTTGTCTCCTGAGGCGCCGTCTGCTGTTGCATCGGGTGGTATGAGGACTGCGAGGTCGATGTTGATGGCGTCTTTGGTGTCGTCGAATGACATGAGTCCTAGGCTTGAGCTTCCTTGGCAGACGCGGTAGCCTGCGTTTGCGGCTCGGTTTAGTCCTGTCCAGTTTCCTGGTCCGTACATGCGTGTTCCGTTGGCGCAGCTTCCTGTTTCGTTGTCGCTTGCGTCGAACCATACGCCTGGGTTGCTTCCTCCGATCCAGGTGGCGTTTGTCTTATCGAAGCTTACGTTGATGCTTAGGTTGCTGTTGCCGTCGTTTCGTACGACGATGCTTTCGTTGGAGTCTCGGAAGGTGGTGCAGTTGCCGATGGGCAGGCCGGTGTCGGTGCTGTTGAGCCTGCAGGTGCTGCCGTTGGCAAAGCCTCCTCCGAAGTTCATGAAGCTGGCGATGGCTGTAAGAGCAATTTGAGAGGTGACTGTGACGTTCGCTTGACCGGCTGGGGCAGATGTCGCAAAGCCGGTTAAAATTCGTGCTCCCCGCAATTGATCTAACTTGATCAGAGCCGTAAACGTACCCCCCGCACTAATAAGAATACTCGCAATAAGAAATAACGCCAAACTTTTATTCGAAATATCCATTTTTCTCTTTTTTTCATGTACTCGAGTTTATAAATATTGTTTTGTTTTTTATTTCGTTCGATTGTTCTCTTCTTTTTCCTTTTTTTTGCGCCAAAGTATGATGAAGAGCAAGTTTACCAAGATCAATATGAGTAATACCATATACATATAATTAAATTCTCCTTTTACCTCCCCCGGTTTTTCAATCACTTCAGAGCTTTTTATGACTTTTACCGTTCCTAATCGTTCGGTTTTATCTCCATTATAAAAAACAGTGATCTTTATCGGACGCTCTCCTAACGGAACGCCCTGTGCATCTAAATACGTTGTTAATATACCCCCTTCGAATCGGGGGATGTTAATGGTCGGTGTTTTTTCATTTTTTCCCTCCCATTCCACTTCACCATACACATCTTTTAATGGCAGGTTCCAATTACTCTGAACTCCTATTTCAAACTTATTTAAACTATCGACTCTTAACTCTTTTGTGTAGCTTGTGATGTCTACTTTTAATGTGCCGATTTTAAAATCATCCCCCGTACTTATGTTTGAGCCGTCATAGAATATGTTCGCTACAGCTTGATACCAACCCGGTTTCATTCCTTGGGTTTCCATGAGTGTGGTTACTCCTGAACTTTCGCCGCTTTTTAAAGGAAACTTTTCGGTTCGAAAATGCGCTACCTTATCCCCTTGTGAATTGAAAACATCAATATCTGAGTATAAAGATTGGATGTCTTGATATGTCCAACTTTTTACACTTACGCTTAATGAAGCATTTTCCCCTTCATTTACATCTTGCACATTCATGTTTCCTCGGATTGTCTTCTCACTTGACAACGAAATGACCCGAATTGCGGTTTCTACACCCGTAAGCGCTGCGACGCCTCCTCCACTTGAAGTTTCTCTTGCTCCAAATATGATTCGATGCTCTCCAGGGGACAATGAATCTCCAAACTTAATTTGAACTGTTACCTCTCTAGTCCCCCCTAAGGGAGATGGATCGATTAATTTTACGTAGGGGGTTAATTCTTCATCTGTTTGAATATATGCTTCTATCCCCCCTGAATCTCCTACTGTGAAGGTAAAACTTGCCTCCCCTCCTGGATTAAATGTGACGATACGCTGATCGTATGGAACTGAACTGCCGATTCGTGAGGTAGCACTTACTGAATAAATATTTAAAATAATAAAAAAACTAAAACATAAAACAAAAAGAAAATGTTGTTTCATGTTTTTATGGTTCTAGGTTGGTGTCGGCGTCGCTTCCTGTGATGGTTATGGTGAGGTTGTCTCCTGAGGCGCCGTCTGCTGTTGCATCGGGTGGTATGAGGACTGCGAGGTCGATGTTGATGGCGTCTTTGGTGTCGTCGAATGACATGAGTCCTAGGCTTGAGCTTCCTTGGCAGACGCGGTAGCCTGCGTTTGCGGCTCGGTTTAGTCCTGTCCAGTTTCCTGGTCCGTACATGCGTGTTCCGTTGGCGCAGCTTCCTGTTTCGTTGTCGCTTGCGTCGAACCATACGCCTGGGTTGCTTCCTCCGATCCAGGTGGCGTTTGTCTTATCGAAGCTTACGTTGATGCTTAGGTTGCTGTTGCCGTCGTTTCGTACGACGATGCTTTCGTTGGAGTCTCGGAAGGTGGTGCAGTTGCCGATGGGCAGGCCGGTGTCGGTGCTGTTGAGCCTGCAGGTGCTGCCGTTGGCAAAGCCTCCTCCGAAGTTCATGAAGCTGGCGATGGCTGTAAGAGCAATTTGAGAGGTGACTGTGACGTTCGCTTGACCGGCTGGGGCAGATGTCGCAAAGCCGGTTAAAATTCGTGCTCCCCGCAATTGATCTAACTTGATCAGAGCCGTAAACGTACCCCCCGCACTAATAAGAATACTCGCAATAAGAAATAACGCCAAACTTTTATTCGAAATATCCATTGTTTACACCCCTGTCTTCATAATAATACAGCTTTGAATTTGAATTCTGATTTTGAGAGGGAACTGAATGAGCTTTTTTAATTTCTTGCTTTGTTTCCACTGGATTTGTCACAGCTATCGTAGAAGACTTTTTTATCTCCACATTGGGTTTTTTTTGTATTTGAAGTGTGGCATAGCCTGTACTTCCTGTGGAAACTGGCTTAGGAGACGCATTATCTTTAGGGTAATAGACGCCTAGTTGAGCCGATCCAACGGCTGGCTTTTCGTCGTGAATCAACACTTGAGAACGACTGATTTCGTTTAAAACCAAGAAACTTCCGATGAGAGAAATGACGACAGTTAAAAGAACCAAAGCCACTAACCCTTTTTTAGAGATATCCTTTGTCTCGGGCATTTTTGGCTCTTGAGGCTTTTCTAATATACTCATTTAGCTCACGCCTCTTTTTTGTACCCCCGTCTATATAAATCTTTCTACAATTTAGTATAAGACAAAAGTAACGCATAATTTATATAGTGGTTGTGCTTTCTTGTTGGTATGATAAACCTCCAAACAAGAGAACTTGTCCTGAAGTGGACGAACCAACATAAAACACAACAAGAAATCGCTGACTTGGCAGGATGCCATCAGTCTGCGATAAGCAGACTGCTTGCGAAGCACAAAAAAACAGGCAGCATCAAGAACCGTTTTCGCAGTGGACGACCAACACCTCTGACGCAAAAAACCCTTGCAAAACTAAAAAAAGAATTTACAAACAAAGCCCGCGCAGCAAACAAGAAATTCTGCTCGATCGACACAAAAAAATTCTCCGAACTCATTCAAAAAACAACAGGCAAGAACTACACAACACGACATGTGGAACGGATCCTTCACAAACTTGATTTCTCTAGAATAACTCCTCGCTCACAACACATAAAAAATGATCCAGAAAAAGTTGCTGCATTTCGAGACGAGTTTAAAAAAAACTTCAAACAGAATACTTGGGTTATGAACTTGTAGCAATTGATGAAGCAGGATTTCACCTCACAACAACCTACAAAAGAATCTGGTTTCCTCGAGGAGAAACACCACGCGGAGCATTCTTTTGGAGTTCAAAAAAGCTCATCACATTCGGAGCTCTAACAAGCAACCACAAGTTTTACTACGATTTTTACATCGCACAAAACAGCTTAACGTTCATGCACTTTCTTCGAGAGCTTTTCAAAACATTTGACAAACACAAGAACTACCTTCTCATCATGGACAACGCAGGATTCCATAAAACACAATGCGTCAAAAACCTCCTCGCAGAATATGCTCCACGCATCCGCGTCGAGCATATTCCCCCATACTCCCCAGAACTCAACCCCATCGAAACCTGCTGGAAAGTAACAAAAAACAACGTCACAAAATCTCAATGCTTTCCAACAATCGACCACATGCAAGAAGCACTAGAAACCTTCTGGCAAGAACATATTTTTATGCAAAACTTCATGCGTTACTTATGTCGCTAACTAATTTTATTCACCATTTTATTTTATAGCACTCTTTAGACCTTTATTTTTTATTTATTCTCTCTTAACAAGTTTTATAAAAAGACCTTTTCTCCTACTCTTCTATGACAACACTTGTAACTTGCTTATCCACAGGTAAAGGCACATGGGTTCCTGTTTTGGAACTAGCTAAAAACCCTCTTTTTGAACAGGTCTACCTGGTTTGTAATCCTTGGACTCAACAAAACTTCAAAACCCAACAAAATAACTTTCACCTCATCCTTGTTGATGATGAGCAACCTCTTCCTAATCTGGTTGAAACCATTCAGAACGCCCTTAAAGGCAAGATCCTTGACACTGAAGTTGCTCTCAATCTTTTCTCAGGAACTGGAAAAGAGCATATGGCAATTCTATCAGCCCTTTTAAAACTAGGACTTGGTATTCGTCTGGTTCATGTGCAAGATACCCAAGTTCAGGAGATCTAATCAAGAATTTTGATCAAGAAATTTAATTAGGCATAACGCTTAATAGGCGGTATACAAAACGGTCTGTAACCCTTACCAAGTCTTCGCTTGACTTTCCTTCCAAAAGGATGCAATTGCCTTTTGAATGAACGACGTTTACATCTCCTAACTTCAACCATACTACCACGGTTTGATTATCTGCGTTTGCACAAGTCACCAATGGATTTATGGCATTCGCCTTACTCTTTGCCGAAGGGCGGGTTAGCGCTCCATGGGTTTGGATGTTGTAGATTTTATACCGTGAACCTGTAATCCTGGATAGCTCTACAGCGGCTACTACTGCCTTACTTTCTAAATCCGGATCTAAGGTGATAAAAATTCGGTCTGAAGCGTTTAATTGCTGAATTTTCTTTTCAATTAGAGGCTCTACGGGGATATCCTCCAGGTCTTTTGGATGATGATAAAATGGAATGATATATAGCTGATCTCCTACTTGAATTTGCGTTGTCCAAACCAAGTCCCCCTTATAAAAATCAAATCCATTGTACCGATAAGCCTTGGGGTAGATGACCTTCATATAATAGATGTATGTAAAGAAACTTGCTAACACCACGGCGATCAGTAGGATGCTGATCCATAATGTCAGAGTGGATGAAACCTTCTTTACTTCTTTTACTTCCTTACCCTCATTCTTGCTCTTTGATTTACTTTTCATTTCTTTTTTTTGGCTCATGGTCTTTTATCCTAATTTATCTCAACATGAATATTATCCCAATACTCCGAAATAAGTATACAAGATGCGGTCACGCCAGCGCAAGAAATCAACTCCCAATCCATTTAAGATCAGGCAATTACCTTTTAGTTGTGAAGATACTAAAAAAGAGCTGTTTAGGTATATGACTGGGCTGTTCTGGGTTGCATTTGCGCATGAAAGAACTGGAAGATCTGGGTATACATTTGAAGCGCTTGTTACGCCATTCACTAAGGGTTTTCCCCACCAACGGTTCCAATCAAATCGAGTGAGCTCAATGTACTGCAGGCTTTCTTGGGCGGGATCGAAAACAACCTGAGGAATCCAAGCTCTGCGGATTAACTCTACCGATTCCTTAGATACATTAAGGCTTTCCACATCCTGCGGGAGACTATAAAATGGGATTTCTTTATTATTTAACTTGACTACGTATTTGCCATCGGTCAATTTGAACTTGTAGTCTTTATACTCAAACGAGTCTCCTCCTGAAGACACTGAGCCTAGGTATACACCAAAAGCTGAAAAGATCATGAGTGCTGCCATAAATACACTTACCCAAATCCGCTTTCGATTGTCTTGTTTTCGTTCACGCCAGCTCATATCGCTTTAGAAAAATAAGGCGTTTAAAAAAGTTATGAATTCTTCCGGCCTTTTTCCCCTTTCTTTCCTAAAAGCGCCTCTCCAAAAAGCTCGACCGGGTGCAGAACAGATATTTTTGAAGTATGCTCAACGCCCAGTTTACAAGTGGGTGGATTTTTTCTACAGGACCATTCAACCGCAACCTTATAAACTACTTTCATTCACCCCTGTTTTATGCAGCTTACTGTTGTACTGGTTGAGCCTGAGACCTCCGGTAATGTGGGTGCTGTGGCGCGGGTCATGGCTAACTTTGGCTACTCCAAACTCGTCTTGATTAATCCTCAATGTAAAATCAATGAGGAAGCTCGCAATCGTGCCAAACACGCTCAAAAGATACTTCAACAAGCTGTTGTCAAAAAATGGGAGCATCTTAAACGCTATGATTACCTGATCGGTACGGCTGGGAAAAGCACTTCGAGTTACAACCTACGACGTATTCCTTTAACTCCTTCTCAATGTGCTTTGCGTATCTCTAAACTTAGAAAGACAAAGATTGCTCTTCTTTTAGGTAGAGAAGGAAATGGCCTTTACAATGAAGAGCTTCAACAGTGTGATTTTGTTGTCACCATTCCGGCCACTTCAAACTATCCTTCCCTTAATCTTAGTCATGCTTTAGCGGTTCTACTTTACGAACTCTTTGTGCACTCGGCTAAGGATAAAATTACAGATGCTTATGTACCGATTGATCAAAAAGATAAAGAACGCCTGCTCCGCCTTATCCATGAAGCTCTTGACCGAACCCGTTTTGTTCCGGACACTAAACGCATCACTCAAAAAACCATTTGGCAACGGTTGCTTGCGAAATCTTTTCTTACCAAACGAGAAGCCTATGCCTTGATGGGGTTCATCAAGAAAATTAATCCTTAGTTTTTTTCTTATCAAAATACTCTTTAACCTTAACACTCATCGTGGGTTTAGCCTTCGAACTCAAGCTGTAATAGATCTTCTCTGCCTTATTTCCCCAAGAATAATTTCCGGATTCGATTTGCACCTTATCGACCTTAAAAATATCCAGCTCTTTTCCTCGAGCCAAGTGATAATAAATCACTCGGTTGGTAACCAGCGGGAAAAGAGATTTATACACCTTGAATATTTCATATCCATATCCGCGCTTCATAAAATAGAGAATATCCACAACATTTTGACGTACCTGAGAACCAAATGGCCTGCCCCTCTTCATCAATTCATCCTCTCGAAACCAGGTTTAAATAAGTTTCTATTCCAGTCCATTGATTAACTTCTTAAGCTCCCCTAGCTTGTTTGCGAACTTTTCTTTGTCATTTTTGAACATCAGGTACTCGATCTCGTAAATGAGCTCCTTTGCCTTTAAGAGCCTGTCTAGTAGGGCTTCACGGTCTTTGTCCCCTTCACGACTTTCTTCTACTATGTCTTTTAAGGCTTCTTTTACCTCTGCTAAAGGTGAAATGGACACTTCTGAAATGGGCGCTTCTTCTTGAAGGGGTTCGGGTATTTTTATCGGTTTTGGTCCCTCCATGAAACCTGGAACGGCGTCTAACTCCAGCCAAGGCTCACTCTTGAGATTAGACTCTACTTTCGGAGCGTGCGCTGGTTCGGCCTTTGTTTCATGATGAGCTGCTACGTTGTGCTCTCTTGGAATTGAAGGATGTACAGGATGTGAAGGATGTGCACGAGGGGTGGAGTGCGTTGGATGCTGAGGAGCATTCTCTTTGGAAACCATTTCAGCTGTCATCCGATTCACTTGGCATATAAATGGAATTTGGTTATCCATCAAGAAAAATACCTTGGTATCTTGCCGGGTATAACTTCGCACGCGCTTGGTTAATTTAGCAAACTCCATGATCTCTTTTTTCATCAATTTAGGCTCTGAACTCTTCTGCACGGGCTTTTTGATTAACTCTTCTGTATGAACATCAAGCCCCCATTGGAAGAGCTGGGTATCCACAGTTGAGGAGGTAATTTGCACACTTTCCATTGCGATGACATACTCATCCATGCTTATCTTTCCTGTGTAGTCTGGCAAACCCCAGCAGGCTTTTAGCCGAACGGTTTCCTTGGGCAGGGCTTGGGCATATCCCACCCCTGAAACTTCTACTGCGATCATTTGCTGCAATACCACAGCCATCTTTAGATTCTCAGGAAGTTCAAGCACTTTTCTTGCCATAACCGCTTGGGGGGAGAACAAAGATGCCCAGGAACGTTTTAACTTGTTAACCATGTCTTCTAATCCGCGTACATTCAGAAAAATACCCTCGTTATCTTCTGCATCCCCACTATAAGATGGACTGGGGATCAAGAGCCATAAAGGCCTTTTCTTGCTATCCAACAGAACCTTCGCTTGCGATAAACCTTCTGGTTTACGAAAATATACGCAGGTCTCTTCCAATTCATCCACTAAATCTGCAGGCATTTCTGCTTTGTCAAACAAGTCCATGATCATTTGATAGACGGAATGTAAGCCTGCTTCATCTTGTACACTCTCAAACAACTGTTTTAATTTAGGCCGCAGGTGATTATGGTCTAAGAAATGCCCAAATCCCTTTGAAGTAAGAACCCAAGAAGGAGGAACGTTGAACAATTTTTCACGCAATAAAGAGAGGTCTCTTGCCTGAACTCCAATACTTTCTACGCTCTCGTCAGATGTTTTTGTTAGCGGAATAATATACTCCATGGTCCCCCCATTTTCTACGTGTGTCCCTATTTAAAGATTCCCGAAAGCCTTCTTTGAACGCAGGAACGATGATCCTTTTCTAAGACTTTGTGAGCCTCTTTTCGACTTAATAATCCTTCTTTTGCCCCGCGGATTTGGATGCAACTCTCAGCATTGTTCATTCCTAGCTTCAAACAGTCCTTGATTTCTTTATTCCAGATGAGTCCTGTTACGAAGGCTGCGGCAAAGGCATCTCCCGCGCCTAATGTCTCAGCTACCTTTACTTTCTTACCGGGCATCTTGTAATAATATCTGCGATCTCCTGCTTCCACACCCTTATGTCCATCGGTTACTGCTACGTATTTTGGCCCGCACGCATGCAATGCTTTTATCAGGCGCTCTTTTTGAAGGTTGCCCACTAAGGCCTGGGCCTCCTCCTTGTTCAATATGATGGCATCTACATTTTTTAATAAGCTGCCTAAAAAGCGCTTTCCTTTCATGGCAAGATAATTACTGGGGTTGAAGGCTACTCGAATCCCATTTTTCTTTGCAAAGTTTGCTAGTTGCACCAGGGTTTCATAGCTCTTACCCATCATGGCTGAAAAATAAAACCACCTTGTCCTTAATTTGGATTGTTTAATATTTCTATACTCAAAATGATCGTTTGTCCCTTTATAGGCCAGCACGGTACGATCATGCATTGAATCTAAGATAATTGAAAAACCAGTTCTTCCACTTTCTTTTCCGATGAATGGAATGCCATATTTTTTTAAATCCTTCAGAACAAGAGAGCCGTACTCATCTTTGCCTATTTGCCCCAGATAGGCTGTTTTGAGCCCCAGTTTACTGAAGGTTGCTGCGGTGTTGGTTCCACCTCCGCCAGTTGCAAGATTGAATTCCTTGATTAGGATTTTTGCGCCAATCGGATAGGCCATTAAATCTTCTTTCTTATGACGCTTCATCCGATGAATGATCTCTGAATCGGTCCATACAAACCAATCGATGGTGTTGCTTCCAACTGTGATGACATCCAACATGTTCATAAACCTACCTTTTATGCTTATAAAACTATCGAGCCTCACTCAGGCCCTTTTCCCGAGGCTGCCTTACGGATATTTGCTTGCGCCGTACGAAATAAGTCTGGATCCTTATACCCTTCTTTTAAGAGATTAAAATACTCTTGTAAGGTTTCATACGACTCTTCTACATATTTTTTGGTTGCTTCATGCAACTTTACCAAACCTTGAATTTTACTGGCTATTTCATTGGTTCTCACGGATAATTTACGAACCGAGTCGATGATGGCGTTGTAGGTTTCTAGTGAGATCTGAACTTTTTTATGCCACTCGGAAGGGTGCGAATAAGTGTGTAGCAGCTCTGTAAATTTTTTTAATCGTTCAAAGACTTTTTTCATGAAATCATTCACAAATTCAGTCTGCTTGATCTCCTTGTCCTCCTTGCGCTCGCATGCACTGATCTGGTCGAAACACTCCTTTACAATCTCTTGCGAGGTTCCATAGGAGAACTCTTTTACTTGCTCTAACTTTTCTCGCACTGAGCTTTCGATGGTCTCTTGCGTTTTTAATAAGTGTACACACGCGTTTAAGTAACTTAACACTTCATTTAGATACCCTCGTAAAAAATCCATTGCTGCCCTTGAAGCCTCTGAATCGGAAGGATCCAGTTCTAAACTTTTTTCAATCTGGGCACAATCGTTTGCAAGAGCCCAAATGTCCTTGATCAATTCTTTTAATATTTTATCCATTCTTTTCACCGAATCTTATCTAATACACTATGAGCGTCTGTACTGCGCAAGCAAGAAGCAATTTGCTCCCATTTGTCTCTTGCTTCCACTTTGAATCGCATCAATAAAAAATCCCTTTCTTCGTTTTTGACTCTTGCTAGCTGATCTGCCACGATGAGACCATAAGGATACCCTAGAAAAACTGGGTCTTTGCTTTCTTCCCCTAAATAAGAAATCACTTGATTTACTTTACTTCCCTTCCAAAAATCCAAGCGAAAAACGTATTTGGCCTTGTTGTGCAGCCGAACAAAACCCAAACTCCATTCTTCACCTGTCTCTAAGACTGGATGATACCACCAGCTGCCTAGTTTACGCTTTGCAAGAGCTGAAGCCATGTCTACTCCTTCATTTGTCAAAACCTTTGACGTCTTACTTAGACCTATACAGGGTTTGCCTTGCTCTTGAATCTCTTTCAGGAAGGGTTTTTCAAAGGGGGTTGTGGATTCAAATGAGCCATCCAGTACAAATACGTCTGCTTCTGTTTGCTGCATAAATCGAGTTAGGAAATCCAATTCGGCTAATCTGCGGATGAGCTCCCCTACTTTTGAACAGTTCACTTGGGATGATCCTTCCTGTAAACTAGACTCTTTCAAGTTGATCTTTACATTGGAAAACCGATTTTCTGGAAAACAGGAAACCTTCCAACTTCCTTCCTTTAATTGTACAATGACTTCAAACTCTTCTTTTTTTGAAAGTACACGCTTTCCTTGATCGAAAACCACTCCTACTAAGCGGATTTTTTGCAGAATAAAGCTAGGTGCTTCCAACAAAAGAGCTGAGCCGCCGTCTACATATCCGACTCTTCCTTTTTGCGAAGAGAAAGAAGTGTAGTGGTCTTCTGAAATCGGTATTCCCTTCCAGGCTTCTTCTTGGGGTAGAGGAGTATCTAGTTTCACTTCATTCAATAAAAATTGCCATGCTTCTTTCAAAAAGATACCCCCCTACTCTGGCAAGCCTAGTTCAGGCCTGAATAACCTTGGTGGCTTTGCTACTGTGCGCATCTTTAAGTAGCCTTTAATCCGTGCGGATATGCGATACACCGCGTTGTACAACTCGTCCTTAAATTGGTCTTTACGTTCCTCAAAGAAGCGCTTTCGATACAATTCCTCGAATCCCTTCCAAACCCCTTTTTGAAGACGATTGGTATAATCCAATTGTAAGATGCCCTCTATGCGAATGATCAAGTCTGTTTTATCTGTCTTTACCTTTTGCCCTTTATGCATGATCTCAACAGATTTTGAGTTCAACCCTTGAAAGTCTACGCGTAAGAATTGCCTGTAATATTTACTGGTTTCTGGCTCCTTTGAAACGCGCCACCAGATGTGAAACTCCTTAGCTCCTGTGGCACCGGTGCGCTCCCAGTACAACTGCTCAAATTTATCCGCAAAGCCGTCCACATCCTTAAATCCCTCTTCCAAGAGCCAATCATGTATGCTTTCGTATAATGTTTTTAAGTGAAATACGTCTTCTGCTTCAATCTCAAACTTACCCACGGAGATGTCTTTCTCATCTCCTGGACGAAGGATCTTATTGGCCATAGGGTTAAAAACCGCTTAGAAAGTATATAAAACTTTTGAAATGATAGATAAAAGAGAAATTAAAGAAATAAAAGGGCTTAAGATGCTTTAACACTTAAGGCGATTTAACTCTAGGGACTGGTACAGGCAAACCCGTTGCACTATCGGATGCTTCATAAATTCGTCTGTCTGAACTTACTTCAAGACCCCCTAGATCTGCAGCTACATTATCTAACATAAGACTGTATCGCGCCTCGAAATTTCTTAAACCCCAAATATCTAGTGCTTTAGTTTGTAAACTCCCTTTTTGTCCTGCGAGATCTCCATTTGTTCCTATTGCATCCAATTCTCCTGCAGAATTATTGCCGTAACCCCAGGTGTCGATATAATAAATGAGTCCATCCACCAATAATTGTGTCTCTTGGCTTGGATGGGGATTTAAATCTATTTTTTTCTTTTCAAATTTTCCAGGTTTACTTCCTGCAACCACGACTGTTTTTATGTCTGGTTTTTCCCTATCTTTAAGAGCCTCTATTGGAATGAAACTTCTTCCTGGGAACGCTTGAAGATATAATGTGCCTGCTTTTTCATCTTTAGCAACATCTGTTGCACTATTCAAATTAGGGCCTCTTCCTAAGATGAGAGCATTGTATTGAAGATCTGTACTTTGAAGAAAGATGTATTCTCCTCTTAGATCAGGGATGGATGGATTGGTTCTAGGTAATTTTACTTCTATTTTGTATATATCTACGGGGATGATTTTGTCTCCGAAACGGGCAACTGCTTTCCCCTTTGAACTACCTGAATACATATCATCGAACCCTGCAGAAGAAGCGTCTGCGCAGACACTTTTTGCGACTTGTAATACTCTCTTTGCCAATCCATTTGGATCTGTGTTTGAATTGTCTCTTGTTCCTGGGTAAGCGGGTGCTCCAGGAACAGCTGGAGCAGGAGCATCGGCCTTTTTACCTCGGTAATAGGAGTCATGTGGGCTTCCTGCTTGAACTAGAGAAGGTAAGGCAGCAATGGCTAGGGCTGCTACTGCTTTTCGTAAAGAATAGGAATCTAAGATATGGTCTAAGCTTTTCATACAGACGAGAAAATATTGGGCATTTATAAATCTTATCCTTTTATTGTCACTTTATAGTGATCCTATATGGCTAATCAATGAACTCCTGGGCCTTGATCTTATCTGGGAGGTAACTTTCGCTGATGAAAGTGATTCCTCGAGAGGAAAGAGCTTGAATTTCCAACTTAGCCCCAAAATCCTTCATCATCTTAAATTGCCTTAGCCAATTCTTATGATTCTTAAACCAATCGTACTCGGACATCTGCTTTAAGCGATCAATGTCAATGTCCTTTAACTTGATGAAATGTCTCTTTAAGTCGTATTTCACCACGTCATCTGCTGTGATTCCCAAGAACCGAACATTGGGAATAGCCAGCTGCTCAGTCATATGTGCCAAGCTGATGCTTCCGAACTTGATGACGCTGTAGATGTACACTCCGTATGGATCAAAGTCGGTTAAAACATAAATGGGTATTTTATGCTCAGAACTCAGTCGCTGCAACAAACGGCGAATGCCTCGGGTGGTTTGACCCTGTGAACTCATGATGATGCAGTTCTGCTTGGACCAGTACTTATCTTCATGCAGACGCTCCCAAACGGCTGCCTTTTCCATGTAAATCACATATTTGGCTGAGACCTTTTTGAACTTGATCTCTTCCACATTGGAAGGAATGCTCCAGCCTCCACTTCCTAACTTGGACCAGTCGATAATATCACCCTTGTCTTCAATTACAACACTTCCAGCAACGGATCCCATCTTGTTGGCGTTGATGTTCAATTGTTCTCGGGAAAAGTTCGTTACTAATTCCAAGTCCTCAATTGCCTTATCGGACTCGCGCTGCTCATCTACGGTGTTCACTTTTGTACCTGGAATGGTGCGCTTGACCATGTAGAAAACGTCTCGTAAACTCGCATGTTTACCAATGGCTAACAAGTCATGGCTTGCCTTTGCCACTTCCAAAGTCTGCAAGAATTTCTTTGCATGACCCACATTGAAGAAAAATCGCTTAGCTGTTTTGTCTCCTAAACCCAACAACTTAGATTCCTTATTATAAACCACATTTGAAAGAGCACGAACCGAGAGTTCAATGGCTGGGTTCTCTCCGGCTTCAATCTCCTTTACAAGCTTTTTGCCCAAGTCCTCTAACTTTTTTTTAGGATCATCCATCACTCTTCACTCTCTTCAGATTTCTCTTTCTCAGGACCTTCAAACTCGGGATTTAATGTTTCCATCTGCAAAATCTCTTTTTGGATGTCTTCTTTTTTAACCATGTTCTGCAAGGCTTCTAATATTTTTTGCTCCTTTTCTCCGCTTAACTTTGAAAGAGATGCGGCCACTTCAGGAATGTAGCGCTCAAAGATACTGGCCCGTTCAAGCTGCTGATGCATATTCACCTTTTTATGCACATACCTCTGCATTTTACGGCCTACTTCTTGCAAGGCTAACTTGATCTCTTTTGTAATCTCAGGATAATGAGCGATGGCCTCTTTTGCTTCTGAGCTAAATGGCACCCATACAGAAGCCATGTGAACGACAATGGTAACCGGACCTGAAGGTAAACCTCCTCCGCTTTGCTGCAAACCATAGGCTTTCCAACTGGTTCCCTGCACGCATTTTGTGATGGCACACGCTCCTTGTTGATATAGTAAGGGGACACGATTTGCAAAGCGTAATATTGAAGCAGGCTGATCGGCTACTTGTTGACCCCCATAGGCTATAGCGCATTCAATGACAAATGGATTTCCGCGATAGACTTCTGGTGGGCGTGTAACTGCACAATAGAATTCGGCATTTACCTCTTTTCGCAAGCCTTTTTCCATTAGTTCTTCCCCTAATGGGGCAATGCAATCCGTAGGGGGTGCAATAATCTTGGTATTTTTAATGGCCTTAATGATCTTCTCCGCATCATCTCGTGTTATGTCTTGGGGTTTTATATTTGGTGTAACAAGTGCTTTTTCCAGAATATCTTTTGCCGTATCGGGTCCCACTCGACTGAACTCATTGATCAAGAAACTCTGCACTGTGCGGCTTGCGGAATCGCCTAACATCTTAATCAATAAACCCAGTTCCACTCCGTACGGATGTGGCTTGATGGCTTTGGGCAGTTTCGGAAGTGTTTCCACGCTTCGCGGAAAAATCATCTGCTCGGCTTTCGGATTTACATAAATGATTGTTGTGTGTGGATTCATAATGGCGGTTTCCCTTAAGTATTCATCCACACTTTGAGGGCCTTTTTGATAAGAAGCTTCTAAATCAATTTCTACGCGCGTTCCCTGCCTCTTTTTCCACTCCTTGATCTCTTCTTTCATAATTTCTGGAGCATTGGTTTTGGTATCAATGCGTAATTCATAGTAATGGGCGGGTTCATCCGGATGAATCTTTGAAATGATCTTTGCTGGACGGCCCGTAGTTAATTGGCCATACAGAACACTTGCGCTGATGCCAATTCCTTGCTGTCCTCGAGACATTCTCAAGCGATGGAACTTACTGCCATAAAGCAACTTGGCAAAAATCTTTGGAATTTGCTCCTTTACAATGCCTGGACCATTGTCTTCAATTACTACGCGGTATCTTTCTTCACCCATCTCAATTAATTCCACAGTAATCTCTGGAAGGATTTCGGCTTCTTCGCATGCATCTAGGCTGTTGTCGACTGCTTCTTTCACCGTTGTCAACAAGGCTTTACGCTTATTATCAAAACCCAGCAAGTGGCGGTTCTTCTCAAAAAATTCGGCCACTGAGATATCTCGCTGCTCTTTTGCGAGCTCAACTGCTTTGATGCTATTTGCCATGCTCGACATCTTGAAGAAGTCCTTAATAAAGGTTACTATTTGTAAAATATGTTGTTTTTTATTTTTTCAATCAAAAACCCAACCGCAGTAAGCTGTAAGAATATAGATCCAGTTAGAACAATCACAAACTATAAATACCTGCAAACGAGAAAAGAGACTATGTCTAAACAAGGTGATTTCTACGAGTTTACCGTCTCCAAACAGATGAAGTTGATTGTTATCATCATTGTTGGCCTTTTGCTCTTTGGAACGAGCGGCTACATGTTTTTGCAAGGCGTTGGCTTTTGGCAGGGATTTATCTACACCCTTGAGACCTTTGCCTTTGAACACGAAACTGACGATCGCATTGTAGGAAAGATTTTTCAACTCGCCCTTCTTGTGATTGGGGTTATCATCCTTTGGGCGTGCGTTTGGACTATGTTTGAGTTTATGATCGAAGGCAAATTCAACCAATACTTTCAACAGGTGAGAATCATGAGAAAAATAAAAGAACTACGAAAACATTACATCATTTGCGGGGGTGGAAGAGTGGGAAGCCACGTGGCTGATCTCCTTAAACCCCAACACAAAAAGTATGTGATCATGGAACGAGATGAAGCGCTGGTTAATGATCTTCAACGACAAGGATACGTGACCATTGAAGGAGATGCCATGGAAGAAAAAGATCTACTGAGTGCTGGCATCTTACACGCCCAAGCCCTTGTTGTGGTCATTCCTGAAATCGAAAAAACCATTCTTACCATATTAACGGCAAGAGAGCTGCGGCCGGATTTGGTTATTTATGCACGAGCCGATCGCCCGCACATGGTCAAAAAGCTAAAAAATGCAGGAGCTAACCACATTGTACTTCCAGAAGTTGTTTGCGCTGAGGAAATTATGCATGAAATCAGTAAAGAAGAAGGTGGAAGCCACAAAACCTACTACCACTGACCCTTTTCCATTAATTCCTGCTTGCGCAGATCCCTTCGATATTTTTCCAAAATGCGAAATACGGTTGAATGCATACTGCCTTTTAGTAGCAGTTCAATTGCCCTTCTTGTTTGCATGACGGCTAAGGAAGAACCAATGATTGAGATGGTCTTACCATACACGCAAATGTAGGTATCGGTAAGGCGCTCAATGACTTCACGGGACTTACCATCAGATCCAATGACCCGGCCTTTCAATCGCTGTTGATGATTTTTGTCCGGGGTGTATTCATTCAATGAAATTACTTCCAATACATAATCCTGTTTTAGAAGGAGCATGGCAACTTCTGGATTGAAACCTCTGCTAATCGAACGAATCACTTCCTTTAAGGTGAAGAGCTTTAATGAGTCTAGACCTGTCATGGAGACTTCTCCTTCTCCTGAATCAATGTTAATCTTACCTTGAGTTAATTCTTCTAGTTCTTTTTTGATCTTGCCCTTGACCCCAATCATGACCGCAATTCGGTCCTTTGGAACCCGTAGATTATAGGAGAATTCTTGCATGTGAGAGGAGAAACCAACATGGTTTTTATACTTTCTGGAAGCCTGAGATAAAAAAGAAAACCCCTGCAATTTGCAGGGGGTTTACGGATCCGCCTCCACACTTGGGGGAAGGTGAAGGCGAAGAACATCAATAAATGAGTTCTAAACCTAGTTCTCGGGACAACACACGCTTTTGTGCCTTTCTTGCTGTGCGCGTTGTTACTTTACCTAAGATCCAAGGGCTCTTTACACCTGTCATGATGGTCATGACGGTTAGCTTCCCTGTCATATTATCATCGACTCGAGCGCCCCAAATGACGTTTGCATCATCATCCATGTGCTCGGTTATGAGTTCACCTACATGACTTACTTCTTCTAATGTCATGTCCGGTCCACCAATTACTTGGATGATGGCACCGGTAGCCCCTTCGTAATTAATTGAGAGTAAAGGGTTGTTTAACGCTCCTCGCACGGCTTCTTCTACCCGATCGGCTGTATCGGAAACGCCCACACCAATGGCTGCTACACTGCCTCCACTCATGATGGCTTGGACATCTGCAAAGTCCAAATTGACTAGGGAGGGCACTGAAATCGTCTCCACAATTCCTTTAATCATGGTTGAGACTAATTCATTTGCAACGGCAAAGGCTTGATTTACGGGCAAACTGCCTGCAATCTGAACCAATCGGTTGTTGTCGATTGCTACAACCGTATCGCAGTGCATGCGAAGTAAGTATAATCCATATTCTGCTTTTTCTACTCGGGAACGCTCGATCTTGAAAGGCATTGTTACGGTGCCGATGACAATGGCTCCTAAATTCTTAGCTACTTGGGCAATGATTGGGGCTGCTCCTGTACCGGTTCCGCCCCCTTCTCCTGCGCAAACAAAGACCATGTCAGCACCGGTTAAGGCTTCTTTAATTTCTTCAATGCTTTCTCTAGCTGAGTCAGCTCCTTTTTCGGCAAAACCACCGCAACCCAATCCTTGGGAGGTTGATTTTCCTAGTAAGAACTTTTTGTTTGCACCCATCAAATTTAGGTGCTGTTGATCGGTATTGCATGCAATGACCTCAGCGCCTTTGAGGCCCTTTTTATAGAGCCAGTTGACCATGTTGTTTCCGGCTCCTCCTACTCCAATGACCTTGATTACTGCTTCCCCATTTGATGTAGACGATATCGGTGATGTAGATGATGTCGGTTGATTGATTGTGCTTGTTTGATCCATTTTTTCCTCCCCAGGTCGAGTGCGATAGCTAGTGGAAAATATAGTTTATACTACCGCAAACTTTATATGTATGTAGGTGTGAACCTACTTTAGAAATCGCTTACACAACGCCAAGTGTGTATGTTTGGTTCGTCTCGCCAAAGACGGAATCATGAAGGTTTCGCCAAAAACCTTTACTCTTTTCTATTCCTCTTTAGTTTATAAATATTATTGAAGAACGAAATATAGGTTGCAGAAATGGTATTCTTTCTCGACGAGAAGCTTAATTAACCATTTACTACTTTAGAGTTAACCTTTACTTGGTTTTTTAGCCTTAAAACAAGAATCAACAGTTCTCCAGTCGATCTAACTTGATGGATTGCTTATCGCATAGTATTTTACTATCTGAACTTCCTACTGATGGAATGATCTCGTACTTCGTGCCCTCCTCTCCTTTTGAAAATGTCACTTGCCTAGCAAACCTTAAGTTCACCCCTAATTTAGACTCTTTCATGTGAATCTCGTTCTCTGCATCCTTGGAACTTGCTCGGAGCACTAGTTCTTGAACTTCCGATGTTCCTGAATTCAGAATTTCTATATTGATCTGGTTGTCCTTCCAGCAAAACTTCCCCACCAAACTGATCTTAACCTTTTCACAAACTCCTGCTAGGCTGGATTCACTTAGTAGGTTACTACTCCAATTCATGATCATGGCTCCTAACGCTACTGCAAAAGCGATGAGTAAAACGGTTGCAATTAAAGGAGAAATGCCCCTCTTAGAACTAACTGTTCTCCACCTCTTTTTCCCCCACATAGGTGTTTTACTCTCCTTCTTACTTTATAAACATTTCGTCAAGACGACTTTTTTCTTTTCCCATCTTATCTTTTATATTTATTATGGGCTATAGGGTTGATTATGCCGGAGCTATATATTCATGATTCCCCCAAAAATATGACTCAAGGCAAATACGCAGACAAAGTAAAGCACCAGTGCTGAAACTAAAAAGATGGGGATGTATTTAATGCCTCCACGAATATCCCCCTTCTCTACAATGCTTACAATCATGGATGAAAAAACAGTAATGATCGTTATGGCCAAAATGCTAAACCTTCTAAAATCCTCCACTTTAGGACCTCCAAATGACAAACTAATGGGACTACTAAAACTTCCTGTACCCCCCCCTAGGCTTCCTCCTACGGTTGCAGAAAGAGAAGTTACGATTTTTAATAATTCCAATGAAAGTGCAAATAATCCTGGAGCGATGATTACCACAATGGCCATGATAAAAATGGTAAAAGATAATGTTGAAGCGGCTAACTCTGCTTTTAAGATGTTCGCCTTTTGCAAGTCTTCCACAGAACTGTCAATGACTCGAGTAATGTTACCTCCGCTTTCAATTTCGCTTACTAACAAGGCGATGGAACGCTTTAAAATGGGTGAATTGTATTTCTCCGCAAATTCCAATAAGGCATCTCCTACATCGTTTCCCGTTAACACTTTTTTGCTTACCAGGGTAATTTCTTTTGCTAAGATGCCGAATTGAGGCTTTATCGCTGCCCAGAGCGCTTTATCAAATGACATTCCTCCTTTTAGATTTGTTGAAACAAGAGCCAGATACTCTTGTAGACGACTCTCTAACTCTCTTCTTCTTTTGTAAATGCGAATGTCCAAGAAAAAATAAATGACCATAATGATGAAAAAAGCAACTCCTAATTGGCAAACCACCCAAAATCCAAATGTCCCAAGCATTAAAATCAGGCTGTTTAGATCTTTTAGATGAGGGTAGATCCAAATGAAATAAACAACATAGGTGATGACTAAGGTAAGGTAAAACAAAAATCCAAAAAACTTATAGGGCACCTCATCATAGCCTGCCTTTAACATAAAATTTCTCAACGTTGGAGTAAACTTCTTAGGAACAAACGCCTTACCCAAGCTTTCTAGAGAAAGGAGGAGCATTAGATGTTCAACCTCGGTCGTACGCTCTTAAATAGGCTGATGAAGAACAACTCAATGATAATGAGGAAGAACAAAATAACAAAAAAGATGGTGTTATCGATTTTAATCGAAATAAAACTTGAAACAATGATTAGCATGGTAATTCCTAAAGAAGGCACTACCACGGCCGTTAACATATAAAATAGAGTAAAGCTGTTCAGTTTCTTACCATATCGTTGCAATTCAATTAATTGATTGTTGCTGATTTCATCTAGGATGGATTCTAAGACTCGGCTTACATCAATACCTACCTTTAATGAGTTATTAATTTGGAATAAAATGCGTTTCATTTTTTCTGAAGGGCAAAACTCGGTTGACTTATCTAAGGCTTCTTCAATACTTGCTCCTAGCTGGATTTCCCGAACAATTTCTTTAAAATAACTGCTTGCAACTCCATAACTATGGCTTGCATCTTCAAATGCTTGAAGTAGAGGCTTCCCTGAGTTTAACTTAATGAGCAAGAACCTGCCCGAGAATAACACATCTTTATCAATTTCTTTGGCCCTACCTAAGATCAGGGCATTTACCGAAGAGAGCATAAGTGGAAACAAGATCCCAAATAAAACTAAAAAGATAGGGACTACCATGATCATGGGCCAATTGGCCTTGGATATCAATAAACCTGCTGCAAAGGCGAGTGTAATGGAACCCATGAGGGCTGCTTTTAATCTTTCGCCTACATACTCTTCAGGTTTTTTGTTGATGTGAGCCATTAATAGCTTCTTTTTCAAATCCGGCATTGAATCCGAAATTCGCTTAGAGACTCCCATCCTCATCCCCCAATTTTAATGTCCCTGTATAATACCTCGCGAAAATCATACCAATTTTGTGAATCTCATCTACATCATTCTTTACCATCCATTTTAATATTCGGGTCTTTAGCTTTAAATCCTCTTGAATCTCCGTATCGGTCATACCTGAATATAGCTTTAGTCTTTCTAATACGGTTTTTGAAGGATTTACATTTTCCAATTCATCTTTTTGAACGTTCAGTCTCATGAGAATGTTGAGTTCTCCATTGGGTAAGACTTCAGCGATCTGTAAGGTTCTACGCTTGTTTGTTCTACGGTTTCTGTTTTGAACGATGATGAGTGAGAGTGAAGAAATAACTGGTTTGGGGATGTCAATGGGGGGATTGGTTAGTCGAGTGATCACTTCTTCTGCGGTGTTTGCGTGAACTGTTGAGTAGACACTGTGGCCTGTGTGCATGGCTTCTAATAGCACTTCTGCTTCTGCTTTTCTTCTAATTTCTCCTACTAAAATACGATCTGGACGCATACGCAGTGAGTTGATTAAAAGATCCAACATGCTTACTCCGCCCTTTCCTTCAGGATTAGGCATGCGTATTTCCATTGGAACCCAGTGCAGGTTATTGGGCAATACCAGTTCTCGCGTGTCTTCAATGGAGATGATGCGTTGATTTGGAGGGAAAAAATTGCTCACTACATTCAACATACTGGTTTTACCTGAGCCGGTTCCTCCTGCAATCAACATGCTTAATTCGTTTTGGATTGCAAGCCAGATGAGCGCTGCTGCTTCAAATGAGATTGCATTTTGCTTGATGAACTTGGTAATGGTCCATGGATCTGTTGCGAACTTACGGATTGTGATGGTGTTACCCTTGTTGGAGATCGGGGCAAGGGTGGCATTTACGCGATCGCCGGTTAATAAGTGGGCATCCATCAATGGGTTTAAATTGGTGATTTCTTTTCCGATTTCTCGCCCAATCATCGTTGCGTAATGCCTGATTTTTGATTCACTGGGGATGTGGACTGTTGTTTCGAGCCAACCATATTTTTTATGATACACCCAAACTGGCTCTATGTGGTTATTGATTACAATTTCTTCTAGGTTTTTATCTTTTAATAAGATCTCTATTTTTCCAAGGCCCAGGCTTTCTTGAAGCATGTAGTTAATGAGCATATCAGCTGTCTTTTGATCTGTCTTAGGAAAATACTTGGTGATTAGGCCGTTGATTTCTTTTTGAAAGCGCTCGCGAATGTCACTCATTTCATCAGATCCTAAGTCTTCTATTTCTTCTATATTAATTTTAGAAACAAATTCTTCCCGGATCTTTTCTAAAATGAGTTTTGTATTCTCACTGATGTTGGTAATTGAAACGTCATAAATAGGGACGGGTTTTTCTTCTCGAGAAATGATACGTATTTCTACAATGATGTTGTTGATGTTGATGGAGTAATGATCCACTAGGTGTTCTTTTTGTCTTGCTTCTTTTTTTTCTATTTCATGTGGCTTATCAAAAGAAGATTTTTCTCTTTTTGGATCTTCCACCTGGGGGTGTGTGGTGATTACTTTAGAAATAGGTCTAGGCGGATCTTCTATTTTTGGCTTTTCTAACGGTTTAAGCTCTACCATTTGCGCTTGACTCAGCTAATCTTTTTTCTTGTTCTGTGAAATGAGTTTTGTGACAAAGTTGATCTAGGAAGTTTAAGAGTTGGTGTTGTTCTTTTTCATCTGGAAGCTGCGCGATTTTGTGTTGTATATCTAACAGGCGATTGCGCGCTTCTATGATCTTATGATTGTTTACCTCTGAGTAGAACTCTTTTATATCTGCATGGATGGATTTTACCTGTTCCAGGTGAGCTTTGTTTGGCTCTTTTATGTCAACGACCTCCATCTCAAGAGGTTCTGTTTCTTCATGATACTCTCTTCTAGTTTTATCGATTTTGATATACGCACTTTTTAACTCCTCAAATAAGCTTTTTTTCTCTTGATCTTCTAATGGGGGAAGATGATCGCACAAGCTCTTGATTTTATTAAATTCCAACATAGCACTTTTAATCGCTTTTGCTTGCAAGTATCTTTCTATCTTAGATATAGACCTTTTGACTCTTTCTACTGGATTGTTCGGAGCGTATTTAGGTAGAACCTTATTCGGATCGTGATCAAACAACGTTTGAGAGCCTTTTTTTTGTAGGTATTCGTTCAAGTGTTGTAGGCCTTGATATAATCTTGCTAGTTCCACTAAAAATCGCTTCTTAATTTCGGGTAGGGTTTCCGGAAGTAGGTCAAATAAGTCGTTTACTTCCTGGTATTCTTCTACCGCTTTTTGAAGGTCTTTATTGAGTATAAATGCCTGTGTTCGATCAATTCGGCTTGCAATTTTATCCACAAGTTCTTCTTCCGTTAATCGATGCTCGACTGGGCCGCTAAGTCTTGTCATTAATTTTTCTTGTTCTACTCTTTTAATTTCCTTATAGATGCCTACGATTTTTTGATAGATCGAACTTTTTTCTTCTACTAAGATGGGGGGTATCAATGTGTAGATTTCCTTTAATTTGTTGTATTCGATGATCGCGCGGTGTAGATCTTTTTTTTCTAGAGCCAACTTGATAACTCCCGCGGACTCGTTAATTTTTTCCTTTATTTTTTCTTCCATTAATCTTTCAGCCGTAGCTGTTTGGTGTTGAGATGATCTTTCGAAATGGACTTGTTCTTCTTTTATGGACTCATTTGTCCATTTGGAACCATTTAAAGGGGGATTATAGGGTGGTTGAATGATCTTTATAGGGGGAGTCTCTATCTTCATGGAATCTAACTTTTTCTGTAGATCTTCTGCGAAATTTTTCATAAATCTGAAATTTGCAAAATTACTTGATGGATTGATATTTATATTCGCATCAATTTTAATAGGCTCCGTTTTTCCTTGTATTGTGTCTACTAACTTTTTTACCACTTCCCACCCGTTACCATCGGGGGAGTTTTGCTTTTGTTTTGTATCTACATCTACTAAGGGGTTGATCAATTTTTCTGGTTTGTAGGCGGCAGGTTTTCCTGAAAATAACTCTACGAATACTTTTTCTTCTTTTACCTTTTCTTCTGTTGGGTGAAGAATTCCTTCTTCTTCAAGACTTGATATTTCGCCTTCAAGAGACTGCTTCTTTTTAACCTTTAAATGATCCTTTATTCTGCTGTATAATTCGTTTAATGTTTTGAAAAGCTCTTGCTTTTTCTCATTGGAGGCTTTGGTGTATTCGGATTTACAAGTATCAAAAATGAACTTTGCCTTATTCAGGTCATTTGCGGCAATGGCCACTTCCAAGTCTTTCTTGAAGTCTTTTCCTGTATACAATAAGGGAGACTCTTCTTCTCGAATGGGTTCAGACTCCTTTGCCTCTTTCATTCGTTCATTTAGGAAAGTGCTTATATCTGATTCGATGAATTCGTCTAGTCTCATGTTATACACTCAATACCCTTTCTTTGTAAGCATTCCAAAGAGGATCTGGATTCTTGATTCCTTTATGCTGCGCTTCTATGAAAAAAAACTCTTTTTTTTCTTCTAAAAGCTTACTGACCTTTTGCTTCCAGCTTGTTGCTATTTGATCTTCCGGGACGTTCTTTTCCAAGGATTCCATATAAAAGCGCTTTTTGGCCTTTTCCCAGGTTTCCTCTTCTTCTTCAATGGACTCGGCTTTTTTGTCCCGGATCATGAAGACAAATGGTTTTGTGAACTTGTACTCAACTCCGATGATGCCCTCTTCGACTAAAAAATCAACCCAGGTCTGTACGACGTCCATCGAGACACTTAGACGAGAAGCCACTTCTTCTAGGGGTAATTTGTCTTCTTTTTTTAAGAGATTTAGGAGTTGATCTATGTCGGTTTCGAGCGTTCCCTCTTCCATTTACTCACCGACGATATCCTTCGGAAGAGACTATATAAAGTTTGATTACAATTTTCGAGTAGTAAATACTATAATTTTACACCTTTTGCTTTTAATGCAGCAATCAGTTGAGAAACGGTCTTAAATTGAACCGTTCGAAACCCTAATCTTTTTGGGGTGATTAAGTGTTCTTTACGATCATCAATGAAGATACATTCTTCTGCTTTGCTTCTCAATGAGTATAATGCTTGTCTGAAGATCTGTACTTCTGGTTTCATTAGCCCTACTTCACAAGATAGAAGGATCGGATTAAAACAAGCATATACTCTCTTATAAGATGTTTTCCTTCTTTCTATTTTTACATGTAGATCTGGAACATTTGAGATCAATGCAATTTTGTATCTTTTTTTCAACCTTTTTGCCAGCTGAAACACTTCTTTATTCATAGACATCGTTTCTATGTATGCCCCTTTCCATTCTTTTATCAGGTTGAAGTGGTTTTTGAATTCTTCTTGAATGGTCCCACAAAGCTTTTCCACGCTTATTTTCCCTTTTAACAAGTCTACTTTGTGTGTTTCTTTGGCTCTTTTGAATACCCTACTGAACTGTTCCCTTACTCTTTCTATTATCTGTTCATCAATGCTTTCCGCTGTTTTATGCAGTAAAACACCTCCCCTATCAAATATGATGCTTCTGATCATGGCTTTTAAGATTACAATAGGAACTTTTAAATAGTTTGAACAACTTTTATAAGTTTATGCTGCTTGCGGAACTCCTAGAAGGCCTGAAGTTTAATCGATACGAGCGAGCAGCTATACTCTACCTAGCTCGTGTAAACCAAGCAAACGCTCAATCCATCTGTAAGGGTTCTCGGATCCCCCAAGGAAGGGTTTATTCCGTTCTAGACGAGTTAAGAACCCAAGGGATTGTTACTCTTTTTCCTACTTCTCCTAAACAATATAAAATTGACAACTTAAAGGAAGCCTTATCCAACTATATCTGGCGAAAACAAGCCGATCTATCTTGCCAAGAAGAGCAGATCCGTTCTGTTCAATTGGACCTAAAAAAAGATGAAAAAACTATAAACCCTGCTTCCATTGCGCTTTATAAAGGTCGAGCTGAGCACCTGGCAGCTGTTGCCGCTCTTAATCGAAGAGCCAAAAAACAGATCTTACAGGTTGCTCCTCGATTTGTCGGAAACTCTGAGACGAGATTTACTGATTTACAAGCGCTTCATCGAGGAGTTCAACTCAAGATTATTATATATAAGGTTACTGTTGAGAATAAGACTCGCTTAAAAGAATGTTTAGCCCTTGGCGCACAGATTCGCTCCTTAAACGATGCTCGCATCTTTAGTTTAACCATACAAGATGATCAAGAACTTCTTTTAGGGGTTCAAGATACTAAACTGAAAGAAGAGCGAATGATTCTTTATACAAGAAATCCTGCCCTTTTGAAAAACTTAAAAAGTACCTTTTATGCTCTTTGGAAGCAGGCTAAACCTGTTCTACTAAAATAATCTCTTAATTGCAGCCGCTTACCCACTTCTCCGAGCCGATGTTGTATGCAACCAGATGATGAGGTTCAAGTCTGAATTTGGGGTCATAGGATGGATAATTGATCTTGTAAACGATTTGTACAGGGATTCCCGCACAGAAGGCCGTGCTGTTCCAGAACAAGTAATCTACAAATGACTTATTCTGATAAAACCCTAACGCCTCATTGGGGTTCACCATGGACTCTACCCCACAACAGGAAGAGTTGACGAGCTGCCCTTCAAATCGACTGATTAAACTCGGGGCATCGGTATGGTAACGATACGTGCGGTTGTAAATCATGAAGTAAAGCGTGTCATTATCCCATTTATCCTCCCTTGTTGAAGTTGCCTTAATTGTGTTGTTGTAAGTTCCCAATACGGCATATAAAGGATCGGATAAGCCCTCAATGCCTACAAGGCGCTTTAAAACAAGGGTGCGGTTGATGATAGCGAATATGTCCCTGATCTCGTAATGCATTTCTAGAGACACCTCTACCTGGAAGGGTACGGATTGCTTGGTTTGTATACCCAAAATTTCATAAGAAACATTGATGCCCAGCTTGTCCCTTGATCGATTTGTTATTTCATCCAACCAATATGGCAAGGTATTGTTCACCATATCCGGACAAGGATCCCCCTCCAATGTTCCGTTTTGCACGCACTCTAAAAACGAAGACTCAAAACTCGCGAAAAAACCATGGCTTTCTGCATAGGCTACCATCCCATTCATGGCTTTGAAACTAGAAATATCAATGGCTTCTAAAGAATATTGCAAAAAATTCTCATTGAAACGGTCCAAAATCCTCACTCTGTTTTTTACTACCGGTAAGAGTGCGTTCTCTTTTGGAGTGTATTCATTTGCGTACACTAAAAATAAGAAAACACTAATTAAGATCGCAATCAGTGTAAAAACAACTGCTTTTTTCCCTAGTACCATATCCAAACCTCTACGGTGTGCGGACCATCTACATACGACTGGTTGATTCTTAAAAAACTCATTTTTTTAGACGATAAGACAATGTTTGCTTTTTCTAGCCGTTCTGAACTTCGATTGTAGATCAAGTCTTGCTCAACCCACATGTTCATGCCCTGATGACTTAGTAAGCTTGAGTTGCTTATTTCTTCCATAAATTTCCAGGCTATTCCTGTTTTGTTATAAAAATGAAATTCAGCCATTTGCTCAAACAAGGTTCTTTGGGTGTTGGTGATGTTTCCATTCTCCATTAAACTTTTTGTATAGTTCCCGTTGAAATCTCGCACTTGGGTTTGCATCATGAACTCCATAAAATCTTCGCCTTGTGCATAACTTTGGAGAGTTTCTGGAGCCTTGGTGCGAAGGCTTAAGATGAAATAAATCGTGACCAGGATGATGATGCTTGAAAGAACCGCATCCAATATGAAAAAGTATGCACCTCGTTTATTCATGATATACTCTTGTAAACTGAGTTTATAAATGTTTATCGCTTGCTTAGGATTCGAACGATGCCCTGGTTGGCATCCACTTCGACTAAGTCACCGTCTTTTAGAACTTGGGTGGCAATCTTAGTACCTGTTATGCACGGCTTTTTTAGCTCTCTTGCTACGATGGCCGCATGACAGACGATTCCTCCTTCGTCAGTAATAATAGCACTTGCTTTTTTCATCGCAGGCAAAAAATCAGGTAAGGTCATTGGGGATACAAGAATTTCGCCTTCTTTAATTTCATTGATTTGCTTGTGACCCATTACTCTTCTTACTCTGCCCTTCACTATTCCACTTTGGGCGATTTCTCCCTTAATTTCTCTAATCTGTTCTTTAATGATCTCTGTCTTAAATTGGATGCCAAATTCTCTTTCAACTTTAGGCTTGTTTATTCCTACCAACAAGCGATCATTGCCAAAGAAATAACATCGCTCTCTTCGCTCTAACTCTTTTTTCTTAGGTATCTTTCCCAATAGGATTTCTTTTGTGCTTAAGACCGAAATCAGCTCTCCAAGCATAGGATATGTCTTCGCTAAGGATTTTCTTATCACACTATCCGAACTGTTGCACAATTTGTCAGTTAATGTCCTCACTTTTTGTATGCTCTTGAGATTTAAGCCCGTTAATTTTTTTGGATCCATCTGGCAATACCACCACATGGCCTCGAACCAAGGATAACCTGCTTCCAACTCCTTCAAGAACCTCTTTAGATCGGACAGATTGAGTATCTTTTCTTCTTCATAAATGGGTCTTATGTATGCTAGTTTTTTCAAAACCGTTTTTTCTATTTTTTTCAAAAAGGTTTTATCTTCTTTAGCCAATTTTGCTAAGAGATCCTGCACCCATTCCACGCCTTGCAAATCGTAATAAAAATGAACAGTATCGTCTGATCTTTCCGTGACTATGAATGGTAAAAATGGTTGTTTGAGCTTTGTCCATTCTTTGGAATTTGTACTCTCTCCTCGAACCCACGCTTCAACGGAGGCTAGGCAGAAATCTCGTGAAAATAATTTTTCGTAGGTGGATTGACTGTTTTTGTTTAAGATTCTTACGATACCCTGGTTGGCGTCTACCTCCACCAGATCCCTATCCTTTAATACTTTCGTTGCGATCTTTGTTCCGATTATACATGGCTTTTTTAATTCCCTAGCAACGATAGCGGCATGACAAGTAACCCCCCCTTCATCCGTTATGATAGCTGCTGCTTTTTTCATAGCCGGTAAGAATTGAGGAGTGGTCATTGGGGATACAAGAATTTCTCCCTCTTTGACTTCTTCTATTTGCTCTTGACGTTTGAGGATACGTACGGAGCCTTGAACTCTACCTTTATACCCTATTTGACCGCGAATTACTCCTTCTTTCACATTTGCTCTTTCTTCTTGAATCTGGATGCCGTTGGAGTATGCGTAGTCTTGTAATGTAGAATGAGGAGTTACTGTGCCATCAACAATTATAAAATGTTTCTTTCGTTGTTGTAGTATACCCTTAGCAGGTAGACGATAAAGTTCTTCTTTTAGGATCGTATTTTCTAATCCTTTAAGCTGAGGAAAATTTTCTCGTATCTTTGCTCTAAGTAATTGATCTGCATCAGCAAAGAAAGTATCTTTTTCCCGAAATTCCAGAGCTTTTTTTAGAATAGAAGAAGGTGTGCGTTCCTCTAAGGCGGTATAATACCAAATGGCAAAATAATCAATAATCTCAAAGACTAATTTTGTAATCTCGGGTAGTTTTTGTCCAGTTAACCTTTTGCTCTTACTCTTATAGTTGGTAATAATCTTATTCAAAAAATATTTATCTTTTTTGTTCCTCTCTAAAATTGTTTCTTTAATCCATTCTATTGCTTGAGGGTTTTCCCAAAGCTCAATGGTTCCGTCGTTAAGATAATGAATAATTGTCGGACTGTAGGGATTCTTTTTTCCCATAATCCTCAAAAATCCTTTTGTACATGATTTTGCCCATGCTTGTTGAATTAGTAGAGTAGTATCGCGAGTATAGGTTTTAACTAAGGAAATATTTTTTACATTATCTTTTTCCACCAATGTGGTAATCGGTCTGCTCTGGGTGAGGTAGAACTTGCTTTTTTCCAAAGCCCACTCGATATCGCACGGAAAACCGAAATGATCTTCTACTTTTTGGACTAGTTTGGATAATTCAATTATTTGCTGGTTTGATAACTTTTGTTTTCTTCCTTTTTCTGTTGGCAAGACCTTCCAAGTGTTTCCGCCTGTTTTCAGCTCTTGAATGGCCTTCTTTTGTAGGTTTACTTTTTTCTCTATGATCTGTCCTTTCTTTTTATCCACTGTATAACTATCGGGGGTGATCTGTCCGGAGACGATGGCTTCGCCGAGGCCAAAGCCTGCTTCTATGAGTATCTGATTTTTTCCCTGAGTTACTGGGTGCACGGAGAATGCTACACCAGAAACTTCACTCTGTACCATTTTTTGGATGACAACAGCAACAGATATTTTTTGTTTGGTTAATCCTTTTTCAATGCGATAGAAAATGGCTCGTGGGGTGAAAAGGGAAGCCCAGCATTTCTTGATGTTACCTAGTAAGTCTTTTTGCGTGGTGTTTAGGTAGGTTTCGAGCTGTCCTGCCCAGGCTGCTGAGGCGCTGTCTTCTGCGGTGGCACTGGAACGCACGGCTACCCTATTTGCTTTTAACTTCTTGAAGGATCGGATGCAGTCTTCTTGTAAGGGTTTAGGCATTTTTAATGACCTAATCAACGTTCGGATCTTTTTAGACGCTTCTTCAACGGTTTGGGTCTTATTCACATTTACTGACTGCAGAATGCGAGCTATTTTTTGTTTTAATCCGGTGCTTTTTATGAAAGCTTCAAAAGCCGTGGAGAGAACAACAAAGCCGTTTGGGACGGGAATGCTTGTATGGAGCATCTCGCCTAATGAAGCGCCTTTCCCTCCCGCGAGAGCTGTATCTTTACTGCATACTTCTTTTAGTTCCTTTATGAATGTCATTTTACCTTTTAAAAAGCTATTTTTAAATATAATCAGTGACGACAATAATTGAACCAATATAGTTTCCGTTACTGTATATAGCAAATGATAATTGTATAAAAATATTGCCATTTGCTATACTTAATGGCAGTCAGACCGACAAGCGCTTTCCATCCACAAAAATCTTGGGGTTGCGTATGACTTGATCAAGGTGAATTCTGGCCTTGATGGGGCCTCCGAACCATGAATTGCTGCCGATGGCAAAGTGACACGTGCCTAGTGTTTTTTCATCCACGACTGTGCAGCCAATGATGCCGGCTTCTTCATTGATACCGATGCCGAGCTCCCCAATTTTGATCATGTGTGGATTCTTGGATTGAAGTTTAGCCCATGCTAAGGTTTCCCTTAAATCTGTAGCTTCTATGCCCCCTTCAATGCTGTTCACATTACTCTCTTGGATAGAAAGGGTAATGGGGTCTTGGATCAACTTAGAACCTTCTCTTGTACGGTACGAACCATCAATTACAATTGTTCCTTCCACACCCAGTAAGGTGGGGGGCAAGTACACTTCACCTGCAGGTAGATTGCCCCCTTCTCCAGGATTTCGGTAAATGCCGGAATTGATGATGGATTTCATTCCGCTTACGTTTAGTTTTAAGTTGGTTCCGGAAGGTGTTGTAATTAAGATCTCTTGCGCTCCATTGAGGAGAGCAGTCACTTTTTCTGAACGCACGGCCATCTCCTTGTAATTTGCTGCGTACACCTTTAATAAATGAGGAAGATGTTCTTTGGTGAGCGTGGAGAGGTTACTGCTGCTGGCAAAGCGATGTTGGTGCTGCTTGCAGTACGAGCGAAAACTAAGCAATTCATCCATACGCCCCATCTTCTGAGATACGTTCACTAAAATGATGGATTGATCGGGGAGTCTTTTGATCACCTTGGCAAGCTCATTATCCACACTTCCATAGGGTGTAATGGACTTGTAAAACACTTCATACTTGATTCCCAACTCTTCAACTGCTTCCTGATACTTTTGTGCCAGAATCTTTGCAATCGGGCTTCCTTTGTGACCCTCATCTCCAATGATCAAGACCTTCTCGTTTTGGACGTTTAAATTATTCCTAAGAATTCTACGAAAGACATTGGTATCCAGCTCGTCGGCACTTAACATGTCACTACTCCTTTCTTATGCCCTAGTTTGCTCGGCTATAAACCTTTCGGTGCTTATGTTCCTATTTTATACATGTCAAGAACCACTGGTGATCAAAGTAGCTCAACAAAGTGGTTCTTGAGCACGCCACAGAAAGGAAAAATCCTTTCTGGGCCCCAGAAACACGTAACGTTTCTGAGGGGTCAGAAATATACCCCCTCGACTACACTTGGGGGAATACGCCCTCCGGTAAGAAAATATTAGTGGTATATTTCAGACATATGAAAGACAGGTTTATAAACTTCTTATAGGTTTTAACTCTCATGCCAGCCTATGATGAGCACATTGTTGATCTTGAAAAAGAACTTTCTACCACCAAGTACAATAAAGCTACGCAGCATCACATTGGCCTTATTAAGGCCAAGTTAGCTAAACTCAAAGAAAAGCAAGAAAAGCGGGGTTCGGGCGGGAAAAAGGGAGAAGGGTATTCGGTACGAAAAACAGGAGATGGGACGGTTTTACTACTCGGTTTTCCTTCTGTTGGTAAAAGCACGCTTCTTAACCAATTAACAGATGCGCATTCTGAAGTCGGCGCTTATGACTTTACCACCTTAGATGTGGTTCCTGGAGTTATGGAATACAACCATGCTCGCATCCAAATTCTAGATGTGCCAGGCATTGTGCGCGGAGCCGCTTCAGGTAGAGGAAGAGGTAGAGAAGTTCTTTCTGTTATGCGCAATGCAGATCTATGCCTCATGGTCTTGGATGTGAACCACCCCGAACACCTTGCTGTCCTTCAAAAAGAAGTGTATGACAGCGGCATACGACTCAACCAGCGAAGGCCGGATGTCAAAATAAAAAAAACAAGTAAAGATGGCATTCGCGTGGGAGCTACGGTGCGGCTTACTCAGATTAATAAAGAGGTTATCCAATCCATTCTCAAAGAATTTCGAATCAATAACGCGGATGTCCTTATTCGAGAAGACATCTCGGATGATCAGCTTATTGACTGCATTGAAGACAATAAAAAATACCTATTTGGCCTTATTGCTCTTAACAAAGCAGATATGGCAAGCCCTGAAACAGTAGATCGAGTTATGAAAGAAACCCGCGCGGACATAGCCATATCCGCTGAAAATGGCTATAACATTGCACCTTTACGAGAACTCATCTTTCGTAAGCTCAAGTTCATCCGCATCTATATGAAAGAACCTCGCAAGGAAGCGGACATGAAAGTTCCTATGATCATGTTTGAAGGAAGCAGCATCCAATCGATCTGCGAAAAACTGCACCGAGACTTCGTTAAAAAGTTTAAATATGTTAAGGTAACAGGGCCCAGCAGTAAATTTCCAGGACAGAAGTTGAGTCTGAAACACCTGTTAAAAGACGGAGATATTGTTGAATTGCACTTGAAATGAAATAAAATGGACAAAAGCAAACAAGCCATAACTATATATGAGAAAATTGCTGTTGACTACGCTAAAAAGTTCACTACTTTAACTGACTATTTTGTCGACTTTGCAAAACTTTTACCTTCTCGGGCTAAGATTTTGGATTTGGGTTGTGGTCCAGGACTTGAAGCTGTTTGGTTAGCTTCTAAAGAATATTTTGTTATAGGTGTCGATTATTCTCACGAAATGATTCGTCTTGCCAAAAAACGTACTTCAAAAGTGATATTTCGACATGGAGATATGAGACGAGCAAATTTTCCTTCTGGAAAATTTGACGCCCTTGTGCTATCCTATTCGCTTATTCATATCCCTAAGAAAAACATTGCATCTCTTCTTCGAAAAACTTATTCTTGGCTTAAGAAAGAAGGCATCATCTATGTGGCCATTCAAGCGGGACGCTCTCAGGAGGTTTTCTTATCTGAACCCTTTAAACCTGATGAAAAAATATTCTTGAATATTCTTTCTCAACGCGAATTAATTGAGGCATTGAAAGATACTGGATTTTCTATTATTAAACAATTCAAACGAAAAGCTGTGTGCAAAGAAGAATTGGGCTATACAAAATTTGTTGTATTTGCGAAAAAATAAATAGAATGTTTAAACCATAACCTTCTTGATTTTTCTGATCTTGAACTTGATCTTTTGCTGCAAGTTGAGATCCGTCCAGGTTCCGGCAAATGGATATCCATAGAGTTTACCCATATTAACTAGCTTGGGGAAGAGGTCGCTTTCGAGCATGGCAAATCCTTCTGGGACTAATTCTAAGACTTGAGGCTCTAAGATGTATAATCCTGCGTTGATTAAGTTGCTTGGAACGTTTGCTATGGTTGGCTTTTCCGTGAAGGACATGACCTGGTTACCGTTTAGTACGACTACGCCATATTCGGAAGGATCGGAAAGGGTTGTGATGGCCATTGTAGTTAGGCCGTTGTTTTCTGAGTGGAAGCGGTACATGTCGTTTAAATCAACGTCTTTAATCTCATCTCCATTCATCAAGATGAAGGTATCGTGAAGGAGGTTTTTCATTTGATGTAAGGGACCTGCAGTTCCTAAGGGTTGTTTTTCTTTTATGTATTGAATGTTTACTTCTAAGCGTTTTCCTTCTTCAAAGTATTTTTCAATGGAGGCACTATTGTCTCCAATTAATAAGTAGATGTCTTTGATGCCGTATTTTTTGAGGAGTTCGATGTTGTATTCTAGAATCGGTTTTTCTTTAAAGCGCATCATGCATTTAGGAATGTTTTCGTTTCCTAGTTGTAAGCCTTTGCCACCTGCAAGAATCAACGCCTTCGTTGGTCGATGTGTGCCTAAGGCTTTGGTAATTAAAAGTTCTACAGCATGACTTCGATTCTTAATCTTACTTCCGTCGATGCTTTGATCGACTTTTTCCAGAAGATCCTTTTCAATGGTGAGTGTGACGCGTTCTTTCATCAATCTTTGCAACTTCGAGTGTATTTATAAAGTTTTTGTTTTCGTATGAGGAAGTGTGACGAGCAAAAAAATTTATAAATCAAGTGGGTTTAGCCTGTAAAAGAGGGTTTCATGTCTAAACATCACCGAACCAAAAATCGAAAAACCGGACGTACGCTGGAGACGAGCGAATACGAAAGTACCTAGTGTTCTACTCTTGTAATTTACCCATCAAACAGAAAGGCTTTACTGCCTTGATCTCTACTTTTACTCGCTTTCCAAACAAGTCTTTTTTACTTTCGATGACTACAGGGACATATGAGTCATTCCTACCTATCCAAGCATCTTTGCCCTTTTCATCGATTAAGATTTCTCCCTTCCATCCCAACCATTCCTGGTTTAACTTTTCGCTCCACTTTCTAAATCGATTGGCTAGGAGAAGAGTTCTGGGCTTTCCTAGGTTTGTGTTTTGCTTCATCCTGGCTGCTCGGGTATTTGGACGCGGATAAAACTTGGAGATGTTCACAACTTTGATTTGGCATTCCTCAACTAAAGCCCAGGATTCTTCAAATTCTTCTTGGGTTTCGGATGGGAAGCCGCAGATGAGGTCTGTTCCTAAGGTTAAGTTTGGAATTGCTTTTTTGAATGCCTTTGCGATGTAGATGAACTGTTCCTTTGTGTATTCTCGGTTCATCAACTTTAGAATTCGGTTTGAACCCGACTGAACTGGGATATGGATGAACTTGAATATATTTGGATGCTGGAAAACGGCAAGGAGGTTTTCTAGGTCGTTTAAGATGTGTTCTGGGTTGGTCATGCCTATTCGGATACGGTAGTTGCCTTGTACTTTAGTGAGTTCTTTCAAGAGTTGGGAAAGACTGGTACCTTGGTCCAATCCATATGCCCCCGTATCTTCGGAGGTTAGCCAAAACTCTTGGACTCCTTCTCTTAAGGCGAGGCGAAATTGGGTTACGATTTCTTGAATGGGGTAAGAGGCTAAAGAACCCCTGCTTTGTTTGGTCTTGCAAAAGGTGCAACTGCCTAAGCAACCCGAGTTGATGGGGATGATGTCGATGAAGGGATTCTTACGAATCTTGGGTAGGTTTACTCTTGGAGAAATGATTCTTTCTAGCTTTCGAATGATCTGACCGTTTAAGGTGCCTTGCACAACTTCAGTTACGGATTCTAAGTTTGCAACGCCAACTGTGGAGAATTCTTGAAGTAAAGGGTTTTTTGGATCGGCTTGAGGAACACAACCAGCAATGACTTTTAATTTGTCTGTGCGCTTGAGATCGTTAAGAAAACGCTTTTCACTTCGGTCTTTTACCGTACAGCTGTTGATCAACATCAAATCGGCATCTTGCTCTTCTTCAACTAAAGTGTGACCTGATTGCTTTAACAAGCCAGCCATGGTTTCTGAATCAGCTTGGTTATGCGCGCAGCCATAGGTTTTGATGAAGATTTTAGCCATGAACGGATGAGAATGGAGAAGGATTAAAAAGGTTGTGCTGAAATTTGTGTAAGTAGGTTGAAGCTAAGTGATTAAGTGTTAATGGGTTTTGTTGGTGTAGTTATCCTATCGAAAAAGGAATCTATGATCCTTTTAGCGTCTTCTATTGTTTTATATTCCGCTTTTGTGACACTTTGGCAGCCAGCAATCATGGCAGAGGGTTTTCTCCCTTCTTGTGCTCGATATAGGCAGAGAATTTTTTGGTTTCCTCTTTCTACTGTGCGACCTATTTCATAGCCTACTCCTAGGCTGGGATTGGTTACTTCTGCTACGATCACATTGGATTGTGTGAGCCATTTTAGGTCTCTATTATGAATGTGTTCATCTGTTAGACCATCTTCTCCTAAAATAGAAAGTTGACTGTCCCCGACATGTTCTGTAAGAACTTCACCATGTGTTCTTAAATGCTCAATTATTTGAAGATAGAGGGGAGCATCGCCTCTTCCTCCCCTGATAGAGCCTGCGAAATAAATTTTCATCATTTTTCAGAATTCGGGTTGTATATAAACCTATTCCTTGAAAAATTCCTCAATCGTCCGTTCGTACAATAGCGTTGTTCGCATCTTCCAGTCGGGGGGGAAGCAACGGTAGTAATTCGACCAAGTATAACGCTCATCGAGAAAGAGGATGATGCCCCGGTCGGTTTCGGAACGGATACATCTGCCGGCAGACTGGATGCACTTGTTGAAGGCGGGGAATAGGTAGCCGTAATCCCAGCCCTTCTTGAATTTCTTATCGAAATAATCGATTAAGGCCTTGGTTTCCAAGTCCGGCTTTTGAAGTGGAAGGCCCACGATCACGACGCATTTCAATAGATCACCTGGCAAGTCAATGCCTTCACCAAAACTACCTGAGATGACTCCTAAAAGCACTGCTCCGATTTTGTGATAGGATTTGAAACGCTCGAGCAAGCCATGCTTTTGCTCTTCGGTCATGTTGGGAAACTCGCTAAAGGTGGTTTTGTTGCAGGCTGTACTGAAATATCGATATACTGAATCTTTTAGTTGATAACTCGGAAAGAAGATGGCGGAGTTGCCGGGCACCTTGTTTACGACTTGGCCTAAGATCTTTGCCATTTCCATGTATTGAGCTTCACTGCGCTGGGTGAACTTTGTGGATGTCTTTGGAATGATTATATTTAGGCGGTTTTCCTGCGGGAAGGGACTTTCAAATGTTTCTTCTTCTGCATCCACACCCAATACTTCTTTGTACATGCTGGTAGGAGTGAGTGTTCCGGACATGAGCACATTGGCATAGGTCCTATTTAAGACTGGAGCTGCAATGAGGCTGGGGTCCAGGCAGCGATAACTTAAGGTCCATTGCTCTCCTCGTGAACCCTGCTTTTTGCTGAAGATGCGCGTAAAACCTGCATCTTCTCCTCGCCAAGCTTCTAAAAAACTGGCTACGGAGCCGATGAAGGATTGTTTTTGATCTTCTCGAATCTGATCCCCAATTTGAGTTAAGATTTCCATGATGTGCTCGTAATCTCCCACGGCTTGCATTTTTTCTAAGAAATCCTCTTTTTGAATGTACTTTTCTTCTTCCCGATCTTCTGCGTAGCCTTCAAAGATGCGCAGCATTTTTACCATCCATGTTTCTACTTCGTCATAGCCGAGTTTCTTTGCTTCTAAGGAGGCACGGCTTAATACGAAGCTAGTTAAGTAAGATGAACTTAGATCTTTAAGACGATTGGGAAGATTGTGGGCTTCGTCGATGACCAAGATGCAGTTTTCCAACTCTTTTTCGATCTTCTTGAAGAAGGCTTCACGGATTTTGGGGTGAAACGCGTAATAATAATCCCCAATGATGACATGCGCTTCTTTTGCTGCGAGTACTGATATTTCATACGGACATAACTTGCAGGCGGATGCCTTTTCCATTAATACAGTGTTGCTGATCGGACCTATGCGTTTTATTTCTGTTATTAATGCACCTGTTTCTGAACTCCACTTCTCGCCTTTTTTTAGGTTCGTATAGAATTCGCATAGTTCATCTTCTTTCATTTTTCGGCAATACTCGTTGAAATCATTCGTGTGAAGCTTGGATACATTGGGTTGTAAGCACATGAATTTCTTGCCGATAATGCTGGAGACGTTTAGATTTAACTGGTGTTTCTCTTTTAGCGTTTTTAATGTTTCCAAGGCAATGGAATGCTGCGTGTGCCTGGAGGTGAGAAACAAAATGGTGAGCTTTTTTTCCAAGGCAACGGTCACGGCAGGACCCAGGCTTGCTGCAGTTTTTCCAAGACCTGTGGGGGCGTGAACAATTAAACTCTTACGAAGCAATAAAGATTCGTAGATTCTTTTCACCAAGCGGTCCTGGACTGCGCGCATGTCGGAGTGGGGAAAAAGGATGCTTTGAGGGGGCATACTCGACGGGATGGACAGGTGGTTTAAAGCTTTTTTGATAGAGAAGATGAGGGGGGATGCTTTAAGCATTAACTTGATGAGTGGGTTTTCCTTTTAGAAACTGTTCGATGTTGTCGATAAATATTTTTTGCTTAGCCATTCTCGCTTCATTAGATATATATCCAATTGGAGGATAAATGATGCAATTTTTGTACTTGGAAAGCTGACCTAAATCTTCTTTAGACATTTCATCCGGATGATCAAAAATGAAAGTAATATCTCCTTTTGCTAATCGTTCGCTTAAGGCTTTTATGTCGATCAATTCCATCGGGCAGGTGTTTATGACAACGGCTCCTTTCTTGATCTTTTGAATTCTCTGTTTGTTCAGAAAAAGATCGGTGTCTTTTGTTCGTACCAAGTGCAGCGATAGGAAATCGCTCGAGGAGATGGTTGTTTCTGGGTTTTCGTATTTAATGCCTTTTTGTTCATAGTTCTTTTTTCTGCTTCGCGACCAATATTGAACTTTAGCGCCAAATCCTAAGGCAAGCTCAGCCACTCGACTTCCGATGTTTCCAAGACCTAGTACTCCAAAAGTTTTATCTTTTATTTCACAGGCTGAAAATCCTGCTTCTGAATAGTTGCCTTCTTTTGCTTGTCTTTTGGCCTTTTCTAACTCTCGGATGTGCTCTAAAATCATGCCTATAACAAATTCTGCGACCGACTCTGTACTGTAACCTGGAATGTTGCAGACTATAATGCCTTTCTTTTTAGCATAATCAGTGTCAACTTGTCCATATCCTGTTGCGAAGACTCCGATGTATTTCAAATGGGGAGCATGATCCATCCACTCTTTATTTATAGGGTTGAATTTAGACAATAAACAGTCTGTGTCAGCTAACTCTTTTTGAATATTTGGACTGTCTTTTGGAACGTAGATTCTTTTGTTAGAGAGTAAATCTAGCCTTTTTAGATAAAATGCATCTAGTTGGGATTCTTCAAAACCGGTTATGAGAATCTTCTTGAACTTCATGAGATTCAAATAGAATCGAACGAATTATATAAATTCACCTATGTTAGGTTATAGTGTAAAGCCTTCGAAATAGAAAACTATATAAAGGATAAGGTACAATAATGTATTTTAGTATACACTTGTGTATATTGATGAAAAGATGGTGAGTACAACCCTATTGCCCAAGATCTTCTTTGCTCTATTTAGCCTCCTCTTCCTATTTGCCACGGTTCAAGTGGCCCTTGCAAGCTCGCAAATTCAAGTACAGGCCTTTTTTGATTCTCCTAGCTCTTCTCTTGCCAGCATCCAAGTTGTGACCCCTGAAGCGGCCATCTGCAAGTATGACCTGATTCCTCAAGAGTATTCTAAAATGATCAAGACCTTTGAACAAACAGGTGATCAAGAACATGAACAACGGGTCGTGATTCGAGAAACCACGAGGGTTCATATCAGTTGTGCTAATTTGCATGGCGAAGTTTATGAAGCTACAAGCATTCAACTCCATGCCCCCCTTCCACCTAAAAATATCATTACAGGAGAAGTGGTAAGCAGTTCTTCTAACTCAAACAGTTTCTTATATTTGGTAGGCCTTGTTTGCATCACCACTCTTCTTGGTTATACGGTGATGAGAAAACCCAGTGCCTGTGTTGAGAAAGCTTACAAAACCCTTCCCCACTATCAAGCTGTACATACCAAAACCCAGTTACCCACGTTATCTACTACCCTTGTCCAGAACTTGCTTCACCAAGCCCACAAAGAAATTGACACTCAACACTTCCAAGAAAGCCTAACTAAATACAAATATGTTCTCCACTTGCTAGACACCCACCAATTGGAAAACCCTCAATCTGCAAGCACTATGAATCCACAAATTCAAACGCTCTACTACAAACTTAACCTTTATAATCAACTCCTCTGGGCTCATAAACACTGGACGCGCAACAGTCAAGCGCCTTTACGACAAACCCTTGGTCAAATTCAAAAAACCTATAACACCCTTCGGCAAAACAAGCCCAGCTCTTTATTGAACAATGCCTACAAGTCCTATGCTTTCTACGAGAAGTACCTTAAGCATACTAAGTAATGAAACAGCACACTAAATAAGAAAACTATATAAAACGCAAGATGGATGGATACCTAAAGAGGTGAGTGATTGTCCACATTTCAAGCATACCCATTAAATAGTGCTTTTATGGCCGTTAGCATTCTTGGTTTTCTCTTCGCTTCTGTTTACTTGCTTCATCGAAGCCCCACTTGGGCTTTTACCTTGTGCCTCTTTTTTATTTTCATGTTCATATCCTCCATGATCAGCATGGCCCGTGCGGATGCCGGAAAAGAAGATGATCTTCGTCCTCTTGCATTCCATACACGGCCCCCTCGCTAGCTTTCTACTTATGACTCCCTCCCTCCCTAAAACCTCTTTGGTGACTTTGCTTCTGCAAGAAATTGAAGTCACTCGGCTTCTTCTTGAAACCATGCACACCCAAAAATCCAATAAAAAAACAGATCCTCAAAAAGCAAAAACCGAACTGAACGAACGAGTAGGAGCTCTTGAGAGGTACAAGGCTGAATTGTATGCCTCCCTCTCCAATTTAGACTATGAATACCACCAAGGAAACTTGCCTTATGATAAGTATAAAACCCAGATGGCATGCCTGTTGAAAAACAAACCCATTGAACACTATATATTAAAGATTGATCACCTGCTTCGAAGCTGTACGGAGGTTGCATGAATTTCCTTAAAATATTTGGAGTGGTCTTGCTTGTTTTTCTTATCCTTGGAGGGGGGCTGGTTAGCTTCTTAGCCTGGGATACGGGCTCTTCTGATTCAGTTGTTTTTTCCATTGCTTTCCTTAAAAATATCTTTAAAGACCCTCTTCAAGCAGTTTTATTTGTTATCATGGTTCTCTTAGTTATTCTCTTTCTTGTATTCCTCTTCACCCACTCCAACAATGAAGAGGAACCGGAAGAGCTTCTTGAACAGCTCCATCCAATTCATATTCATCCTACTGACTATGTAGATGAGGATGAAGAGAAGCTTCAAGTTACTTATCCCACCCTTAATTTTGAAAGCGAGCAGCCCTCCATTGAAGCCATCCATGAAAAGATCGCTTCTACACCCAATGAACCTGAGTTCAAAAGGTTCCTTAAAAACACTGTTCTTGAACTTGAACGGGAAAAGGCGCGTATCTACCATGAAGTTGCCTTCCTGGATGAAGACTATCGAAAAGGCATCCTTACCGAGACGGAGTTCTTAACCGGTATTCAGCTTATTCTTGAAGATAAAGGCCTTGAAGAGACCATTGAAGAAAAAGACCGCCAGATTGAAGAGTGCAAAACAAGGCTTGCTGAGATCGGCATTTCCAAGAAGAAAAAACAAGAATAATCAAGGATGTCAATAATAGATGAAGATAGTTTCCATCCTTGTATCCTCGAAACAAAGTTTCGGGACCCAGCAAGCTCGACTTGCTGTGGTTCTAATAAAGGACATATTTCCCTTAAAATCAAGGTCCTTTATTAGAAAAAAAAGAACCTTCTACAGCTTAGAGGACACTTCTTAGAGGATACATTTATAAGTATGTATTTCTCCCTTCCTTTTATGGCACTTTTAGACTACACCTTACAAGTTCCTACCATTATTGTCGCAGGGGTTGCCCTTCTTTTGGTCGTTGTTATTGTCATCCTGGTCAAACTCTATTCCAACCTTAAAAAACAACACGGGCACCTCAAAACCAGTCATCACGAGACCAGCAGTACTTCAGCTGAACTTGAACACAAAAATAAGAAGCTCCAGGAAGAACTTACCATGCTCATGCACCGCAAGAAAAGCGCGGATGAAGAGATTCGTAGATATAAAGAGGAATACGACCGTGAAAAACGGCATGCCGATGAGATTGCTGGCGAATTGGACCAGACGAAAAAAGAACTGGATGATGAGAAGGAATCCATTTCTGCCAAAGAAGACGAATGGAAGGACGAACACAAAAAGATGAAAGATGAAACGACTAAGGAAATGGCTAAAATGCAGAAAGAGCTTAAAGAGCTCAAAACCCAGATGGCCGCCAATGAAAAATGGATCAAGAAAAAACAAGATGACATGAAAAAGTTCATTGTCAAACATGATGAGCACATGGCAGATATCCTGCCCGGCATGAATGAAGATGCGATGGATAAATTCTATCAGAAACTCTTAGGCAAGCTGAAATAAAGCCTGGCTAATATTTTAACATGAATTTTTCTATAAGGCCCTTGGCTTTTTCTCGCTCTTTTTGATGATGCTTCAAGAAAACGTTGAGCTTATCGATCAGGAGCTGTTTTACCTCTCCTGTTAGTAACTTGCCTGATTTGTACTCTTCAAATGTTTTCTTTAGCTTGGTATCGTCCTCCTCGAAAAAAACGAGCCATTGATACGCTACGTCTATTTCCGGATTTCCCCCTAATTTTCGATGTTCTTCTACTGTATCTCTACCGCCTGAGAAGGCGTATTTATTGATCTTTTTCTTAACTGTTTCGGGATCGTCCGTAAGATAAATAGCAACTCCTTCTGAAGAAGATAACTTTCCTTCTTGTAAACCTTCTAAACCGGGGAGAAAACGGCACTGAATTGAAGCGGGCTTGTAATACCCTAATTTTTCAACAACGTCTCGTGTAATGCGGAAATGAGGATCTTGATCTACTGCATGTGGAATGAGGCAGGCCATCTTCTTCTTTTTTAAAACGCAAGGAAGAAAAGCTGGAACGGCTTGCATGGCTGTATAAAAAATACTTCCAATGTTATTCTCGTTTGTGAAGCCGAATGCTGATTTTACGGTTGAAAAGGTTATTTTCTTAGCTACTTTTATGGCTTCGGGGTACATCACATTTGCATGCTTCGTATCGACAATAAAATGAGTCTTGTCAGGATTGAAACCTAATGCGATGACATCCAACATATTTTCATACGTCCATTTCTGGATCTCTTCATAGGATTTGTCCTTGAACAAGAACTTTTCATCATCCGTGAACTGGAAATAAAGCTCAAGTCCAAGCTTATCTTGCAGCCATTTGGTGAACAACCATACCATGGCATGTCCCATATGAATTGGGCCTGAAGGACCGCAGCCAGTATATAAGAATAAATTACCCTTTTCGTGCTCTTTTAAGGCGAAATCCAAGTCTCGCTCGGCAAAAAATATCTTTCTTCTTAATAGATGATGGCTTTCTCCTGTATGTTTTTCAAGCTTTTTCATCAAGCTCTCATTCATTTCCTTAATCCCAAACTCATGGATGAGATGGTCGTAATCCACAGATCCCTTTACTGTATACGGAGTAACGACGAAATCCTTTGTCATGACTTCCTGTACCGAGGAGAGCTATATAAAGCTTTTGTGCAGTCGAATCTACTTGTTTACGATTTCTTTTAAGATTGCTTCGGGGTCCACTTTTATATGCTTGCCAAAGAAACGACAAATGTTCTTTACATCACGCTCGATCAATTCACGGGCATTGTGATTGTCCACTTGAGTTCCTTGGCTGAAATCAATGAAGACGGGTTTATCTCGGTAGTTTAAGATGTTGTACTCAGATAAGTCGCCGTGAATCAAGCCGGACTGATACAACTTTTTTGTGCTGTTTACGACGTCCTTGAAGAATTTCTCGATGTTTTTGGGCAAGACATCTTTTAATTTTGGAGCTGGTTCGCTCTTGCCGATCTGCTCCATTAAGATGATGTTATTTCGCTGGGCAAGAGGCTTTGGAACGCGGATCACTTCAGCTGCTCGTAAGAGATTATGGTATTCGCGTTGAGCCCATAAAAAAATGATTTGTCTACGTACCCTGGTGAGTTTCGGGTATCTTGGATCTGTGCAGATGTAGCTGTACATCTTGTTGAAATTGCAATTCTCGACTCGGTAGATCTTTGCAATGATGGTTTTACTTCCTACTTTGGCTGTGAAGATGTTGGCCTCTTTCCCTATAGATATAGGACTTTTTAACTCGTCTAACTTATGCTGGGACTTGAGCTTTTCTAAAATCAACAAGGAGGCATTGTCAAAGACGTTCTTGTAGGTCTTCCAGGCTTCTCGGGAGTCACGTACCATGTTATATGCTAGAAAGGGTCTTCCTTTAAAAAAGGTTGCGCGGAGATGTCCAGTGATGGATTTTAAGATGCTGAATTAGACTGAGCGGTGCGCCCATTTAATAAACTACCGCGTAGACACGAGCATTTTCTCTTTAAGTCCGGCGTTGATTGTCTTGTCGAATAGATCTGTTAAGATCTTGACGTTGGGATGGTTGACGTTGAGCTTGTAGAGCTTGGCGTTTCCAATGTTGCGGGTGTGAGCGACAATCCCACACTTTTTTATCTCATCCCACATTCGGAATAAGGTGACTCGATTGATGCCGGCGCCTTCGGCTATATCTTGGATTGAGTGGTCTAATTCCCGGCCTTCCAATAAATATTCCAAAACCCGTATCTTTGGAGTGTCCCCCAGCAGGGACCTGAATAAAGTTGTTTCCTCCTGAAATTTCTTGCTTGCCATATCTTTGAGGAAAGATTTTACCTTATTTAAATGTTTCTTTTTTGAATCATATGTGTTTCTTTTTTGTAACATATATTTTTAAACCTTTTAGAGATTCTTTCTGCATGGCTGTTGACCTGGATGAGATGCGGGCTATCCAAAAAAAGATGGTTCGCATGCTCAAAAACAAACGGAAATACGGTGGCGCACACACTGAAACTATTCATTTACGCAACTGTGTACCCAGACATCTGCGAGGAGAGAAAATCGTTGACGAAGCCATCTCTGACCTGTTCAGAAAAGGCATCCTACTCAACAAACAATCTGTCGGCGAGCAACACTGCAGCCTAAACACAGCCAAGCTAAAAGAAATCGATGAGATGGAGAGGTCGTAATCCATGCGTACCGCTCAGCTCTTCTGCATTGTGTTTCGCAAGAAGAGAGAAGATTACGAATATTTGTTACTTCGACGCATTCCCTCCAAAGGAGGCTTTTGGCAGCCTGTTTCGGGCGGATTTGAAGAAAGCGATCCTAGTAAACTGGAAGCAGCATATCGTGAATTGAAAGAAGAGACGGGGATTGACAAAAAACAGGTTGTTCGAGTTCTTGAAGAGGTGCATCAGTATACTTATGATAAGCATTACCTGACTGGGAAACCTACTCCTCCCATAACCGAATATGTGTATGGCTTTGAAGTGGGGCTCAATGTGGGGGTACGGATTGATCGGAACATTTACCCCGAACATGATGAATATAGGTGGGTTTCTTTTGAAGAAGCGCTTAATCTATTGAAATGGGAAGAAAACAAGGAAGCGTTTAGAAAGTTGAAGGATAAACTTTAGAGTCTCTCAAAAGTCCAACCCTGTAATTGTACTATTTCTTTAAGAGGGTGTTCATAGAACTTGGCTGTGGCACCGTTATCAAAGGTGATGAAAGCAGGAGAGGTATAAGGTCGTTCTTTTTCTCCTGTTAGCACTGCTTTGTACTTTCTTTTGAATTCGGGGAGGGTTTCTCCGACTATAAATCCTACATGTTCTAGACCAGTCGGATACGTGTGTGCTGAGCGCGGGGCGGAGAGTTCGATGACTGAAACGG
>JBBSWA010000012.1:54943-63057 GCA_038046485.1 Nanobdellota archaeon
GGAGTAACCTTTGGGCAAGACGAGCGGTTCTTTTAGATCTAATATCGAAACAGCTCTGCCATTGAACTGCGGCTCAGCGAATTCTTTGCAGAGAGGTTTTAACTGATCACGTAGAGTTTCGTATTCTGCTAGTGTAGCTACACGATAGTTCATATGGCTTAAAGGCAGTCCTTCTACATCAATAGATACTTCCTGTAAGCGAGTGAGTAGATCTGCAAAGAAAGCTTGATAATTGCTAATTAGGTTTTCAATGTTCATGGTTCATCAAGGACAAGATTAGAGATAAAATAAAAGGAAAAATAAAAAACTAAAACGCTTCGTTCGTGACGATGTTCACGCGCGGATGCATCTTGATCTTGGTATCCATGCAGACGAGGTGTGCGACTTGGACTCGTTCTGCCACATCTACTAAGTCCTTGTCTACTACGCCATCTAAGACCACGGCGTGCACTCCACTACGGAGGCTCTTGATTGTGCTTTGCAATTCAGAGACTGGCACTTTACCTAGAATGTTAAGGTTCATATCCAAGACATAAGCCCCTTTTGTACCTACTAAGTCTTCGAGCATGTTCTTGAAGGTTTCCTTTTCCTTGTCGGTTAAGGTGCGCTTTCTTACTGGTGCTGGAGGAGCAGTGCTATGCATTGGGCTTGCACTAACGGGCCTTGGAGCTGAACTCATTGGACGCACCGTGCTGGTATTCATCGGGGGGCGTTGAGGCATCGGAGCTTGGCTTCGAGCTTCTTCTCTCTCCCGGTTTTCTCTATAACTATTGTGAGGTTCATGGGGAGGCTGGTATCCTTCAGCTCGGAACTGCTCCGCAGCTACACGGCTTCGTAAAGCTTTGTGCATTTCTTTCTTGGTGATCTCTTCTACTTCCTTGCCATCTGGCGCTTTGGTGATGAAATCCACTTCGCTTACGGCTAAGAGTTCCTTGATGATTAAGTCTCCACCACGGTCTCCATCGACAAAGGCGGTCATGGTTTTCTTTCGACTGAGTTCAATGATGGTTTGGGGCACACTCGTACCGTTCATTCCAATCACATTCTTGAAGCCATGCTTAAGCATGTTCAAGACATCGGCTCGGCCTTCCACCAAGATGATTTCTTCTGCTTCGTCAATGCCTGGGCCTGAAGGGAGACGATCTTTACCATACTCTTGAACTTCCATCATTCGCACACTGTATGCGACTTCGTCGGCTAGTTCTTGTGAATCTGGCATGACTCCATCCATCATGGCTTTTAAGAGTTCTTTTGCTCGTTCAACTACAAATTGACGCTTGGAGACACGAACATCTTCAATGTTTAGAACTTTGATTTTTGCATTACACGGGCCAATGCGCTGGATGATCTCCAACGCTGCACCAATGATGGCCGTTTCTGCTTTATCTAACGAACTTGGAACAATAATACTTCCAGCAGTTTTACCGCCTTTTACTTCAGTATTGACTTCGATTCTTCCGATTCTTCCGGAACGTTGCAATTCTCGTAATTCAAGATCGGCACCCAGAAGACCTTCGGTTTGGCCGAAAACGGCGCCAATAACGTCCGGGCGGTCTACTACGCCATCGATTTGAATGTTGGAATTGATAATGTACTTTGCTGTAACTTGAGCTATTTTTGCCATCGTAAATCACCTTTTATGTTCCCACTCAAGAAAAAGGGATTACCCTTAGAACAAACCTCTAACCTAATTTGCTTGCCTATCCAAACGGATGGAAGGAAGTAAGGATCATGATGAAAGCTTGTTCTCCTGAAATGGAATGAATATGAAAGTTGTCGCCCGAAACACTAACTCTCTCGTTCATAGCTAGGCATTTCGCCAGGCCTCCCTTGAGTACTCTCGTGTCGGGCTAAACCACGCGTTTGTGTCTTGATCTCCTTGCTTTTGATCGTATTGCTCGAACAAGGACCCATACGTGTGGATTAAAAAAAAGGAACGGAAATACGTTTATAAAGCTTTCGCTTAAAGGTTTTAGGCGGTTTGTTCGCGCTTAATGATTCTATTTCGAATCTCCAAGGACCCCTTATAGAGCTCTTGGGCTCGTTGTGGGGTTACCTGGAATTGTTCGGCGGTTGTCTCATAGGCTGTCGGCAGATGACTATTATACCTTTTTTCATAGACCTCATCCTCTTCTTCTGGGTTTCTAGGACATTGTACATTGCAGTACTCCCCCACATACCTTCCTATGAGAAGTTCTTCCTCTGTCATGTATCCTTCTTCAATGGACCTTCTTACTAATGGATCATGGAGAGCCTCTTGGTGCGTGAAACGGGTGAGTGCTTCTAGATCAGGTAGACTCGTCATTAAAGACAGGATAAGATTGTTGTTTTAAAACCTGATTCTTTGAGGCAATGTCCATCAGGCAGATTTTAGATCGAAATAAGGGATTATCTTTTTATATCTCTCTTGATTCTGTAAGCTATGTCTGAGCTTGAAATTATAATTGAAGTGGATGAACAGGATCGCCCTATTGGAAATAGACCTCGTTCAGAATTTGCTGGAGCTGCACACATCCACCGAACTTCCCATCTTCTACTGCTGAACCCTGAAGGACAACTTTTATTGCCCAAACGCCCGAGTATTGGAAAGCTGTATTCGGGTCGTTCTAGTTTCTCTGCAGCAGGATGGGTTCGAGAAGGTGAAACCTATGAACAGACGCTGGAACGACAGGCTCAAAAAGAGTTAGGAATTCAACTTGAATCGCATGAATGCTTGTTCACCTTTCGATTTACGGATGAACGAGAGGATGCATTTAAAACTGTTTATAGATCCGTCCATGAAGGACCTTTTCAGTTCAATCCGGAAGACAGTGAATCCCAACAATGGGTGGAGTTGGGGGTGTTACGGTCTGACCTTTCTAGATCACCAAAACAGTACAGCCCCCCCTTTGTTGTAGCCATGAAACAGTACTTCGATCAAAACGCATAAATAGGGGGAGTTTTCTTGATATTATATGAGTCGTGAATTCAAGTACTATCCCGAAGACTTTGGAAAACTGCCTGTGAAGACGATTCACATGGACTTGACCTTTGACATCTTTGAAGACCATACCTTGGTGAGCAATGACTTTCGCTTGAAGGCTTTGCAGGAAATTACTGAGCTGAGACTGGATGCAAAAAACCTCGAAATTCAGGGTTGCTATCTTTATACTGATTTGGATAAGAAACAAAAACAACCCTTACCCTTTAAATATGAGAAAGAAAACAACAAGCTGATCTTGAATTTTTTTAAGACTATTCCTAATGGAGTGGAATTCATCATCCGCACGGAAACAACGTGCAAGCCCACCAAAAATATCTTGGAAGGGTTGTACTATGACGAAACTCCTCCTCATTATCCTTTGACGCAGATCACACAATGTCAACAATGGGGTTTTCAAAGATTAGTGCCCTGCTTTGATGATATGAGGGCTAAATGCACTTACACTACGACTCTTATTGCTGATTCTTGCTATTCCAACTTTTTATCCAATGGAGATCCTGCTCTGGAGTGTATTGATCTGCATGGAAACCCCAAACCCATTCATCTGGGACAAGGACGATCTAAGATGATTTACCACAATCACACAACGCCTATGGCCCCGTACTTGTTTTTTTTGGGTGTGGGAACGTATGTTACTTTTACTGAGACTTGTATGTATCCAGATGGAAACGCCTTTCGATTGGAGTTATTAACTCCGCTCGGAACTGACCCTAAAGTGGCCGAGCAGAGCATTGAAATCACTCGACAAGCGATTCTTTGGATCTACACCTATTGTGGTTATCAATACACGGGGAAGATTTATCGTGAAATCGGCATGCAAAATTCGGACATTGGAGGCATGGAAAATGTGGGTAATACCACAATCATTACCAATGTCATTATGCCCACGCCGTTTATGGATGATACTGCTTATGAATACATGCTTCGGGTGAAAGTGCATGAGTTCTACCACAATCTGAATGGCAGTGAAGTTACCGGTATGGACCCCTTCCAAATCTGGCTCAATGAAGCCGTGACGGTGCATGTGGAACATGAATATTGGGCCGAACTTTTCGGGGAAAGTTATGTTCGCATTCAAAATGTGCTTATGCTTTACGCACCCATGACCGGCATTTTTGATCAGGACAATAGCCCTACGATTATGCCCATTATCCCTAAAGGATTCAATTCGGCGAATGAATTGATCACTTCGGTGACTTATGTTAAGGCTCCTGAGTTTATCCGAATGATTGAATTGCTTATTGGTAAAGACAACTTCAAAAAAGGCCTCGCCCTTTACTACCAACGCTTCAAACACGGCAATGCTACTAGTTCAGATTGGATTCAGGCCATGGAAGAAGTTTCAGGCATGAGTTTACAGAAGATGGCTGATGGATGGCTTAAGCGAGCTAAGTATCCTACTCTTTTTGTTAAGACTTCTTACGATCAGGGTTCTTATACTCTTGAACTTGAACAAAAAGGAGGGGATGAACCCTGGCAATTCCCCTTTTGCTTGGCGCTGGTTGACGCACAGGGCAAGGACATTCCTGGCACCAGCCAAATGTACTGGATGAAAAAGATGAAAGAAAAAATCACCTTTGCTGTAAAAGAAAAACCCGTTTATGTAAGCCTGAACCGAGGTCATAGCCTTTACGGCAAAATCCAGCCGTTCCTTACGACTGAACAACTTGCATTGCAGGCTTTAACGGATTCGGATGTTGTGAATCGTTACATGGCCTTTCAAGAACTTCTTGAACAGGAAAAGGTCAGACTCTTAAACGACCTTTCTTGCGAAGTAAACCCTATGTTTATACAGCTCTTTGGAAAGGTTCTACAGGATAGCAGCTTAGATTTAGGAGTTAAGGGATTCATGCTTCGTGTTGCGGACATGATCCGCGATGATACTCAATCTCACAAGTACCAAGAGATCTATGACGCTACAAAAAAAATCAAGCAAAGCCTTGCAAAAGCCTATAAAACCGAGCTGCTCGCACTTTACCATAAACTTGGAACCTCTCCTGTTTATCGAAGTGAACTCAAGCATGAAGTAGTCACCATCAAAAACCGGCGTCTTAAAGTTACTTGTTTGGACCTACTCTCTACACTTGAAACCCCTGAAATGTATGAACTCTTGCAAAATCAATTTCAAGCACCCAACTACCCTGACCGGTATGCTGCTTTAAGATTCTACCTTAGGACTACTGCTTCTGATCGCATGGAAGTGGCACGAAAATTCAAAACTCAATTTGCAGAACATAATGTCAGTTGGGAAAGTTATCTTTCCATTGTGGGATCCATGGAAGGCAAAGATGTCATTGAACTCATTCAAGAAACCAGCAAAGACCCAAGATATAAAGTTGAGCAGGCAGGGCCTCAACGGGCGCTTTACATGACTTACTCGATGAACCGCAAACTTTCCATTCTTACTCCACAAGGGCTTGAGTTTCTTACCCAGTCCATCCTTGAGATTGGAAAACTCAATGAAATGACTGTCTTTCGCATGCTCTCGGTATTCAACCAGTTGGATCAATTGGATGCAACGTATCAAGTGCCGATTGTGCAATCCTTGATTCGTATCTTGGAAGCCTTCCCACCTGAAGAATCTGCTTCAATCCACAACACGGTGAAGCGATTACTCAAGGGAAGTTCTAAGGCAATCAAGGCCTATGAAGGAAAGATGGGTAAGAAACTGGACTTGCTCTGATTAAAAAGTATATACCTCATTAAACAATTAAAGCCGGGCTTTGGAGAAACGATTATAAATAAAGCTTGTTTTCTGCACTTTATGGGACATGGTAAAAGAACAAAGAGAAAGCCTAAAAAAAAGGGAAACCCCTCTGGTAAGGGGTCTATGAAAGCCTCTGGCGGCACACTTTCTTTCTCATCTCGAAGTTCACTTCCTCTGGAAGCTAAAGCTTCTTCGCCATCTGCAGGAGGGTTTACTGATTATTCTAGGCCGGATTCAAATCCGGCTTATGGTCAAGGATCTTCCCAGTATACATCTTATAGTCAAGTACCCTCTTCAACTACTCATCGTCCCAGATTTCCTGTTGCCTCCTTGGCTACGGCTGTAGCCGCATTTGCCTTAACTGCAGCATCTTATTATGGGGCAGTGTGGATGAGTCCAAAAATAGAACTTGCTCGCAAGGAAGCTGCCCAAGTTGTTGAACCTGTACAGGCTTATTTAGACGCAACTTTTGAAGATCCGAGCATTGCACGTGTTCAGAGACTGCCTGGCCAGATTCAGTTACTTTACCATCTTTTACCTGTAAATTCTTCTTTTTCTTCTAATAACCCAAAGCCTTTTTATCTTGACTCGTTGTCTCTTCTGGTTAGCCAGATGCTTCAGAGAGCACAAGAACCTTTCGCTATGTACAGCTCCGGCCAACCCATGAAACGTGACTCTCTATGCGAACAACTTTTACCTGAGCTACGCCAAGAAGTAGGAAGCTTTAAAGCCGAATGGGTTGATTATAATTCCGTTGATTTGAGGTTTCTAAGAGGAGCAATGGTGGGTGCAGGTGGAATAGTAGGTCTTATCGGGTTGTGTGCTTCCGGAGTTTTTGTTTCTGGTTTAAAACAACGTTATTTTCCTAGATCGGATACTTCCAGTCCAACCGCAAAACCTAAAAACCCCTGGTGAATTCTTGAGTTATGGATTTTTCTTCCTTTCGAGAACACTTTGATGAGGCCATGAAAAAGGCTCAAATGATCGTGTTTTTCTGTGAATGTACCATCCAATACAGTGGAAGAGCTGAGGCGTTTTTAGATAAAGGAGACCGATTGATTCTGATCAAGCAAGATAAGACGATGCAGGTCCACCAACCTGAGGGTAGTACACCTGTTAACTATATGAAAGCAGGCGCTGAGATTAGACTGGAACATCAGAACAAGCACTATACGCTTAAAGCCTTTCATCCAGCAGACAAAGACTACTTGGACATTGAAATCTACAAAGTGTATGATTGTTTGATGCGGAAACTTGAAGACGGACAGAAACTCGAATTGGTAGGGACGGAAAGAGATATGAGCGACTGGATCATGCAGAATCCTACTTCGATTGGTAAAGACTTCAAACCTTTATCTAGAGAGGAACACACGAAGTTTGGCTTCATCGACGTCTTTGGCCATGATCGTGAGGGAAACCTGGTGATTGTGGAATGCAAGCGGTACACAGCGAACCTGGATGCGGTGACGCAGCTCCGAAGATATGTTGAGAAGATTATCGAGCTCAAAGGTGTAAAAAGGGTTAAGGGCATCTTAGCAAGTCCGGCCATTTCACCGAATGCCGAAACCATGCTCAAGAAATGGGGATATACTTGGGTGCATGTTCATCCCCCCAAGCGACTGGAACGGCACAACAAAAAACAACGAAGCATCATGGATTTTGATTAGTTATATAAATAGATTAAACTGACTTGAGTTATGCTTTCCTTCCAAGACCTCAATGGATATCCTGTTCTTTTTACCTATGCCTTAGTCTTTTTGGCTGCCCTCATTGAGACGGCTCCCTTTATCGGCCTTTTCATCCCTGGACAGATTTTTGTCATCCTTGCAGGTATAGCTGCTTATGAAGGATGGGTAAACTTTTACCTCCTTGTTCTCTTCGCTGCTGTAGGAGGTATTTTGGGGGATTGGATTGGTTTTCGCCTTGGCTCTTTATATGGAGAAAAATGGCTTAAAAAATACCCAAAACTTTTCATGCTTGAACACTTGCCGTATAAACGAGCTAAAAAGTACTTTAAGAAATATGGGGGGGTTACAATCATCTTGGGACGATTCTATGGGGTGACTCGAGCCTTTACCCCATTTATTGCTGGCACGGCTAAGATGAAACGTTCCTCTTTTCTATTCTATAATATACTCGGAGGATTTTTTTGGTCCTACATTTCAGTGGGTATCGGCTATGTATTCGGAGAGACCTATCCAGTTATAGAAAAAACACTTGGCCGTATTTTTCTTATCCTTTTAGTGACTCTTCTGGTTGCTTTCTTCTTATATTCTAAGTACCGCTCGATTCGTAAGAAATCACGTTAATTCTTTTTTTAAGACTTCTACTAATTTATCAAAATCACCTTCTTTGACGGATAAGCCGCAGGCGTTCTTATGGCCACCACCGTAGCCTTCCACTCCTTTCAATGCCTTCTGTAAG
>JBBSWA010000013.1:0-9703 GCA_038046485.1 Nanobdellota archaeon
CCTTTCTCAGTCTTTAATTTTGGATCATAGACAGGGATCAACCCAGCTTGTCGGTCAATAATCGGTCCAGGATGCATTTTAAGGATTTGATTGAAATAAGCAGGACAGTTTTCATAGCTCGCTACACCGATTCGCATTTTTGTAGATGACTCAGGTACAGCCCATCCCAATTGTCCGATGTGAGGATAAAAAAGGATGGCGTTGTCATTCTTGCACTGAACAGTGGCTTGCATGGCTGTAAAGAATCTTCGTTTTCCAAACATCTCTGCGCTTTTCGCAACCCGGCTTTGTGGTCCATCTGCCCCAAGGATATGGTCAAAAGCAAACAGCTTTGTTTTTTTCTTGGCCACCATTTCAATCTTGGCTTTTCCTTGTTCAAGTCCCATGAAACGGTGTCCTTTCAGGATCGTAGCGCCGTCGTTTTCAGCTTTCTGGCAGAGCCATTCATCAAATGCGCCGCGGTCCATGATGTTTTCAGGGTGTTTGAAGTGAACAGAAATCATTTTTCCATTTGGTGCAAGGATTCGTGCCTCTTCAATCTTGTTCATAACAACATTGGGATTTAATCGGATCGTCTGGTTGATCGTTTCTGTCACAATCCCGGTGCATTGAACCGGCTTACCCACCATTTCATGTTCTTCAAAGAGGGTCACATCATGGCTTTTGGCGAGTTTAAGGGCAGCCATGCTTCCGGCAGGGCCTGCTCCGACAATGGCAATCATGGTGTTTTGGAAAGGGAGGCAGTTTAAATGACTTATTGCCTTAAATTACCTATTTTTGAGTAGTAATCAGGGCTAAGATTTATAAGCAAAGCAGCGATTCACCCAATATGGGAATCTTATCATTCCGGAAAAAAAAGGCTGAATCTTTTAATCCTGCTGAAGTCATTGCCTCCAAATTGCCTTCTGAGGAAGAGTTTAGAGTTTTAGAAATTAAACATCAAGCTTATGAACAAGCAACGGCCGCAATAACAGATTTTGATCTTGGGAGAAATGATTCTTTAATAGGAAATGCCGATGGAGGAGGCCTAGAAAAAGTGCTATCTTCTCCACAAAGGGCACCTGTTGAAAGGAGTGTTAGGGGTCGTTCTTGGTGGCAGACTGCTGCCGTGGCCGCAAGTTTAGCTGGCGTACTGGTAAGTGGGGCTTTAGGCATAAAAAAAGTATACGCCGAAGACACTCCAAAAGCTCCTGCATCTTATAGAAAAGCAGCCATGAGTACAGCTTATAAGGGGCTTGAAGGAAGTGGGTTGATCCAAACAACCGGCATCAGCAGTATTTTTGGAAGGCGCTTGACTCGAGGAGATGTGGATCGTTTTTTAGATCAAGAATTTTCCCAATGCCCAGATATAGGAAGGAAAAAGTCTAAGAAAGGTGAAAAGGCTTTAACTCCTCAAGAAATCGAAAAATCAAGTATTGATCTAAGTAGAGGTGTTATTTGGGTTTTTGAGAAGAACAAAACGTACTTAGACGCGACGACAGACATGACGAACAATGGGCAAAGCTTTGAAGTGCCCATAAATGGTTCTGTGTTGATGTCAGGACCTTTATGCACCACCGGTACTCATCTCCCACTAGAGGTAGTGATTAAAGGAGAGGTAGGGATTAAAGGGGTGAATATGTATTCAGGTGTTCTGCAATGTGACAAAGAAGATTTTGTGACTGATTTCTATATTTCAGCGTCTGAACTTAAAAGAGCTATGGGTTGTGGGCTTAAAGTGGGGGAGCCTGCGCGATTTGTGTTAAGAGCCCCCATAACCACATATAAGATGGAAGGTAAGAAAAGAGTTCCAGAAACACACTATATAGAAACAAGTTACGAGGCAGGTATTCCTTTCGTATTGATCTCTCCGGATCAAGTTGTTCAAGCACGAAGGAATGCAGAGTTTCGCGAGATGATAAAATCAGATCGGGCTCCTTCTGTTCCTGGGACAGGTTTATCTTACGCTCCAAAAAAAACTCCCAATCCTCTCCCATCAAGTGGAATAACCCCAACAGGAGTTGCTCCTTCAAAAAGTCTTGCAGAGCATGGAATTCCTCTTGAATTGCAAAAAGGATGCTGCCCATCCCCAGTTGGTAGAGAAAGCAATCAAGCTTCTTCAGGTTATCAAATGCCTTCAGATTCAGAAGCTCCTCAAAAAAAATCTAAGCAAGCTCCGTATGATGTAGATGAAAATCCTAAAGAAGGAAAATCCAGATGGAGCGGCGCTGTGGGTCCAGCCCTTGGAATAGGCGAAGCAACCTTCCAACCGCTAGGGGGAATAGATCCTGTATTAAGTGGCAAGATGCTAGGCATCTACGCAGATGTAGCTTATGCAAGTCCAAAAACAATGGCAGAAGCCCGTATTTTATATTTAGCCAGTAATGTAACCGACGAAACAACTGGAACACATCTCAATGCCACATTTAAAACAATAGATTTAGATGGTTTTGGTGTAACAAAACTCGGTCCAGTCAGTGTCGGCGCGAGAGGAGCGATAGCAAGCGAGTCATTTGATAATAGCTCTACAGCAGGTTTTAGTCGTGGAGTATCTTCATTAGAGGGATTAGTAGGTCTACAAATGGGGGATAAATTATTCTTAGGGGGTATGGCAGGTTTTGGTAAGGTAAAAGACAATACGCAGCCTTCCATTCCAGATTCAAACGGTGTATTCACGTATGGTGGAATGGCTCATGTAGATCTAGGAAGCTGCATAGTTGGAACGGGCTCGTATGAGAAACTAAGCGGAGCGGTGAAAGGAACCGATGTAGATATCCAAGGAAGTCACCTAAAACTAGATGTACGCGTAAATATATTGCAAGTGACCCATGGTCTAGGTCTAGGTGTGGCTGGCGGCTTATCAAAAACTTCTCTAGATTTTAGTTCAGTATATGTTCCCACGGCTCCATTCGAATCCAATAAAAAGTATGGTGCATTGGTCCTTACCTGGTAATTAGAATGCTTCAAGTCATCCAAGCAAGTTCTGCAGATTCCATTGATGCTCTTACAAGGGCAGAGTTGATTTTTCTCGACATGGAAAACAGTCTAGTGGTACCAGATTCCCAAGCAATAGGGGGGGAATCAAAGTGGGTGTCTCGGCCTGAAGTTCTTGGTTTCTTGGAGCAGTACGGAAATAAGGTTGGAGAAAGTCATAAAAAAGGGTTGGTTGTTTTTTCAGATTGGGGAAGAAACCAATTAGAGAATGTTATTCACACATCGGGATGGGAAGAATACTTAAGATTGGTGTTTGGCAGCGATCATCTGTATCGCAGGTCTTTCTATGATGCAGAAGGAAGTCGTACAAGAATGAGTCTTATTAAAGTATTGGGCAAGGCCTTTGGTCATTTCATTCCAAAGATCCACAATCCTGTATTCATCGGCGTAGGGAGTGATCTAAATAAAGCTTCATGTGAAGAGTACAGGGTAACCCTACTGGAATTACCGAATGAGCCGACAAACAAACCCTTAGAAGATCGTTTTAGTTTTAGAAGTTTATATCGCTAAGAAGGGGGTATTTCTTGCTCGGGAAGTTCTTGGGTAGGAGCAGGTTCTACTGGCGTAGGTTCGTTTTCAATTCGTCGGAATTGTTTTAATTCTTCCGAGTGGCTGTCCACGCGTTTGTGAAGCGCTTCCAGTTCATCGTCAAAGCCTTGCATTTCTTCCATTTTCACAGGTTCGGGGGGTGGAATGCTTTTCTTGACTTCTTCAAGGCGCTCGATGATATCTTCATAGTTGGGATCTACAGCTTCAGTACCTTGTAAGGGTTGTAGGGGGATTTCAGGAATTTTAATGTGTTCAAAGACTTTTTTCATGTCTTCATCGGTTTTGACATCAAAGTATTCAAAAAATTTTGGTGTTAATTTCAGTAAGTAACTGCGTCCTTCAGGTTCTTTGAGGATGAACCCTCTTTTTTCAAGTTCACCAATGTGTTCGTAGGCCGAGTCGCTTCGAATCTGTACCACTTCGCTTTGCAAAACAGGTCGTTTCCAGGCGATGACAGAAAGGGTTTGCAACCAAGGTCTAGGTAACTCAGCATCGGCAATGATTTTACGTACCAATTCCAAGTAGTTCTCGCGAACATTCAGCTTCCATCCGTCAGATTCATTCATTAAGGTAAGGGAGCTGTCAGCCTGTTCATACTGTGTTTTGAGTTCTTGCAAGGCGCTTTTAACGCCATCTTTAGGCATATTGGTAAGCATGGCAAGCTGATCTTCCGCCATCCATTTGCCTGAAGAAAACAAAAGGGCTTCGACTTGTTTAGAGGCATCCGACATACCGTCGATAAAGGGGCTTTGGGTATTTATAACTTTGGGTTCTAGGTAAGTAACCCATTAATAAGTTTCTATATAGAAATAAATATCAAATCAAACTCCAAACGCCAACTTTTTATTTCAACCAATGTTCCAATATTTCATGCGTAAAACCATCATCGGGGTCATGGGTCCTCCAGGAGGAGAAGCGAGTAAAATAGACGAACAAAACGCTTACCAATTAGGTGAGTTAATCGCAGAAAACAACTGGGTGCTTCTCACCGGAGGAGGAAAAGAAGGAGTCATGGGAGCAGCAAACAAAGGTGCAAAGGCAAAAGGAGGTTTAACAGTAGGCATTCTTTCCAATGATGATCCAAACAGGTGTTCAGAGTATGTAGATATCCCGATCATCACCAACATGCAAAGCGGCCGGAATTATATGAACGTCCTTTCCTGCGATGTAGTGATCGCATGCGGAATGAACCCTGGAACCGCTTCTGAAGTAGCTCTAGCAATCAAGCCCAATAAACAGATCATTTTATTAAACGACATGGAAGAAAGCAAAACCTTTTTCAAAAAACTCTCCCCCAGTCAAATTCATCTAGTCAGTAGTCCAAAAGAAGCCATTGAGTTAACAAAAAAGTTTCTAGAGAAGTAATCACTTCTTCTTTTTCTTCTCACTTTTCTTATCGTTTCCAGGGCGTTTATATTGATCTTTCATGAGATGAATCTTTCCTTCCTTGATCATGGCTTCAAAGAAAGGCTTTAATTGTTTAAAGTCAATGCCAGTTCTTTTTTCAATTTCTTTAGGGGTATGATGTCCATCATCCACTGCAACGAGGATGGCATTCTTGATCAAGCGGTTCATGTTTTGTACGATCATCTTATTTTCAGCGCTAACTTGTTTAGATAAAGCTCCGATTTCATGCAATTTAGCAAGCAAGTCATTCAGCCAGTTGCTGAGTTCCTTTTCCTGGAATTTGAATTCAGGCGGATCAATGATTTCAATGGAAGCCGGAGAATAATTAAAGCATAGCCAAGTTAATTTTTCAAGTCCCTTGACCATGAGGTCAACCTCAGCAAACGTACTGAACAATCCATTCCCAAGGTCCTCAGCAGGTTCTAGGTCTTCTTTCAGAACAATGACATTCGCCGTGAGTTTGATGTTTTCTAGGTAATTCTTCAAAGCGCCTTCAACATGTTCCTTAGGGCTTCCAATAACCTCGAACAATACATTGGCCCGGATGAACCCTTCATTGATCTTGACTTTGATTTCCGCTTTATCCATGGACGGTACGAACCGATAAGGGTTTATAAACGTTTTGCGCTGAATCACCTCTGAACGCTCATTAAATGCAATAAAATTACGTTTAATAGTTGTTGTACGCAATTAAATTTTCACTAGACTAAATCGCATTCTTCTTTTAGAAAAAGAAGCAAAAAGGGAGGCTATACTCAATATATTGATAAAAAACACCAGATCAAAATGCAAAAACAAAACTATTTAAATTCCATAATACGAACTTAATTATATGAAAAAGTATAATGCTTCTACAGTTGCCGAGAAAATAGTTCAGTTTTGTATTTCTACAAATAAAAAATTCATTTTCATCTCAGGAAATGGAGGCTCAGGAAAAACTGAACTGAGTAAAATTATTTCAAAAGAAGCAACCAAACACGCCCGAATCAATTTTTTAGAAATGGATGATTTTGTTGTTGATACTAAACTTAGGAATAGTGCCACTACAACATGGGATGATGCTCAAAAGAACAAACGGACAGGAAGATACACTACCTCTTTTGAAGCATCTTATTTTTTGCAGAGTATAAAGGCCATAATCTACAATATAGAAAAAGGCAATAATTATTATCATTGGCCCAAAAAAGCTAAGGAATCAAAAGAATGCAGATTATTATATGGAAATGCAACACTGACTATCATTGAAGGTGTCGGCACAGTTTTCCTAGAGAAAGAAAAATCCAATTCAGTAAGTATCTTCTTGATATGCACAGAAAAATTGGAAATTGATAGAAGAATAAAAAGGGCAAGAGCCGATAACGAGAAAACTGCTGAAGAAGTAAAGAAAAACTTTAATGAAAGAAATAGTCAATATAAAACTATTATTAAACCACATATAAAAGAATATGACTTTGTGCTTGAAAGCAAAGAAAATTTCTCCTTAAGTGTTATCCGAGATAACTTAAATATTTTAAAATAAAGTGCGAATTGTGTATAGCCTCCCTCGTCCTTCGGACAATTAGAGTTACAGAAAAAGAAATAATAATTCTACTGTTTATGAATGACAACTTTTCTGTATTTTTCCCTTCGTTAAAATAGTTGCACTGCCTCTCGCATCTCTTGATCTTTGTCCGCTGGATTCATAACGCAAAGCCTCACATCGGCACAATCCGTATCCCCTTCTTCTCCTGTACCAAAAGAGCTGTTTTCCCAGAGCTCAATTTATACTCCTTCGCAACGGCCTTGGGAATTCGCATAGCAAGGCTATTTCCCCATTTAGAGAAGGTAACTTCCTTCGCTCGACGGAGTTTGCGATACTTGTCAGCAAGCACATCCAGTTGTCCCATCGTCAGAAATGATTCCCCACAATGAACGCAAGAAATAGCTTCATATTCTACACCATCTGGTTCCAGGATTTCTTTTTGGATTCGCATTTTTCCTTTTTTGCAGAGTGGGCAGGTTTTAATTACAGCTACTTTCCACTCTCGACCAGGACCTAATGTTAGTTTTTTCATTTCAATTGCCTCTTTCAACCGTTTTTATAATAACTGCGCAACCCACATCTTCTCCAATGCAAATAATAGATCCATTCTCAGATCGCTTGATAAATTTTAATCCTCGTCTTCCAAAACGCTTAACGTTACCTGTTCTTATAACTTCCCTCAATTGATCTGGATAAGTTATGTTTCGAACATACGATTGTTGAATGGCATGTTTAAGTATAATAACCGGCTTTGTGCCAAAGTAAAGGCTATCTGATTTATAGATACAAGTATCTACATGTATATAAACTTTATGTCGAAAACCTTTCATTTAGTCCCCCCTTGTTCGCTCGACAAATCAGCCGTTTCAACTTTTCCTTTTCGGAATAGGGCAAACAAAGTAACAATAAGCAGTACAACCAAGCCATAGGTCAAGTAAGAAGGAACACGAGAGTCATATGCTAAGGTTCCAGTGTATTGAGGGATAATCGGGGGAGGTTCTATTCGTTGAACTGAAGTTATCTTTAGGCTTACATTCGAAACAAGGGGTTTCTCAGTAAGAGAAACATTGGCAGAATACGTCTGAGTCAAGTTGGGTGATTCTAAATAAAAAACCAGGATTTTAGGAGCATAAGTTTGATTCATGTTGAATGCTTGAAGAGTGAAGAGATTTTTATGAAGTCCAGGTTTAACTTCAAAAAAGTCTTCATAGGTTTTGTTTAACGTGATATTTCTATACATGGTTTCAAGCGAACTATCAAGAAGAAGGGTGTAGTTTCCTTCTCCTTCCAAGTGAAAATATAATTTTATCTTTTCTTGATATTTTTGAGCACGAGTATAGAAGGAAACAATGCGCACCAATTCCTTAGAAGGTGGAGAGCAACTGGAGTTCTTAACAGAAAAAAATTTGGGGGAAATCAAGGGAAGGGGTAAAAGAACGCCAACCACTTTTTCATCGCTAAGGTTGTCCTCATTAGATATCTTCCCACCAGCTATCCTTTGGGCATGAATCAAAATGGCCGATGTGTTTTTCGTGATTTTATAGGTAAGGGATTTGGAAACAGAAGGGTATTGTTTGAGAAGGTTTCCTTGTAAATCCCTTATTTCAACGCGGGCTTTTTCTCCTGAGAATGACCATTCCAAAGCAAGTCTCATGGTCTCGCCGGGTCGGTAGATGAGTTTGTCGGTTGAAAAGGTCATCGATCGATTAGGAGAGTTAGGAAAAGAAACCAGTGTAAGAGAAGGTGTAACATTCACTTCAAAACTCTCTTGCACAAGAGAGGGTAAAATCGTTTTTGAAGGGGATCGCAAACTTCCAGGAGTCCCGTTCAAGTTAATTGAAGCTTCCCAGCCTTGCTCCGTTCGCTCCAATGAATATCCTTCAGGGGCAGCACTGGCATTGTAGCTCATCGAGTCCAGAAGAGTGCCGTTAAAATAGAGAAAGACTGCATCTCCCGTATTAGCTAGGCCATTTCCAAGTTGACTTCCAGTTGTGTAGAAAGTAAGGTTTTGGCCGCTTCGATTATAAAGAGTGGTTACGATAAGGGCATAGGGGTTATCCGTCCATTGCACCAGTTGTAAGCTTTGGTTTCTGCTCTTGTCTCCAAATACATAATTCGTCAGATTGGTGGGGCTGTAGACCTCAACGAATTCTTGGCTAGTTTCATCACCAATGGGATCATACAATACTTCCGTAATTTGGACAGCGAGAACCATGCTTACGCAGAATAAGATCCCAAGGAAAAAGGCAAAGCGCATACATGTCTTGTTTCAAAGAGGTTTCTAAAGAATAGGTGTAGGAACGACTACGAATCTAATACGTCGCCCAGATGTCTCTTGAAGTTGCCTTTCCACCTTTAATGTTCAATTCTGCGAGTTTCTCAACGCGAACCAATCGTTGGTTGATGGCATCTAACTCTGCTTTGATGGCGTCCAGCTTGAGGCTGATGATTTCAAGGTCTCGATTGGGGCCAGAAGAAGCCATGTTCGGCTGTTTTTCAAATCCTAAGGGTGTTCCATAGCTGGGCTTCTCAAAGCTAGACCCTTTATCATAACTAGAAGGCTTATCATAACTAGAGGGTTTGTCAAAAGAAGATTCTCCAATTTCAGGTAAACCTCCTGCAGAGGGGTTGTTATAACTAGTAGGAGGGCTTGCACTGCCGATATCAGGAGGCAGCCCCGTATCAAAGCTGTATTCGTCGTTTTTGCGCCAGAACTGCAATCGCTCAAGGAAGCTCATGGTATTTTATAAAGCTTGAAATATATAAAACTATTGTTAAGGCGAAGGCTTATAAATAAGAGTTAAACAAATGATATATGCATGTAACGGTTTGTGGCGCAGCGGCTGCTGAATGTTATTCTCCAACTAGCCCAACTTGGGGGGTTCGAATTTTTTATCCTGAAGGAACAGATCGTGCTCTCCGCGCATATGAAACTCCTTTAGCTCGTAGTGCTAATTGGACAGGAATATCTACCTATCGTTTTGATGAACGAGGAAATGGGTTGGATAGAGATATCACTCTTCAAATGCTAGCTGATTTTGATCAGTATGGTTCACCGGCTAAAGAAGTATTGGTGCATTGTATGCTCGGGGGAAAACGTAGCCAAGCCGTCGCACGATTCTTTGCAAAAGCACGCCCTCAATTCTTCGATGATGCTGAAAGAGCTGCAATAGTTAACCTTATGGATTATAGTCGAGATTGCTGTGTTGCATAATTACTTCCTTTTTAAGATTTTGATTTCTAAGACTTTAA